>JBEKNO010000001.1:0-42412 GCA_049522735.1 Occallatibacter sp.
TCGCCGCTGTATGCGCGAAATCTACGCCATCCTGAGCCGGTTTCTATCCCCATCGGGCTTCATCGGCGCGCTGACGACCATGCAGTCCGCTTGAAATAGCCTTTTTCAGGATCAACTATCTAGGCAACGAATTTATCTCGTCAACTGCGCTAAAAACAGTGGGATTTTGGCATTTTCAGGGTGATTTTGCTCTGAAAAACCCCTGTTTTTGGCCTAAAAACGCCTGTTTTTGACCCAAAAATGACCCATTGTTGCCCTTATTATCTTTTAGAATCAACGACTTAGGCGGAATTGGGGGGTAGGGGGGTAGGGGGAGAAGCAGGGATTAGGGGATAGGGAATAGGGAATAGGGAATAGGGGGCCGGTAAAGCTACGCTTTCCCGACTCCTTCATTGTGCGCTGGCTGAGGGTTATTTTCGGCAAAGAGCGCGATTTATGGCATCCCACCCGGCTGCGAAAGGACTGCGGATTGTTGGAGCGCCGGGCATTAAAAAGTTGTGACCGTACCTATTTTTCTTGCCTCAGGGAAAATAATGGGACATAAAGTCTCCTTAGATGCCCAGTCTGCTTTTGCCATTCTGACCAGAGCCTTTGAATCTTCTAGTGAAGGTTCGTAAACATCTTACCCAGCGCGTGCTTGCAGAAAAGCTGGACGTGAACAGAAAAACCATTTCGCGCTGGGAAAACCGCCAGATCCCCTTGCCTCTCTACGTCGAACCAGCACTCCGCGATATTCTTCGAGGAATCTGTGAAAAGCAATACCACGAGGCCTGCTTCACGTTTATCGACCTGTTCGCTGGCATTGGAGGAATTCGCAAGGTTATGCGTCCCGAATCTTGTACTCCAACACCCTCAAAGATTTACGCTGATCTTGGAGTCAGGCGTTGACCGAGCGAAGTATAGAATTACTTCGGTATCGGGGAGGAAGCAAGGTATGCCAAAGCACGAAGGATGGTCACGAAAGCAGTTGATTGTCGCCCTGAAGCTCTACTGCGAGATTCCATTCGGCAGAATGCATGCACGGAACCCCGAGATTATTCGCTATGCCAAGCTGATTAAGCGGACTCCCTCTGCGCTAGCAATGAAATTGACGAATTTCGCCAGTTTCGATCCTGAGATCAGATCAAGCGGGCGCAGGGGGCTGAGCGGTGCATCTCATGCGGACAGAGAGATTTGGGAAGAGATGACCTCGGATTGGCCTCGACTTGCAAAAGAAATTGCCAAGGTCGAATCGCAGGTCAGGGGCGAGCCGGCACCAGATTATGAATCAGAACGTGACGCCGCGAGCTATGTGGGTGAGACGAGAAGCGCCATAGTGCAGGCCCGAATCGGTCAGAGCTTTTTTCGGAGGGCCGTACTAAGCGCCTACGAGTTCAAATGCTGCATTACAGGACTCCCGATTCCAGAACTCCTCGTAGCGAGCCACATCATCCCTTGGCGGGAGGACAGGGCCAATCGGCTCAATCCAAGGAATGGCCTCTGCCTCTCGGCCGTTCATGATCGCGCTTTTGATCTCGGGTTCATCGCCGTCTCCGAAGACCTATGCATCCTGCTCTCGGCTAGGCTCCGTCGGATGAAGCCGGACCCATATATAAATAACACCTTCTGCATTTATGAAGGGCGGCCGATAAACCTTCCAAAGAAGTTCTCACCGGATGCTGGATTTATCAAGCGCCATCGTGAAAATGTGTTTCGTGGATGAAGGGAGAAAACATGAATGTCGAGTTCCAATATCGATATCGCGACTTCGGCAACTTTAAAAGATACGGCTCAGTCGTCTTCGGGAATGAGAGTGGCCTGCTGATCGATGATATCAGTCGGTCTCTGCTCCAGCTAACCGGCGACGACGAGACCTTTGCTGCATTTCGATTGGGAATTCCAGAGATATTTTTTACTGATTTCCCCTACAACCCTAGTCTCGACTGGGAAATGCACGAGTATTGCGGGGTATCCCCGACAGACCTACCGATCAACGACGCGCAAGGGCGAGATATTGGGGATCTACTTTCGCGTATGAAAGCAATTGCTGAGGGTAGATTGGAGGCGGCAAAGAGCTTCTAGCCGGGGCTCCGGACTTGCCTTGGAGAATCATCTGGAAGACCTGTTTGGAATCTGCAAAGTTCGCTATCAGCGCGCAGCAATCACAGAAGGTCACTCACAGCCAGACTTCCTATTCCCCGGACAGGAGCAGTATAGAGACAAGAGGTTTAATGCCCTTCATTTGACAATGCTCGGTGTTAAGAGCACATGTAAAGATCGCTGGCGCCAAGTATTAGCTGAAGCAGAACGAATCAAACGAAAACACCTATTCACACTCGAAACTTCCATCAGTGTGAACCAGACAAACGAAATGCAGGCAAATCTATTACAACTCATCGTCCCCAATAGCCTGCAAAATACGTACAGCAATACGCAAAGAGCATGGCTTCTTGACCTGGCAGGATTCATATCTTTGGTCCGAAAGAGACAGGTGAATGCGGGGCTCGCGTGATGGTTGATGTTCACACACCTGAACAGAGAAGCCGCAATATGGCTGCGATACGAGGGAAAGACACTAAACCTGAGATTTTCGTCAGAACCCTGCTCCATTCGTTGGGATACCGCTTCAGGCTTCATCGTAAAAACCTCCCTGGTAAACCGGACATTGTTTTGCCAAAGCACAAAGCGGTCATATTTGCGCATGGTTGTTTCTGGCATTGTCATAATTGTCGCTTCGGAAGAGTTCAGCCTGCTACCCGATCCGAGTTCTGGACCGCTAAAAGATTGTCGAACGTAGAACGTGATCGCAGAAACAAGGCAGCCCTTAAAACCCTTGGGTGGCGTGTGATGGTGGTCTGGGAATGCGAAGTGAAAAATCTAGAGAAGATTAAAGCGAGACTGTTCCGCTTTCTCGAAGAGTAAGCTCTACATACCCAATTCGTCAGTTTGGATTCTCGATTAACGCATCATCTCCGATGCACTCACGGATATTCCGAGGTTCATGAAGTCTTTCTATCCCTGCCTGCTTGCCACTTGCTATCTCCATCGAAAGATGCGCAGAGAGAGCGCGAACGGCACAACGAACCACGCCAGCAGTATCCCCACCGGAACCATCAACTGCCCCAGGTTCATCCCTTGCAGCATATTGCCGCGCAGCGCATCGATGGCCGCCGTCAGCGGCAGCGCCCGCACCAGCGGCTGAATCACCGCCGGAAAGCGGGTCGCTGAAAAGAACACTCCCGACAAAATCCACATGGGAAGCATGACCAGGTTCATCAGTCCCGAAACAGCTTCCATGGTCCTGGCCCGCGAAGCCACCAGCAGGCCAAGCGCGGAAAAGACCAGCGAAGTCAGCACGCACAGAAAACCCAGTTTCCACAGCGAGCCGCGAAACGGCACTCCAAAGGCCAGCCGCGCAAAGCCCAGAAACACCGCAACCTCGATGACCAGCATGGCCAGCCGCGACAGCAGAAACGAGGCCAGATACTGCCAGCGCGGCATGGGCGAAGCCACCAGCCGCTTGAGCAGCTTCTTCTGCCGGGCCTCTACAATCGCAAAGCCCAGCCCCCACATCGCCGAACCCATCAGGTTCATGCCCAGCAGGCCCGGCACTACAAAGTCGATATACCGCGCCCCCGTCTCATGCACCGGCACATTCTCGACGCGCACCGCCTCAGGTTGTCCCGCCGCCGCCTGAATGGCTCTATCCACCAGCAGCCGCGCCGTGCGCGCATCGGGATTGGTGTCGTCGTACTTGTACGCCACACCGTCCGGCCTCTGGATGGCCAGCAGCAGAATGCCTCCGGTAGCCAACGCCCTGGTTCCGGTCGCCTCGTCCATGGTGGTCGCCGTCAGCCCCTTGTCCGCGGCCAGCGCCTGCGTCAACTGCGTTGTGGTCGCGCCCACCGGCAGCACATCCGCCGGCCGGTTGCGGAAGGCAATCCCCAGCCCCACCGCCAGCAGAATGGGAAAGATGAAGATCCAGAAAATCGCCTCCGGCTCGCGCAAAATCAGCCAAAACCGCACCAAAGTCAACTGGTACAGGCTGCTCAGTTGCAACTTATTCATCGCGCAGATTCCTTCCCGTCAGCAGCACAAACACGTCCTCGAGCGATGCCGAGTGGGTGCGAAACTCGCTCAGATGCAGCCCCTGGCTTTTCAGCGCGGCAAAGATTTGCGGCACCGCCGTATGCAGCTCGCTCACTGAAAGCTGATGCAGCCCCGCATCCGCGCGGTGCGACTGCACGCTGGGAATTGCCGTCAACGCGCCCAAATCCACCGCGCCATGGACGGCCTCATCTCCGTCCGTCACGTGACTGCTCACGGCGAACTCCACAATGTCTTCCCCGCCCACCGTCGAAATCAGTTGCTGCGGAGTCCCCAGCGCGATCACCTGTCCATGATCCATAATCGCCACGCGGTCGCACAGTTGTTCCGCTTCCTCCATATAGTGCGTGGTCAGAATGATGGTCCGTCCCGACTGCTTCAGCCCCTCCACCAGGTCCCACAAGTGGCGCCGCGCCTGCGGATCGAGTCCCGTTGTAGGCTCATCCAGAAACAGCAGCTCCGGATTTCCCACCAGCGCGCAAGCCATGGCCAGCCGTTGCTTTTGCCCGCCCGAGAGCGAGCCCACGCGCGCCCTGCGCTTTTCTTCGAGCTGCGCCGTGCTGATCAACTCCTCCACCGTTATCCCGCGCCTGTAAAAACTTCGGAAGAGCCGCAGCGTCTCCACCACCGTCAGCTTCTCAGGAAACTGCGTCTCCTGCAGTTGAATCCCGATGCGCTGCCGCAGCTCTTGCGCGCTGCTGTGCCAGTTCAGCCCCAGCAATTCCACCGTCCCGGCATCGGGCGCCGTCAGCCCTTCGCAAATCTCAATGGTGGTTGTCTTCCCCGCCCCATTCGGCCCCAGCAGCCCAAAACACTCGCCCCGCGCCACCTCCAGGTCCAGCCCATCCACCGCCTGCACATCGCCGAAGGCCTTCCTCAGCCCGCGCAGCCGCAACGAAGGACCGTCCCCGCGCGCTTCTGGCCCGGCAGCCGGCAAATGATTGTTTATCCCATCCGTCATCGCCCCAGACTACCGCATTTTCAATACAACTCGTTGAATAAATGCCAACGCCAACCGACCAACAAATGCACCGTGCCCCATCCTTTCGCCTTTTTTCTGGCGAAAGGGTGGGATACCAAGAAGTTTCCTCTATCTGTCATTACAGGTAAACTGGAACCATGGCGGAGATTCAGCGCAGGAAAACACCCACAGTCAGGATCGGTGACGTTCGCGTCGGCTGGGAGGTTCCCGTCACCGTGCAATCCATGACCAACACCGACACGGCCGACATCCCCGGCACCATCCAGCAGGTTGCGGCCCTGGCGCTCGTCGGCTCTGAGATCGTGCGCGTCACGGTCAACAACGAAGACGCTGCCGCCGCCGTTCCGCACATCGTCGAAGGCCTGGAAAAGCGCGGTCTCCGTGTTCCCATCGTGGGCGACTTCCACTACAACGGCCACCTGCTGCTCAAAAAGTTCCCCGCCGCCGCGCGCGCCCTGGCCAAGTACCGCATCAACCCCGGCAACGCGTCCATCGGCAAGAAAGACAACGACAATTTTCAGGTCATGGTCGAGTGCGCGGCCGAAAACCAGAAGCCCGTCCGCATCGGCGTCAACTGGGGCTCGCTCGATCAATCTCTCTTAACCCGCATGATGGACGAGAACAGCCGCCGGCCCAACCCGCTGCCCGCCCGCGACGTGATGATGGAAGCTATGATTGTCAGCGCGCTCGACTCAGCCCAAGCCGCCGAGCGCTACGGCCTGCGCCACGACCAGATCATCCTCTCCGCCAAAGTCTCCGGCGTCCGCGACCTCATCGACGTCTACACGGCCCTCGCTGCCCGCTGCGACTACGCCCTGCACCTCGGCCTGACTGAAGCCGGCATGGGCGCCAAGGGTCTGATCGCCTCTACCGCCGGCCTGGCGCCGCTGCTGCTGGCCGGCATCGGCGACACCATTCGCGTAAGCCTGACGCCCAAACCCGGCGGCGAACGGACAGAAGAAGTTTTAGCCGCGCAGCAGATTCTGCAATCTCTCTCCATTCGCAGCTTCATGCCCCAGGTCACCAGTTGCCCCGGCTGCGGCCGGACTACCAGCACATATTTTCAGGAATTGGCCGAGCAGATCCAGAGCTACCTGCGCACCCAAATGCCTGAGTGGCGCAAGAAATACACTGGCGTCGAAGAGCT
This sequence comes from Occallatibacter sp., assembly GCA_049522735.1. Taxonomy (GTDB): domain Bacteria; phylum Acidobacteriota; class Terriglobia; order Terriglobales; family Acidobacteriaceae; genus Telmatobacter. Next base: position 6,216 of record JBEKNO010000001.1, read on the forward strand.
GAAGCTGGCCGTTATGGGCTGCGTCGTCAACGGCCCCGGCGAATCCAAGCACGCCAATCTCGGAATCAGTTTACCCGGCGCCTTCGAAGAGCCCAAGGCTCCCGTCTACGTAGACGGCAAACTCTACGCCACCCTCCGCGGCGACACGATCGTGGCTGAATTCAAGCAGATTCTCGACCGTTACGTGGAGAGCCACTACGGGCAGGAGGCAAAGAGCGGAGCCCCGGCCGGCGCACATTGAGAAGCAGCCCATTTCAGGGTGTAATCTCGCGCACTACTCGTAAAAATCGCCGCCGCGTGCCATAGGTCTCGCCGTTGTGACCTGGGAAACTTCGAATCTCGTTCTGTAACTGCGCTCATTTACAAAATGGGAGATTCGGTCTATCGTCGAGCGCGGAAAGAAATAAACCAGGGGAGGGAGATCATGCACAAAGCATTCGTGTTCGCAGTATGCTGCCTTTTGATGAGCGCAGCGGCGGTAGCGCAAAAAGGCGCAGTGGCCGGCCACCAGCAACAGCCGGCTGCTACCTCCAAGACAACAGGCGACTTCAATCTTGCCAATCGATTCAGCGTGGAGATCGATGGCGTCTCTGTGGCGGGCGTGCACTCCATCGAAAATCTGAAAGCGTTTGTAACAGAGGCCCGAGGGCAACAGGCGCAGAGTAGCATTTCTACATACAAAGATGGAGAGGACGGAGTCAATCGTACGCGTCCGGGCAACCATAAGCCGGGAAAGATCGTGCTGACCAAGGATTGGTCCAACACGCTGGAGTGGGCCCATTGGAGACAGAATGTGGCCGATGGCAAGACGGATCGCAGGTCCGTGTCGATCATCTTTCATGACGACGCCGGAGTCGAGACGGGCCGCATGAATTTCTATAACTGCTGGCCGGTCAAGCACACCCTGCCGTCGTCTGCCGAAATGAAATCCAGGCATGCTGCGGAGACGATCGAGTTGTCCTATGACCGGCTCGATTGGAAAGGGAAATAGGAGCGAACGGCCTGCGTTCCCTGACGTCATCGCGAAATGGAATCATGCCGGATTCAATGGCGGGACTTTCCCGGACGCGCAAATCGGCGTACCCTCGTGGCAGTTCTTCCTGTGAATCGCTTTGCGCACCTTCGTGTACTGATTGCGGTGCTGGCTCTTACACTTCCGCCAGCCGCCTACGCCGTTGCGCCCAAGACCTGCGTTCCCGCCGACGAAGCCTCTAAACTCCTCAATAAAGACGTCTGCGTCACCGTGCATGTCTATGACGTGGTTCAACTTCCCGACGGAACCCGTTTCCTCGACGTGTGCACGCCCCAGACCCCAGATGAAGCCTGCCGCTTCACCATTATGAGCCTGTGGGAAGACCACGATGAGGTCGGCGAATTGCGTAAATACCGCGATATGGACGTGCAGGTTCGCGGCATTGTGCAGCCCATGCATGGCCGCGCCGGGATGCTCGTCAGCCATGCCCGCCAGTTCTACGGCGGCCCGCCCAAATTCAAGCCCAACCCCAAGCTCGTCCGCGGCTTCAACGCCGAGCAGAGCCGTCCTCCGGTTAACGACCCCAACCTGCGCTCGCAGGGAGGGCGGCGCGCATTTATGAATACCCGCGACCAGGAAACGCGGCCGGCGAAGTAGATAGATAAATGACAAGAACTGTATATATCCCACCTTAGGCGCGATGAAGCAGCGCCGAAGGTGGGGCACCCGGTTTGGTGGGATCAGACCGTCTCTTCCAGCGGCGGCGCAACCCGCGCCCCCATGCGCAAAATCACGCCGGAGATGACCAGGAAGATCAGCGTAGCCCCCAGGCCGATGCTCAGGTTTGACCGGTCGGAGATGGCGCCGATGATGGTGGGCGAGAAGGTATCGCCGAAGAGGTGGATGCAGAACAAATTAAATGAAATGGCCGTTGCCCGCACCGGCGCCGATACCGAGTTTACGATGGCCGCATTCAGCGGTCCGGTATTGAGGAAGAGAAAGAACTCGGCTGCAAACAGCGCCGGGATGGCCCATGCGCGCGGTCCGAAGAAGACCAGCGCGCCGCACGGCAGGGTCAGCGTCACGCTCCAAAATGAGAGCAGGTAGAGCGCGCGGAAGTTGGTGCGCAACCAGCGCTGCGCAAGCCATCCGCCGACAAGGGTTCCGGCAATGCCGTCGACCACCGTTATGGCGCCGACCACCAGGCTGGCATCGCCCACCGAGAGCCCCGCGGAACGGTGCAGAAATGTGGGAACCCACGCCGAGATGCCGCCCATGGCGAAGGTGAGCGTCGCCAGCCCGAAGGTCGCCGTAAGAAAAGCAGGGTTGCGAAACAGTCCCAGGACCGTGGTGCGATCGGCAGTGGGACGGATATGGTCACTCGAGCCGCGCTCGGGCTCCCGGCCCATCCACCCGTAGAGCGCGGCAATCGCCAGCCCCGGAATCGCGCAGAGAAAGAACGGCGCTCGCCAGCCCCACATCGTGCCCAGTTCCCCGCCCGCCAGGTAGCCCAGCGCGGCGCCCACCGGAATGGCCAGATAAAAGATGGAGAGGATACGGTTGCGATCCCGCTCGGGATAGAAGTCGGCCAGCACCGCCGGCGCAAAGATGCCGAAGGTAGCCTCGCCCACCCCCACCAGCGCATGGCGGATGAAGAGGGTGCGGTAGTCATGCACCCAGGCCGACCCCAGCGTAGCCACGCTCCACAGCACCGCACCGGCTATGATCAGCGGCTTGCGCCGAAAATGGTCTCCCAGCCAGCCCGTCAGCGGAGCCGCAAGCATATAAAAGACAAACAGCGCAGTGGTCAGCGCGCCCATCTGCTGGTCGGTGGAGTGAAACTCGCGCTGGATCAGCGCTACCTCGCCAGGCAGAATATAGCGGTCGATGTAGTTGAAAAGGTTCAGCCCAATGAGCAGCAGCAGCGTCCCCATGGCGGGGCTGACGCGCGAACGGAGAGGCTGGGGCAAAGTCAGCAAGTGGCGTAATTCTCGCAACAGAAGCAAGAACTTACACAAATATCACAATCGGCTATCGACAGCCCACTGCTTTATCAACAAGTTCAGGCCGCCGGCCGCGGCCAGCGCGCCTCCACGGTGGTCCCGATGCCGCCGCGAGGCCGGAATTCGCCCCGCACCGCGGCCCACACCGGGTCGCAGGCCTTCACCACGTCCTCCAGAACCTGGTTCACGATGTTTTCCTGGAAGATGCCCAGGTTGCGGTAGCTGAAGAGATATTCTTTCAGCGATTTCAGCTCCAGGCAGCGTTGGCGAGGCATGTAGCGGATGGTCAGAGTGCCGAAGTCCGGCAGTCCTGTTTTGGGGCAAACCGAGGTCAGCTCCGGATCGTCGATCGTGACCTCATAGCCGGGAAACTGGTTCTGCCAGGTCTCGATGGCGGGAAAGGCGAAATCCAGGCCGGCTTTGGCGTGCTCGCCGGTATAGCGTGGTTCCAGAGCCATGTTCCTATTGTACGAGCCTGTAGATGGGCTGGCCACTTCCGCTCCCCGGCGCATTATTCTGCGCCTGAAGACCGGCATTTGAGTCCTATATACTGACTCTGGTTAGTTGAATGGCAGAAGAGAGAAAGCAATCGGACCGGCTCCGGCTCTGGTTTTGGAGGGGCGCGGGCGTACTTCTCGTCGTCGTCTTCTTCACTACGCGGTTTCTCATGCGGGATCAGTTGCCGGTGCATCAAGCGCAGGTGATCCGCCAGGAGCTGGTCAATACGGTGAGCACCAACGGCCGCGTGGAGCCTGAGGACAACTACGAGTTCTATAGTCCCATCGCCACCACCGTCAAGGCCGTCTACGTGCAGCCCGGCGACCAGGTACCGGCAGGCAAGCTGCTGTTGGTGCTGGACGATGTGCAGGCGCGCGCCCGTCTGGCCTCCGCCGGGAGCGGGGTCAAGGCGGCCCAGGCAGCGGTGGAAGCGGCCACCCACAACGGAACCCAGCAAGAGCGCCAATCGACGGCAGGCGAGATTGCCCGCGAACGGCTGGACCGCGATCAGGCGAGCCGCGATCTGGATGCGCTCGTCAAGCTGAAGGCCACGGGCGCGGCCTCGGCCAGCGAGGTGGCGGCCGCGCAACAACGGCTGGATACAGCCGAAGCCAGCCTGCACGCATCCGATCAGAGCGCCAACAGCCGCTTCTCGACGGCAGAGGTCGAGCGGGCGCAGGCGGAGCTGGCCGGCGCTGAAGCCAATCTGGCGGCGGCGCGGCAGGTGCTGGCGCAGACTTCCATCCATGCTCCCGTGGCCGGAACGGTCTATAGCCTGGATGCCGGGCCCACGGAGTTTGTTGAAGAGGGCAAACTCCTGCTCCAGTTGGCTGACCTGCACCATGAGCGCGTGCGGGCCTATTTCGACGAGCCTGAGATCGGAAGGCTGGCCGTTGGCCAGAAGATTCAGATCAAGTGGGACGCCAAGCCGGGCAAGCTGTGGCATGGGCACATCGTGCGCACTCCCGTAACCGTGATTACCTACGGCACGCGCAATGTGGGCGAGGTGCTCATCGAGATCGACGATGCGGATGGCGATCTGCTGCCCGATACCAACGTCACTGTCACGGTGACCACCTCCAGCGAGCCAAACACCCTCAGCGTGCCCCGCGAAGCGCTCCACTCCGAGAACGGCAAGCCCTACGTCTACAAGGTGGTCAACAATGAGCTGGTGCGAACCTCGGTAACCACCGGAACCATCAACATCGCCCAGGTGGCCATTCTCTCCGGACTCAGGGAGGGAGATTGGGTGGCAACCGGGACAGCCAATGGACAGCCCTTGCAGGAGGGCATTCCGATAAAGGTTGCGCGGTGACACTGTTGCGCTGTGCGGCAAGGGTTCTGACGGCAGTGGTGCTGGCGCCAGTCATGACGAATTCGGCGTCCGCGCAGACCCTGCTGGCTCAGGCCAACGCAGCCCTCCAGGCCGGCGAGGCGGACCGGGCGCTGGCCCTGCTCAACTCCCTTGCCCCGTCAGACGCGGGCCAGGCCGAGGCCCATAACCTGCAATGCCGCGTGCGCTACACCCTGGAGCAGTGGGATGCCGCCGCAAGCCAGTGCGAGCAGGCGGTGCGCCTGGATGGGCAGAATTCCGGCTATCATCTGTGGCTGGGCCGCGCCCTGGGCGAGAAAGCTGACCGGGCCACGTTTCTCCACGCATATTCTCTCGCCAAGCGCACGCGGGCAGAGTTCGAAGAGTCGGTCCGGCTGGATCCCCGCAATGCCGATGCCCTGGCCGATCTCGGCGATTTTTACCGGCAAGCGCCCGGAGCAGTGGGCGGCGGCATTGAAAAGGCGCAGGGAATCGCCGCGCAGTTGGACAAGGTGGATGCAGCGCGCGCCCACGAGCTGCGAGGCCGCATTGCCGAAGGGCGCAAGGACTACGGCACGGCGGAGCGCGAGTTCAAGCAGGCCATCGCGGTTGCCGCGCATCCCGCCTTGCAGTGGATCACGCTGGCCAGCTTCTATAGCCGCCAAAAGCGATGGACGGAGATGGAGTCGGCTCTGCACAGCGGCATGACCGTGGCGCGACGCGATATGCACTCGAGCGTTGCCCTCTTTGATGGCGCAGGCGTGCTGACTGAAGCCAATCGCGACCCGGAACTGGCGGCCAGAATGCTGGAAGATTATCTGGCCGGCTCGGCAAAAACAGAGGAAGCGCCGGCGTTTGTGGCCCACTATCGCCTGGCGCAACTGAAGGAGCAGTTCGGAGACGCCGCGGCGGCAGATCGGGAACGGGCAGCGGCCCTGGCCCTGGCGCATGATTACAGGCCCGCGCAGGAAGCAAAACATTGACAGGGATATCTCACGTGAAGATAAAAAACAATCCGCGCTGGGTCTTGCTCATGCTCATGGCGTTCGCGGCTGCGCCCGTGCTGCTGCCGGCGCAGGTTTCGCTGGGCACCGTAGTGGACCTGGCCCAACGTAATTCAATCGCCGTCAGGCTGGCCGAGGCCGATGTGCAAAAGGCCCAGGCAGCACTGGCACAGATCCATGATGCGTATATTCCCAGCCTGGGCTTCGGCTCCGGGCTTCCCGCGGTGCCTGCTGTCGGCTTCACCGGCAGCCCGCCATCGATCGTGAACGCCACCGTGCAGTCGCTGGTCTACAGCCTTCCGCAAAAGCAGTACATGGGCGCGGCGCGTTCTGGAGTTCAGGCCGCTATCCTCAACCGCAAAAGCGCACGTGAGCAAGTTGCGCTCGATGCCTCAACGGCCTACATCGAACTCGATACCGTGAACAGCGAACTTGAAGCCGCGCGCCAGCAGGAGACTTTCGCCGAGCGGCTGGTCAAAATCGTGCAGGAACGCGCCGAGGCCGGTTTCGACTCGTCACTTGATCTGTTGCAGGCCCGCCTCATAGCCGCTCAAAACAAACTCAAACGCCTGCACCTGGAGATGCGCGCCGCCGCGCTTTCAAAGCAACTCGCCACGCTCACCGGCCTGCCAATGGGTTCCATACTGCCCGATCATGCCAGCATTCCAGAGATTCCCGCGGTGAAGGCGGATGAAGGCAGCAGTACCACCGCCGCCATCACATCGGCGCAGATGCTGGCGCGCGCCAAACAACAGACGGCGCATGGGGACGCGCTCAACAGGCTCTTCCCCCAAATCAGCTTTAACGTAGAATACGACCGCGACACCAAGCTCCTCAACAATGCCAACTCCTACTTCGCGCGCCCCCTCAAGTCTGACAATTTGAGTTCCGGATTCTCCATTCAAGTTCCAATATTCAATCTCGCTCTACACGCCAAGGCCAGAGAGTCGGCAGCCGATGCGCTGCGGGCCACCGTCGAAGCCGAAGAGGCCCAGCGGCAAAATGACGTTCAGATTGCCTCGCTTACCGGCAGCCTGCGCGAGTTGGATGCCCTGGCCGAAGTTGCGAGTCTGAATCAACAGATCGCCAATGAGCAGTTGCAGTCCGTGCTCTCCCAACTGGAGTTGGGCAACGGCAGCGTAAGCGGCCCCGCCGCCCAGCCGCAACTGACCCCCAAAGCCGAGCAACTGGCCCGCATCGATGAGCGCCAGAAATTTGAGGACGCGCTGGACGCCGGATTCGACCTCGCAAAAGCCCGGCTCAGCCTGCTCTGCGCACTCGGCCACATGGAAGACTGGCTGCAGGAACTACACGCAAAGTAGATCGAAACCCGGACAAACCGGCCCCGAAATGGCCGCAATGTTAGAATATAAGGGATGTCTATGCCCCTGAAAACACTTCTCCTGAATCCGCCCTCGTTCGAGAACTTTGACGGCGGCGCGAGTTCGCGCTGGCCGGCTACGCGCGAGATTGAGTCCTACTGGTACCCGGTTTGGCTGACCTACCCGGCCGGTTTGCTGGAGGGTTCGCGCCTGCTTGACGCGCCTCCGCACCACGTCTCCGCGGAAGATACCATCAACATCTGCAAGGATTACGAGTTCCTGGTGCTCTTCACTTCGACCATAGGCTGGGAGGGCGACCAGCGCCTGGCCGAGGCCATTAAAAAGGCCAATCCCTCCATCCGCATCGCCTTTGTCGGCCCCCCGGTGACCACCGACCCGGACCGCGCCCTCAACGAGTGCTCCGTGCTGGACTTCATCTGCCGCCGCGAGTTCGACTACTCGGTGGTCGAGTTTGCCCAGGGAAAACCGCTCCACGAGATTCTCGGCATCAGCTACAAGCGCGACGGCAAGATTGTCCACAACCCCGACCGGCCTCAAGTTGAAGATTTGGACGCCATGCCCTGGGCCACCAAGGTCTACAAGCGCGATATCGACGTGACGCGCTACAACGTCCCCTTCCTGCTCCATCCTTTCATCGCCCTCTACTCCACGCGCGGATGCCCGGCGCAGTGCACCTTCTGCCTGTGGCCGCAGACCCTGAGCGGTCACGCCTGGCGCAAGCGCTCCACCGATGACGTGGCCGCCGAACTGGCCTGGGCCAAAGAGAACTTCCCCGATGTGAAGGAGTTCTTCTTCGACGACGACACTTTCAATATTCAGAAGGCCCGCACCATCGAGCTGTGCGAAAAGCTCAAACCGCTGGGTCTAACCTGGAGCTGCACCTCCCGCGTCACCACCGACTACGAGACGCTCAAGGCCATGCGCGAGGCCGGCTGCCGCCTGCTCATCGTGGGCTTCGAGTCCGGCGACCCGCAGATCCTCAAGAACATCAAGAAGGGCGCCACCGTGGAGCGCGCCCGCGACTTCGCGCGGGACTGCCACAAGCTCGGCCTCACCATCCACGCCGACTTCATCCTCGGCCTGCCGGGGGAGACCAGGGAGTCGATCCGCAACACCATCAACTTCGCCAAGTCTCTCGATTGCGAAACCCTCCAGGTCTCCATAGCCCACGCCTATCCCGGCACCGAATTCTACGACTACGCCAAGGCCAACGGCTTTATCGTGAATGCCGCGGCCATGAGCGACGAGGGCGGCCACCAGATGGCGCACATCGAGTATCCGGGCCTGCCCATGGATTACGTCCTGGAGATGGTTCACCGCTTCTACGACGAATACTACTTCAGGCCCAGGGCCGCTATGCGCGTGGTCTGGAAGGCGTTTGTGAATCGCGATCTGCCCCGGCTCTACGTCGAGGCCAAAGCCTTCCTCAAACTCCGCGCGCAGCGCAACAAGATGGTCAAGGTTGCCCGCAGCCAGCAGGCCGAGCCGCCAGCCCCCGTAAGCGCCGGCGCTTAGTTCACGCTCGGACGGCTCCCATCGAGGACGGCACTGGACTTCTTCACTTTTACGGGCGGCCACAAATGCTCCGTGCCCCATCCTTTCCGTTTTTTCTGCGGAAAGGGTGGGAGACTACGAACCTCGAACCGGCGCCCTCTTCGTCAGGACCGAAAATCCATGTCTCACGCAAGACTATCGCCGCGGCAATACATGATCCTGTTGCTGGTGGCCATTTGCGCCCCCCTCGGCGACTCCTGCCTCTCCCGCGGCATGACCAGCCTGCCGCCCATCTCGCTGGCCCATCCCGCCACCCTGGCCGCCGCGATCTTCACCCCGTGGATCGCCCTGGGCATCGTGCTGCTCATCGGTTTCTTCGCGAGCTATCTCACCGCGCTCTCCTGGGCCGATCTCACCTACGTCCTCCCCGCCACGGCCTTCGGCAACGTCATCGTCGCCCTGATTGCCCGCTTCTGGCTTCATGAGCCCATCTCGCTCGAACGCTGGGCGGGAATCCTCCTCATCACCCTCGGCGTGAGCTTTGTCGCGCAAGGCCCTCCCCGAACCGAAAAACCGGTCCACAAAATTCTGCTAATCGAGGAACGGGCGATTGCGGCCACGGCGCTCACCGAATGGCAGGAATCCACTATGCAAAACGACCGGGAGCTGCCGCGATGACCATTCCTTACCTGGATCCCCACCAAGATCCGTGGACCGCAACCGCCATGATTGCCGCCATCGTTCTCAGCTCCACCGCTGGCGAAGTCTTTATCGCCGCCGCCATGAAGTCCATCGGCGACCTGGATAAGATTCGCGCCCGCTCCGGCTTCAAAGGCGCCATTCGCGCTGTCCTCACCAGCCCGCCCTTTTTTGCCGGCGTCAGCTTTCTGGCCCTCGCCTTCTTTTCCCTGCTCCTGGCCCTGAACCACCTCAACCTGAGCCTCGTTGCGCCCGCCTCGGCCTCGCTCACACTGGTCACCAACGCCATCGCAGGCAAAATCTTCCTCAAGGAAAACGTAGACCGCCGCCGCTGGACCGCCGCCGTCCTGGTCTGCATCGGCGTCTACTTGCTTGCGCATTGAGAGAAGCAGCTTCTAGCTTTTAGCTTTTTCGCGTCGTTCCGTATCCCTATAGATTGCAGAAACATACTATCAGCTTGATTGCGGTTAAGCGCGAAAACGGAGCTAGAAGCTGATCCACCGCATCAGCCCCCGCGGCTTCAGATCCGCATTGAGAATGGTCCCCGGCTTACCCATGCTCGCGCAGACAGCCTCTGCCGCCAGATGCCCCGACCGCGCCGCGCTTTCCATCGTGGAGGGCCAGCCGGTCGTCGTCCAGTCCCCGGCCAGAAAGCAGTTCGCCCACGGCGAAACAGACGCCGGCCGCCAGGCATCGATTCCAGGAGGAACGCCGAAGGTAGCGCGCATCTCCTTCACCAGCGCAGCCTTTTCCAGCTTTGCAGTGGCCACTGCCGGAAAGAATTCACTCAATTCCCTTACCGCTTGCGCAATCGCTTCCTCGCGGCTGAGCTCGGCGAACCTGCGCGAGGCGCTCACCACCAGCTCCACATAACTGCCCTTGCCCCTGCGCCAGGGCTGCAACCGGCTCTTGTTGTAGAGCCAGTGAATCTCGCGGTCCAGCAGCACAGCGTGATCGAGTTCGGTGATCTCGCGGTCGAACCACAGATGCACGCTGCAAATGGGCCAATGCTCGTAGTGTTCAAGTTGGCGTCCGAGCGCATCAGCGCCAGCGGCTGGCGGCATGTGTGGCAACAGCCTGGCCGTAGCCTCAAAGGGCAGCGCCAGCACCAGAAACTCCGGCTTCAGCGCGCCATCGCGCGTAGCCAGCGACCATCGCGAAGTCTCTTCGTCCCACGCCGCCGACTCCACGCTGGTGTTGAACAAAACGCTCGACCCGCTCCGCCGCAGGAATTCCGCCGCGCCTTCATAGAGTTCACTAAGCGGCGCAGTGCTCATCCCCATGCTGCCCGCCTGTGCCGAATTCATAAACAGTTCGCGGATCACCTTGGCCGCATAAGGCAAGGCAATGGAATCGAGGTCCGCATTAAGCGCGCTGGCAATCACCAGCCGCCAGAAGCGTTCGAGCGCGCCCCCGGTCTGCTTGTGCCGCCGCAGCCAATTCCCCAGCGATTCTTGAGAATCAGCCGGCACCGGCCGCATCAACGCCGTAAACGCCCGCCCCAACGCCAGCTTGTCGGCTAACGTGAATGCCCTGGCGCGCAGAAAGCTCGGCGCGCTGTGCAGCGGCGCCGGCAGGGTGAATGGACCCCATGCAGAAGGTCCAAGCGCGGAGCGCCGCCCTCCCGGCTCGATCATGGTCATCTCGCTGGTCCAGTGAATCCGCTCCGCAACCCCGATGCGCCGATAGAACCCGATAAGATTGGTGCAGCAGCCGAAGAGAACATGCTGGCAGTTATCGATGACCTCATTCACGCCCGGATGCAGATACGAGCTTGCCCGCCCGCCCAGGTAGCCGCGCCGCTCCACCAGTTGCACGCGCAACCCCGCCTCGGCCAGCGCGCAAGCCGCGCTCATGCCGGCCACGCCGCCGCCCACCACCGTAACGGTTTTTGGGGGGATTTGCTGCAAACGGTTCAACAAAATCCTCTCATTGTTGAAGGGTACGGGCTTTAGCCCGTACGTTAAGGGCCAGAAGAAGAAGTGGGCTTTAGCCTCTGAGGGAACTCTTTGTCTGGAAACCCCGTGAACTCATAGAGAACAGCATCCGGCACTAGTCTTGCATCAACGGGATTTTGGCGAATGTATTTCAGGTGCCTCCGCCAGTCTTCTTCATCCCGAATACGGTGATCGGTAAAGCCTTGTTGCCAAATTTCTCCAGCCCATTCCAACTCTCGCTTGGCGCGAAACGAAAATCCACCTATGATCAGTTGGACCGATTTCTCGATTGTCTCAAATGGGGTGATGAGCAAATGCAGATGATCGGGCATCACCACATAGGCATGGAGCTTGTATCCGGTCCCCTCATAGTGGTTGATTGTGGAAAGAATCAGTCGTGCCCAACGCTCGTGACGAAAGAAAGGTCTGCGCCCCGCTGTCTGCGTGGAGACGAAATAGGCGAATTCATTGCTCCGAATTGTTTCCCGCCCGGGACGCATCCTATTCCCTCAGGGGCTAAAGCCCGCGCCTTTGAGTCTTGTTGATGTACGGGCTGAAGCCCGTACCCTTCACCGCAGCAGCCATTCCGCCGCCCCGGAGGCCTTTTAAATCACCCAACCACCCGCGCCCATCCCATACGCGCCAGCCCCACGGCCAGAACCCCCAGCTTCTCCACCATGGGCACACTCGCCCGGCGCGAAAACACATCGTAATCCGCCCGCTCAATCCGCTTGAGCAACCCATGATAGATCGCGACCAGCACCCACAGCGCGGGCTGGCTCTCCCGGTCGATCAGCGGCAGCAAGACCTGTGCCGACCGGTAATAGCCTTCCGCGCGCCGAGCAATCTCCGCGAGCAGCGCGCGCTCATGCTCCGTTGGCGGCGCGCCGGCGGCGCGGTGCAGCAGAGAATCCAGGGCAAGGCCGTGCGCCGCCAAATCCTCCAGCGGCAGATAGACGCGGTTGCGCTCCGCATCCTCGGCTACGTCGCGCAAAATGTTGGTGAGTTGGAAGGCGATGCCTGTCTCCTCGGCCAGTTTCTCCGCCCTTGGGTCTGTGTAGCCGAAGATGCGAATGCACACCAGCCCCACCACCGAGGCCACCAGGTAGCAGTACCGGTAGAGATCGGCGAAAGTGGCATAGGTATCCGGCTCATCGCCGGACGACTTCTTCAGATCCATCGTCACTCCGGCCACCAGTTCATCCAGCAGCCCGAGTGGAATCCCGAACCGCTCTGTCGCGTCGCGCACGGCCACGAAGACCGGATCAGCCGTTTCTCCGTCAGCACAAACGCCATGCCATTCGCCCAGCCAAGCGTCCAGCCGCATGCGGCGTTCTTCAATGGAGATGCTTTCGTCGTCGGCCAGATCGTCGGCCTGGCGCATGAAGGCATAGATGGCGCAGATGGCATTGCGCCGCGGCGAGGGCAGCGCGATAAAAGCGTAGTAGAAGTTCTTCGCCTTGCGCCTGGCAATCGCCCGGCACTCCGCGTAGGCTCCGTCCAACGTGAGCTTCTCCGGCGTACGCCCGTCCAATGGATGATCGCGCCTCAATCCGCCTTCTCTGCGCGCCGCCCGCTCCTGCCGAGGCTCCAGAAGGGCAGCAGCCTGGCGCCCACGGCCCTCAGCGCAAGCCCGGCCTTGGTGCTCTTCGAGATCGCCGGCCGCGCGCTCAGCACGTCGTAGTCCCGCTTTTCGATGGCGCGCAGTATCTCCAGGCCGCCGCGGCTGAAAAGGTCCAGGTCCAGCGCCAGATCGCGGTTCACCATGCCGATCAGCGGCAGCCCTTCCTCGAAGCGGCCGCGCGCAAAATCGACCTCCAGGCGCATCAAGGCGCGAAACTCCGGCGTGGCGATTCCCCGCGCGATGGTCTCATCGCTCACCCCAAAGAACTCCATGTCCTGCTGGGGCAGATAAACGCGTCCACGGGCGTAGTCCTCGCGCACGTCCTGCCAGAAATTCGCCAGTTGCAGCGCCGAACAGGTCGCATCCGAAAGCCGGAAATGTTCCTCGTTGGCCTCGCCGCAGGCATAAAGCACCAGCCGGCCCACCGGATTGGCCGAATAACGGCAGTAGCCCAGCAGGTCCAGCATGGTGCCGTAGCGGGTAACGGTCTGGTCTTGGCGAAAGGCAGTGAGCAGGTCCGCAAACGGCTCCCTGGGGATAGAGCAGGCCCGAATCGTCTCCGCCAGCGCAACAAAAACTGGATGGCGCGCCCGGCCTTCGTAGCAGGCGTCCAGCTCGCGGCCCCAAAGCTCCAGCAGCGCCAGCGCCTGCGCTGTCGAGCCCACCTCGTCGCCCAGATCGTCGGAGATGCGGCAATAGGCGTAGATGGCGTGAAAATGCGGGCGCAGCGCCCTGGGCAGGAACCACGTGGCCACGTGAAAATTCTCGTAGTGCGATTCGGCCAGCCGTTTGCAATAAGCCCGCGCCTCGTCGAGCGTGGGCGCAACCTCGGGGATGCGATAGCTCTCCGGCAGCACGGCCCAGCCGCGTGCTATCAGCGCCTCTGTTTCCAACGCCTCCGCTTGCGCTTCCTTGCCCGCTTGTTCAGTCTGTTCGGTTTGTCCGGTTGCCACTGTCATAGGTTCGCCTCAGGGCACAATGGCGGTTTTGATCTCGCTGCCCCGCTTCATCAGCTTCTCAAAGACGCGGTTAAGTTCGTATAGGTGGGCGTGGCCGGTAATGAACGCCTGCGCCTGGAACCGTCCCCCCGCAATCAGGTCCAGCGCCTTGCGGCAGATAGCCGGGGTGTGATGGAAGGTGGCGCGCAGCGTGATGTCGCTGTAGTGGATGCGATTGGTGTCCAAAGTCACATGCGTTCCCACCGCGCATCCGCCAAAAAAATTCACCGTGCCGCCCTTGCGCACCAGTTCCACCGCCTCCTGCCACGCCTCCGGCACGCCCACCGCCTCGATGGCGATATCCACGCCCCGATTCTTGGGCGTAAGCGCGCGCGTTTCAGCGATGGCCTTGCGAATGCTGGTTGTCTGCACCACGTGCGCGGCCCCCAACTGCCGCGCCGCCTCCACCTGGCCGTCGTGCTTCACGATGGCAATGGCTTCGTAGCCGGCCAGCGCGGCCACATGCAGAATCATCAGCCCCAGCGGGCCGCCGCCGATCACGGCCACCATATCGCCGGGCCGCGGGCGCGAGTCTTCAAATCCGTGCACCGCGCAGGCCAGCGGCTCGGTCAGCGCCGCGTGCTCCAGCGGCACGTGCTGGGGAACTTTAAGCGTATTCTTGGCCACGATGCGGGACGGAACGCGGATGAACTCGGCATAGGCGCCGTTATTGAACATCAGGTCGTCGCAGAGGTTTTCCTGGCCGCGCCCGCAAAAATAGCACTGCCCGCAGGGCGCGGAGTTGAGCGCCACCACACGGTCGCCAGGAGCAAAATCCATCACTCCCTCGCCCGCCTCCACAACCGTCCCCGCCTGCTCGTGGCCAAACAGCGCGGGAGGCACAATCATGCGCGCATGGTAGCCGCGCCGAAAGACCTTCAGATCCGTTCCGCAGGTGAGCGCCGCGCCCACGCGCACAACCAGCTCGCCCGTTTCAGCTTTAGGAATGGGAACCTGCTCGATGCGGACATCTTCTCGCCCATGGAGGACGGCGGCCTGCATGGTGCCGCGCCCGTGGAGAAGCGCGTGCTCGACGGTCTTGCGGCCCAGGCTGACGGCGGATTCGACCGTCTGGCGGCCTTTGACGACCACCGTCTCGACGGTATTCAGGCCGGCTTCGACGACCGTCTCGACGGTATCCAGGCCTCCCTCGACGACGTCCTCGACCTTCTTGCGGCCCTCTTCGACTACGGATTCTACCGTCTTGCGGCCACGGAGGATCGCGTCTTTCACCGTGCTCGCCATCAAGTTCCTCCTGCTCCAAGCACAGGCTCAATCATAATCTTCATGGAGCCGGCCTGGGGGTGCGAAGCGACCTCAATCGCTTTTGCCGCCTGCTCCAGGCCGAAGCGGTGCGAGATCAGTTGCGTCAAATCGAATCCGTTTCGATAGCCGCCGAAGACCAGCTCTTCAACCTCGGGCTGAATGGCCGCCGAGGCCGAGTAGGAACCAAGCAGAGTCTTCTCGTCCATGCAAACCGCGCCGGGGTCAATGGTCGCTTCCCCGTGCTGTGTCTGCGCAAAAAGCATCACCTTTCCGCCCGGCCGCGCCGCGTCCATCGCCGTACCAATCAGCGCATTGCCGCCCACGGCCAGAATCACGGCGTCCGCGCCGCGTCCTTCAGTCGCGGCCAGAACGCGCTCCATCACGTTTTCAGTTTTCGCGTGGATGGGTTCATGCAGTCCGAACTTGGCCGCAATGGCGTGGCGCTCGGGGTAAAGGTCTGAGGTCAGCACGCGTGCTCCGCTACGGCGCGAGAGCGCCGCCAGCATCACGCCGATGGGGCCCTGGCCGATCACCAGCACGGTCTCATCCGAGGCCAGATTCAGCAGCTTCACTGCCTTCAGAATGGTGTTCACCGGCTCGATAAAGGCCGCCTGCTCAAAGGGCACGCCGCCGGGAATCCGAACCACGCCGTGATTGGCGGCGATCCAGTCCATCACCCGAATGTACTCCGCAAAGCCGCCGCCGGAAGGCTCGAAGCCGGCGGTGACGCCCACTTTCTTATAGACCGCGCATTGCGCAAAGGTCTGCTTGCGGCAGTAGTAGCACTCTCCGCACGGAATGTGATGGAAGACCATCACCCGCTCGCCAACCTTAAAACGGGAAACGCCCTCGCCTGCTTTCACGATGGTTCCGGCCATCTCATGGCCGAAGATGCGCGGCGCGGAGTGCGACCCGGTGTGAATCTTCTTGAGGTCGGTACCGCAGACGCCGCAGGTGGCTACCTTTACCAGCAGTTCCCCCGGCCCGACTGCGGGCACGGGCACCGTTTCCACGCGCAGGTCGTTCACGCCTCGATAGACCACGGCCTGCATGGTGGCGGGAATCTTCGCCTCGATCTGGTTTTCAGCGCTTGAAATTTGGGTGGCCATTGCGCTTGTCTGTGGAACCTAGTTCATTTAGAACATCGAGCAGAGACCCCGCGATATTTCGGGCAGCCTTCCTGCTATTTTCGCCCATCCGCATCAGTCGCGGCCAGTACCACGGCCTCAAGCTGCAAAAAACCACGAACCGGCCCAGTTGAAACCGCCCATCCGGTGAAATAAATCTATTGAAATCAGGCAGTTGGTCTCTATAACCGTCGCTGATTCCCTTGACGCAATAAAAAGGAATACCCCGCATCCGGGCCAGCCGCGCAACCCCCGCCGCCTCCATGTCCACCAGGCCAGTTCCATAGGCGGCCCTGAGACGCTGTTTTTCCTTGACGTCGGCGACTCGGGATCTGGTCACCAGCCAAATACCTGGGTGCCCCGCCAACAACTGAGACGGACCTAGGTGCCCCACCCTCGCGACGTCTTTGTCTTTGTCGCTAGGGTGGGAGTGAGCAGACTCCTCCTCCAGAACTGGGTGCCCCAGGTCTCGATTTTGAGACCTGGGAGAGCGATCACCTGAATCCTTAGCACCCCCTACCGCAAACCTCTCCCCCGTCCGCGCATCGATGACCCCGGAGACTCGGTAAGCCTGGCCTGCCGCAAACTCCTCGCTCAAGGCTCCCGCCCAGCCCGTCGAAATTGCCATCGAGATGGGGCCATCCCGCTCGACTTCGGCAAAAGCGCGCGTTGCCGCATCCACGCCGGCACCTGCACACGCCGCCACCCACTCGCCCACTTCCCCCTCGTCATCGAGAGAGTCCCAGCGCCACAGATCCACGCCCTCGCGGCGCTCGCGCTGCCAGCCGCACACCAGCGGCTTCAACTCGCCCGCCATCGCGGCAATGATCGCAACTCTATTCATGCTGGGGCCTGCTCAACCTTACTAAGGCGCATAGCCGTGGGCGCGGAACCACTCGATAGCGGCGCGCATGGCCGGGTAGATGGGCACTATGCGGAAGCCCAACTCCTGTTGCGCGTGGGCGCTGGAGGCGTACATCATTTTGCGCCCCATGCGCACCTCTTCAAGCGTGGCTCTCGGCTCGCGGCCGCGGATGCGTCCCGTGATCCATTCCTCGAAGAAGGCGTAGGTTGCGGCAACGGCATGGGGAATCCTCACTGTGGGAGACGGAATCCCGGTAATGGCCGACATCTTGTCCAGAATCTGCTTGAGGGTCAGGTTTTCCCCGCCCAGGATATAGCGCCGGCCCGGAGCGCCTTTGGTCAGCGCAGTCACATGCGTCCGCGCCACCTCCGCCACATCCACCAGGTTCAGCCCGGTGTTCAGGTAAGCGGGAAATTTGCGGTTGAGAAAGTCCACAAAAATGCGCCCCGTGGGTGTGGGTTTCCGGTCGTTGGGGCCGATGGGCGTGGTGGGATTCAGAATCATTACCTTCTGGCCGCCCTCAGCCGCCGCAATAGCCTCCCGCTCGGCCAAAAACTTCGATCGCTTGTAATGGCCCACCATGTCGTCGAGAGAAACCGGCGTGTCCTCATTGATCACAATCCCATCTCTCCGGAAGTGCATGGTGGCCACCGAGGAGGTGTAGACGAAGCGCGGCACGCCAGCCTCGCGCGCCATGCGCAGCAGCTCGCGCGTTCCATCCACGTTGACGTGGTACATGGCCTTGGGGTCGGGAATCCACAGCCGGTAGTCGGCGGCCACGTGAACCACGGCATCGCAGCCGGCCAGCGCGGGCCGGATCGATTCAGGCTGGGCCAGATCGCCCACGTGGGTCTCGCCCTTGATGCCTTCCAGGTTGCCCAGATTGCTTGTCTTGCGCACCAGAAGCCGTAGCGCAGCTCCCTCGGCGGCCAGCGCCCGCGCCACGTGGTGGCCTATAAATCCCGTCGAACCTGTAAGAAAGACTTTCATAGTGAGCGAGTCAGCTAGTCAGCGGGCCGACAAGTCAGCAGGCTTCTCGATCAATCTTATACTCTGCGTTTTGCCGGCATCGCGCGCAGTGTGGCAGCTTCAAATTCGGCGCGGCAGTTTGTCTTCAATTGAGCAGTTGCAGCAGATGCGCGCCAGCGCCGCTGACTTGCTGACTCGCTTACTTGCTATTCCAGCGCCTCGGGAACCAGTGCAATGTCCTTCTCGCCCACGGCCTTCTTCTCGTTGTAAGCCTTCACCCAATCCTCCCAGTGCTTGCCGGCGGCGCGATCCTTGCCGGTAAACTCGACGCGGGCGATATCGGCGTAGCCCACTTTGCGTTTCTCCGGCGAGCTCGGCGTGAAGTACTGCAAAAAGGATTCGGCCAGCGTGGGGCCGCTTTTGCAGTTAAAGATGAAAGCCTCGATGCGCTCGCCGTTCTTCAGCGTCAGCGTCACGTCGCCGCGATAGTCCAGGGCCTTGTCGAGGGCCTGGCGCAGATTCTCGTCGCTGGCCAGCTTTGGAACCCAGCCTTCAAGCTGCTCATGCTCAGCACAGGGAGCCAGTTCCAGCGCTTCTACCTGCTCTAATGTGTACTTCTGGACTTCGGCGGTCATACGTTTTTCCCTAAAAAATCTGATTGGCTTTTGTGGTTTCCCACCCTTTCGCCAGGAAAAAGGCGAAAGGATAGGGCACGGAGCTTCAGTGATATAGCTGTTATCGACTGGTTTCCGCCAAACTCGGCTCGGGCTCCGCAATCTGCACCAGCGGAACCCGTCCCTGCGGCATAGGCTCGTTGAGCAGCTTGAGCGCGTGCCGGTCGGGATAGTTCGAGAAGCTGCCGCGCACCATGGCCCAAAATCCTCGCAGCGACCCGAATCCATCCATCACCGCCGAGGGTTCATAGCCGCAACTCACCATGCAGTTGGCGCACTTGGGGTTCCCGCTGGCTACTCCGTAGTCCTCCCATTTGGTCGAGTTCATCAACTCATCGAAAGTCTCCGCGTAACCCTCCTGGAGCAGGTAGCAGGGCCTTTGCCAGCCGAAGATGTTATACGCGGGCGAGCCCCACGGCGTGCATTCGTACTTGCGGTCGCCCATCAGAAATTCCAGAAACAGCGGCGACATATTGAACTTCCACGACGGCTTGCGGTTGGAGAGAATGGCGCGAAAGAGCCTCCGCACGCGCGCGCGGCCCAGGAAGCGGTTTTGATCCGGCGCCTTGTCGTAGCTGTAGCCGGGCGAAAGCACAACCCCTTCCACGCCCATCTCCATCACCTCGTCAAAAAAGGCGCGGACGCTGTTGGGGTCGGCGCCATCGAAGAATGTGGCATTGGTGGTGACGCGGAAGCCGCGCTTGACGGCCTCCTTGATGCCCTCCACGGCGATGTCGTAGCCGCCCTCCCGGCAGACTGAAAAATCATGATGCTCGCGCTGCCCATCCAGGTGCACGGAGAAGGTCAGATACTTCGACGGCGTGAACTCCGGCAGCCGCCGCTTCAGCTCCAGCGCATTCGTGCACAGGTAGATGTACTTCCTGCGCGCAATGAGGCCGTTGACGATCTCCACGATCCGCGGGTGCAGGAGCGGCTCGCCGCCGGGCAGCGAAACCATGGGTGCGCCGCACTCCTCCACCGCGGCAAAACACTCCTCCGGCGAAAGCTGCTTCTTGAGAATGTGGGGCGGATACTGCACCTTGCCGCAGCCGGCGCAGGCCAGGTTGCAGCGGAAGAGCGGCTCCAGCATCAGCACCAGCGGATAGCGATTGCTGCCGGAAAGCTTCTTTTTCATCACATAGGTGGCAACCGTCCACATCTGGGAGATCGGAACAGCCATCTCGGGGTTAACCTCCAGCGCCGGTGGCGGCGCGTTACGTAAGTGCTAGCTTCTAGCTTATAGCTATTAGCTCTTGACTTGCTGCTTCTTGCTTTCTGCTTCTTACTTCATACTCTTTGCTAAGGACAAATACTGTCGATGGCGCACGAATAACCAGCAAAAAGCTAGAAGCTAAAAGCTGCTTTTCCGTTCCATGGCCCGCCTGTAGCCGGTGAGAGCCAGCAGCGGGAAGTATTGTCGGTACATTTCGTAGGCCAGGTAAAAGACTCTGGGGAAGCCTGTTCCAGTGTACAGGGCCTGCCGCGTCAATCCGGCACCTGTGCTCTCGTCCCAACTGCCGTCCGCCTGCTGCCGGGTGAGCAACCAGCGAACCCCCTTGGCGATGGAGTCGGAGCGGTCGTCCCCGGCGGCCAGCAGCCCCAGCAGCGCCCAGGCTGTCTGCGACGGCGTGCTCGGCCCCACCCCGCGCGTGTTGGGATCGTCGTAGCTGCCGCAGGTCTCGCCCCATCCGCCGTCGGGGTTCTGCACCATGCGTATCCACTCCGCCGCCTGCTGGATCTGCGGCTCGTGATTGTCGATGCCCATCGCCTCCAGCCCGCGCAGCACCAGAAACGTCCCGTAAAGGTAGTTCACGCCCCAGCGCCCAAACCAGCTTCCGTCCGGCTCCTGCTCGCTGAAGATGAACTTGATGGCCTTCTCCACGCGCTTGTCCTCCCGCGTGTAGCCGTAGGTGGCCAGCATCTCCAGAATTCTTCCCGTAATATCCACCGTGGGCGGATCCAGCATGGCGTTGTGATCGGCAAAAGGGATGTACTGGAAGATCATCTTGGTATTGTCTTTGTCGAAGCTGCCCCAGCCGCCGTTTTTGCACTGCATGGCGAAGACCCACTCGATGGCGCGCAGCGCCACCTTGTGCTGGTAGCCTTCGCGGGGATTATCCACCTTGTTCAGCGCCAGCAGCACCTGCGCGGTGTCGTCGGTATCGGGATAGAACTCGTTGTTGAACTCGAAGTACCAGCCGCCGGGCTCGGTCCTGGGCACCTTCACGGCCCAGTCGCCCTTGTGGCGAACCTCTTTCGAGAGCATCCAGTCCGCGGCCTTGAGCATGCGCGGATCTTTGCGCGCCACGCCGGCCTCGCCGAGGGCAAAAACCGCCTGCGCCGTGTCCCACACCGGCGAGACGCAAGGCCGCATGCGGAAGGTGGGCTGGGGCAACTCCGCATTGGCCGGCTCCTCCAGCCCCAGCTTCTCAAACTCGTCGCGGGCGCGAATCACCTGGGGATCGTCCTCGGAGTAGCCCAGGCAGCGCAGCGCGATGATGGCGTTCAACATGGCGGGATAGATGGCCCCTAGCCCGTCGGTCATCTCCAGGCGTTCCAGCAGCCACTTTTCCGCCTTGCGCAGCGCCAGCGTGCGCACGGGGCGAAGGTGAACCGCTTCGGCCCAGTGCATCAGCCTGTCGAGCACAATAAAAAAGTTTCGCCAGGAGAGGATTCGCTTGCGGTCCCTGCGCAGCCGCAGGATGGAGTTGGCGCGCCCTCCGACAAACAACTCATCGATCCCCTGCTCAGGGGGAATCTTCTTGAACGGCTTTTTGGCGTAGATGATCGCCAGCGGCACAAGAATGGAGCGCGACCAGGAAGAAATCTCGTAGATATTGAAGTAAAACCACTTCGGAAACAGAACGATCTCCGGCGGAACGGCCGGCACCGCATCGTAGTCGTACTGGCCCAGCCCGCACAGATACATCTTGGTGAAGGTGTTGGTTGCCACCACGCCGCCGTGCGCCAGAATCCACTCGCGGCACTTGACCAACTTTGGGTCGTCGGCCCCAAAGCCCATCAGCTTGGCCGCGAAATAGCACTTCACCGAAAGCGATATATTGCCTGGGCCGCCCGGATAGATGCTCCAGCTCCCTTCCTCGTTCTGGTAGCGCATCATCTCCGTGCACGCCCGCCTCAGCCGGCCCGGATCGCCGCTCTCCAAAAGCGTGTGCAGAAAGATGTAGTCGGCCTCCAGCATCGAGTCCCCCTCCAGTTCCCCGCACCAGTACCCATCAGGATGCTGCAGGGAGAGAAGGAACTCCCGCGAGCGGACAATGGCCGACTCCACATCTGCCGGGTCCGCGTCCAGCCGGCCAAATCTCGGCGCCGGGAATCTGGTTGTCGCGAATTGCGTCTTCCCTTGTTCTGGAATCATGCGGATAAAATGCCTCAGGATCTATTCCCTATTCCCTATTCCCTAGTCCCTATTCCCTGCTCTTTTCACCGCACCGGCACAGCCTCAGCGCCGTTCGCGCTGCCAATGGCCTGCACAATCTCCGGAGGAAGACCGAAGCGCACATTTTCCGGCATGACTTCAACCTCTTCGACGCTCGAAAAGCCGTTTTGCCGCAGGTAATTCACCACATCCTCCACCAGCACCTCGGGAGCCGATGCGCCGGCCGTAACCGCCACATTCTTCACGCCTTCCAGCCATGTGGGGTTGATCGCCTGGGAGTTGTCAATGAGGTAGCCTATGGTCCCCAGGTTGCGCGAAACCTCCACCAGCCGGTTGGAGTTTGAACTGTTGGTCGAACCCACCACCAGCACCAGCTCGGCATAGTGCGCCACGTTGCGCACCGCCACCTGGCGGTTCTCGGTGGCGTAGCAGATGTCCTGCGAATGGGGGCCAACTATGTTTGGAAACTTTAACTTGAGGGCATGAATGATGTCCCGCGCCTCGTCCAGGCTCAGGGTAGTCTGGGTCAGATAGGCCACCCGGTCCGGATCGGGCACCTTCAGCGCCGCAACCTCCTGAACATTTGAAACCACCTGGGTTACCTCAGGCGCCTCGCCGAGGGTGCCCTCGATTTCGTCGTGGTCGCGGTGGCCGATGAGCACTAGGGAGTAACCCTGGCGGGCAAACTTGACCGCCTCGATGTGGACTTTGGTCACCAGCGGGCAGGTGGCGTCAATCACCTTGAGTCCGCGGCCCTTGCTGATTTCGCGGACCGCGGGCGAGACGCCGTGGGCGGAGTAGATGACGCGCTGGCCGTCGGGCACGTCGTTGATTTCATGCACGAAGATCGCGCCTTTCTCCGCCAACTCATTCACTACATAGCGGTTATGCACAATCTCCCGGCGCACATAGATGGGCGCGCCGAAGGCTTCCAAGGCGATCTTCACAATGTCGATGGCGCGCACCACTCCGGCGCAAAAGCCGCGCGGCTTGAGCAGCAACACCCTCTTCTGATTGGGGGAAGTCTCGGCGTGGGGACCGTTCGAGATGGCTTCAAGCACAGTAGGGGTCACATAGCCAGTATACCAATGCCCTACCAAACAGTCAGGTAAAGAACGGCGCTTGGCAGAACCTCGCATTTGAAGTCCATCACTTGGCGGCCAGATTTTCCCGCAGGAAGGCCACCACTTTGGTTATGGAATCGTTGGCTGCCTCGGGGTTCCAGGATATGTGGGCTCTAAACCCGTTGGCGGCGGGATCGGGAAAGCTCATGTTGGGCACATTGAGATTGAAACCATGTGTGGCGCCAGGATATTCGACGGTAATCAACTGAAAATTGTACCTTTTCGCGAGCAGTTTTTTTAGTTTAGGAACGGTCGTGCCCTCGCCGTAGGAGTCATTGGTCCCATAAAAGACAATGATCGGACCACCGGTCAGCTTGCTGCCGCTCTTATCCAAATCTTTTATAAAGGCCTTGCACACCGGGTAGAATGTCGCAAATGCGATAAACCCCTGGTCATCTCCCATCCATTGTTTTTGGTTGCTTTCCATGGCTGTTCTCAGGGCTATTTGGCCGCCCAGGGAAAAGCCCATGATGCCGATGCGGCTGGGATCGATGGTGGGCAGTTTTCGCAATTCTTTCAACGCCGCGAAAGCCAATGGCAGAAAGACGTCGGGATCAGGCCGGTCCGTAGTGCTCCTATAAATCCCGCTCTTGAAATCCACTTCAAAGATGGCAATCCCCGCGCCCAGGATCGCTTGGCGGTAAAGCAGACTGCGCTTGTCGATTCCCATGGTGCCGTGAACCAAAACGATAGCGGGAACCGGACTCGAGGCGTTTTCCGGGAGAAAAAGCGTGCCCGACACTTTGTAGGGGTGGTTGGCATCGAGGGAGGAAAAGTCAATTTCCTTGCGCGTCGAGGATACCTGGGCAGGCAGGACAAAAACAGCTGGCAGTACGATGGCCAGGAATGCAACGACGTTCAAAAATCTCATGGCTGACTTTCGCGCCTCGGCTTCGATTATACGCAGGCCGTCAAGGAACCCCGTTCCGCTCTACCATTCACCCGTGTCGCAGGGCTCAGACCTTCAACGCTGGATGGGCTGATGCTATCCAGCTTTCCACCAGCTTCAAAAACGACTTGGCGTGCAGCAGCAGTTCGTCCGCTTCTGTCCGGGTGGCGATCACCGCGCCGGTATAGTCGATTTCGTTTCGTTTCCGGCGGCAGGCATCGAAATAGCCGGCAAGCTGTTCGGCAGGCTTGCCGAGGGCTAGTTTAGCACCCTCGAAAGTCAGACTATGATGCCCAGGGACGCTGGCGATGCGATAACCGGCGCATGCAACAGCCATCTTGGCGGTTTGCAGTGCGGCGTTATAGGCTGTGGCGAAGCGGCGATCCTCAGAGAGTGCGGCAAGAGCAGCGTCGGCAAGATCGCGCGCCACAAGGCGGCGGATCTCCGCCACTTCCTTGCGGCTGGTGGCGTGACGGTGAACCTTATTGTCCTGAAGCAGTTTCTTCCAGCTCATGGAGCGCGCCCTTCAACGGTATGGTCTTGCCTTTCAAGACGGAGTGCAGAAAGTGGTCGCCTTCAGCCAATCTGGTCTGGAATTCCCGGGGCGAAAACAGCGTAACATTCACCTCGCGGCGGAAGCGGGCTTCCAGTTTCCGCAATGCCGGTAGAAGATCGATCTGTTTGAGTTTGCCCACAATGGCCAGGTCCACATCGCTGGCAGAGTATTCTTCTCCGCTCGCCATGGACCCATATAGGAAAGCCAACTCGATGCGGCCGCCGAAAGGCTTCAGGGCCGCCGTGAGCGCGGGCACAAGCCCGGTGGTTTTTTCGATCAGGCCGCGCAGGTCGGCAAAGAGCGGGGAGCCGGGGTTGGCCTTGAAATAGCTGCGGCGGCCCTCCTGGCGGCGCAAAAGCAAACCTGCTGAAACCAGCGATTCGAGTTCGCGCTGCAGGCTGGAGGGCGCGGTCTCCAGATGCCGCGCCAGCTCCGTCATATACCACCAGCGCTCCGGCTGCAACAGGGTCGCGGAAAGCACACCGGCCCGAATCGCCGGGAAGAGCGCGTCGAGAGTGGCGTTCTTACGCATAATGAGTAATTATAAACGCATATTGCGTAGATTGAAAGCAAATTCGGCCAGTGCCGTCAGCGATGGCGTGGTAGCGGGGCAGGGAGATCGAATCCCAGGTCTCAAAGGTGAGACCCGGGGCACCCGGATTTGAGATTTGTGCCACCCCTATCCGGCTGCTCGGTTTTGCTCGTGTCGCTATTTCGAACCTGCACCTTTATTTAGTAGATAGTGATAATCTCTTAATTTCCCAATAGACGCAACACACCGGCATCCTATTGTGTTTAGGTTCTTGCAATTATGCAGAGGTAAGCTCGGAAGCTGCAGAATGTCATATTCCTGGGCCGCCTCAAGACATGCAGAGCAGGGACCATCAATTGAGTTCAGGATTTTGGCTGTCTGGACTAATCCTTTCCTCAGCCAGTATGAAACATTCCGATGCGTGGCGATAGCGTTGAAGAAATTTTGCGCTGCGGCCTTGGGCGACATTCGATGAGGCCACGGAAGAACTGCGTCCGGGATAATAGCTCTGTCAGCTCTGATGCAGAGACAAATGGCTGTGGCCATGCGTAAACGCAATTCGCGCAGTTCCTCGTCGGAGCAGAAAGAGAAAACAGGCAGAGGCGTGTACAGGAAATCTTGTAGATCACCCTCGTCAGTCTCGTGTATCACTTTCGAATCTGCGGGTGGGAAAATCGCACGATGAAGTTGGATGGCACGATGTAAGTCGCCAGCTTGTATGGCGCGTCGGATCGCTTGGGCGTCTTCTGTCGTGTACTTGTACATAAGTGGCAGTGTATAGCCTAGCTATTCAAATGATCCAGAAGCCAAGCGCTATGCACGGAATCAACGCGGAAGCATGACTTCATCCCATTTTTCCTTTGACAGTTCGCAAAGCATCGAGGTCATTTGCCCTTCGCAATGGCTAATTTTCTGGACTATGTCGTGATCATTTTCGTGTAGAAGATATATCGCCGTCCGAAGCCCGCTGAATTTCGCGTCTTTAGGCAACGGCGAGGAAATATCTGGCACAACTTTCTCGTAAGGTTGCTTGCACCCACGAATAGTCGTTATCCACGTTTCCTTGGCTGGAAATACGAGGATGCGTAGTCTCTCGGAGGTGCTCCCAAATTTCACGATGGTGATGCCATACGCTTTGTCAGGGCCATTCAATTTTTGAGGTTTCATATCGATGCTCCTTCTTCGGTGCTTTGTCTGCTCCCGATTTGAAGACTGTACGCGAATAGCTCAAAGCGATAAAGGATTCGCAAGGAAATTAGATGACCTACTGGGAGAGGAGAATCAAAGTAGTAAAGGAGCCGAATAGCCCGTCGAGGTTGGGTGTTCTTGGGATCTGGGAATCTGTGGCGGCATTATCCCCTTATCAAATGACCGTCACCGACTCCCCGCGATCATCTGCGCGGCGTGTTGCAAGCTGGTTTCGGTTACCTTTGCGCCGGATAACATGCGCGCTACTTCCTGGGTGCGGGCGCGGTCGTCGAGGAGGCGGATCTGCATCTTGGTGCGGCCCTCGGACTCGCGCTTGTCGATGAGGAAGTGCTGGTCGGCGAAGGCGGCGATCTGGGGGAGATGCGTAACGCAGAGGACTTGCTGGCCGCGGCCGAGGGATTTCAGCTTTTGGCCGACGGCTTCAGCGGCGCGTCCGCCTATGCCGATGTCGATTTCGTCGAAGACCAGCGTCCGTGGCGTAGGCGTCTTTTT
Organism: Occallatibacter sp.; assembly: GCA_049522735.1. Taxonomy (GTDB): domain Bacteria; phylum Acidobacteriota; class Terriglobia; order Terriglobales; family Acidobacteriaceae; genus Telmatobacter. The sequence continues at coordinate 33,204 of JBEKNO010000001.1, forward strand.
TCTGGTTTTGGAGGAGTTTTCTTCGACGGTGACCTTAAGGGCCAGCATGACGCGGGACATTTCGCCGCCGGAGGCGATCTCGTGGAGAGCCTTGAGCGGCTCGCCGGGGTTGGTGGCGATGCGGTACTCGACCTGGTCCCAGCCGCTGGCGGTCCAGCCGGACTCATTCTCGTTGGCCGCCACGGCGACCTCGAAGCGGACCTTCATGGCCAGGGAGTTGATCTGGACCTCGGCGAGTTTGGCCAGCCTAGTGGCGGCGGCTTTGCGCTCGACGGTGAGGACGGCGGCGGCGGCGCGATAGGCGGTCGCGGCCTCATCGAGGGCCGCGCGCAGCTCCTTGAGGATTTCGTCGCGGTCTTCGACCTCGGCCAGCTTGCGGGCGACCTCCTCGCCAAAGGCGATGACCTCGGGGATGGTCTTGCCGTACTTACGCTTGAGGCGGTCGATCAGGGCCAGGCGGTCTTCGATCTCGGCCAGGCGCTCGGGCGAGGCGTTGATGCCCGCGGCATAGTCGCGCAGGCTGGCCGCCGCGTCGCCGACGGTGGCGCGGGCAGACTCCAGTTGCTGCGCGGCCTCAGTGAAGCGCGGATCGTAGCGGGCCAGCTCCTCCACGTTGCGCAGGGCGGCGCGGAGGGCGACTTCAGCCGATGCGCCGCCTTCGTAAAGCTGCTCGAAGGCGCCCATGGCGGCGGTGTAGAGCTTTTCCGAGTTAGCCAGGACGCGCTTTTCGGTTTCCAATGCCTCGTCCTCGCCGGGAAGAAGATGGGCAGCCTCGATCTCCTTATTCTGGTAGCTCCACAGATCGACCATGCGCAGACGGTCCTGCTCGCCCTGGAGGAGATCGTCGAGTTTGCCAGCCGCCGTGCGCCAGCGGGCGTGGGCTTCGGCTACGGCGTCTGTGGAGATGCCGCCGAAGCGGTCCAGCAGGATGCGCTGCTGGGCCTGGTCGAAGCTGGAAAGGGCCTCGCTCTGGGCGTGGACCAGAGCCAGTTCGGGGGCCAGTTGCCTGAGCACGGCGACGGTGGCGGGCTGGTTGTTGACGAAGACGCGGCCCTTGCCCGTGGCCATGATCTCGCGGCGGAGGATGACGTCGCTGCCGGCTGAGTCGATGCCGTTTTCTTCCAGGATGGTTTCGGCGTTCTGGGCGGACTCGAAGACGCAGGCCACCACCGCCTTGCCGGCGCCGTGGCGCACGACTTCAGCCGAGGCCTTGCCGCCCATGAGCAGGGCCAGCGCGTCCACGAGGATGGATTTGCCGGCGCCGGTCTCGCCGGTGAGCAGGTTGAGGCCGGGGCCAAAGACGGCGATGGCGTGATCGATGACGGCGTAATTTTCAGCGCGCAGTTCGACGAGCATGGTTGAGGTCCGCCTTCCCGTTCTATCAGGTTACTCGTGAATCCGGCCGGTTGAGAGTTGTGGTTTCCCACCCTTTCCGCAACGAACGCGAAAAGGATGGGGCACGGGGCATTTGTGGCGCGCCCGGCCGCGGGAGCCGGCTCTTCACAAGGAACAAAAGCCGCAGCGGGAATCCGAACGCAGCATAGCATGAACGGCGCCTGCGCGGCCTGCTTGAAGCCAGCCCAAACCCTGCCGGTGCACCATATCGATAACTTGGAAGCGGCCATTCAGTCTGATACCGTGGATATTGAGGTGAATGGCGATTCTTACAGCTTCCTTGCTCATGATCATGCAGGCTGACAGCGGCGCGGCCCCGGGGACGCCGCCCTGGTCGCAGAGTACCAGCGCGGTGATGGAGATGCTCTCGAACATCGGCCCCGTGGCCATGGCCGTGCTGGCGCTGCTGCTGGTGGCCAGTCTTTACTCGTGGGCCGTGATCCTGGGCAAGATTTCAACGTTCAGCAAGGCCACCAAGGAGAGCCGCCGTTTTGTCCGTGCCTTCCGCAAGGCCAGCCGCCTGCAGGAGATCTCCTCGATAGCCGCGGACTACAAATTCAGCCCCCTGTCCCAGGTTTTTGAAGATGTTTACGAGACCTACAAGCGCCAGACGGGCGGCTCGGGACCGCCGCGCAACCTGGCTCCGCTGGAACGCTCGGCGCAGACCGCCGCCAGCGAGGCCGTCAGCAACCTGGAACGGCGCATGACCTGGCTGGCCACCATCGCGGCCACCAGCCCCTTCATCGGCCTCTTCGGCACGGTGGTGGGCATCATTGACGCCTTCCACGGGCTGGGCACGGCCGGCGCGGCTACGCTGAGGGCCGTGGCGCCCGGCATCTCCGAGGCGCTGGTTACCACGGCCGCCGGGCTGTTTGTGGCCGTGCCCGCCGTGATTGCTTACAACCAGTTCACCGCCCGGATCAAGGTCTTTGCCGCCGCCATCGACGACTTTTGCCGCGAGCTGTTGAACTCGCTGGAAGAGATTCCGGTGCGCGCGCCTCTGCCGCAGCGCGCTGCCAACCCTGGCCCCGAACCCGTCAGGGATTCAGTCCGGGAGGCGGATCGTGGCCTTTACAAGTAGCGACGGCCAGACCCGCACCTCGCTGGCGGAGATCAACATCACGCCGCTGGTGGACGTGGTGCTGGTGCTTCTGGTCATCTTCATGATCACCGCGCCGGTGCTGCAGTCGGGCATTGAAGTGGCGGTACCCAAAACGCGCACCGTCAAGGAGATCACCGAGCAGCGCCTGGTGCTGACCATCGACCGCGACAGCCAAGTCTTTCTGGACGATCAGCCCGTCAACGTTCATGAGCTGGCCCAGAAGCTGCGCCAGGCTGGGGTCGACCCGGCCAAGCAGGTGATTTATCTGCGCGCCGACGAGCGGGTTCCCTTTGGCGCCTTCGCCAGCGTCATGGACGCGGTGAAGCAGGCCGGCATCACCAACATCTCCATCGTCACCCAGCCGCTGGAGACGAAAGCTGCGACGGCAGGTGGAAATCAGGATTGAACGGATTCCGTTGGAGGTACGGGGGCGCCCGGAATCCGCAGCGGGAAGAAATCAGGGCGCAGGCCTCCTGACCTTTTGTTGATTGGTCCGTCTTGAATTGAGAGTGGCAGCCAAGCGCATGATCAGTCTGCTGGAAGATCTCGAGCAACTGGAACGCCCACCGGCGCCGGATCCCATGGCCGCGCCGGCCGCGGGCTCGCTGGTGCTGCACTGTGCTCTGTTCGGCTCGCTCATGCTCTACGGCATGCTCAACGGCTTCTTCCATCGCATGATGTGGGGCAATCCGGGAGCGGGCGGAGCCATCCAGGTAAGCCTGGTCTCCAACGCCCTGCCGCTGCCCGCAGATCAACCGCCCAATCAGAATGTGCTGGCCACCGAGACCCCCAGCCAGGCTCCCGCCGAGCCCACTCCCAAGGCCAAGCAGGCGGTGGATGAAAAGGCCATTCCCTTCGCCGGCAAGCAAAAGAAGCCGCAGCCCAAGGCAGCGCCGAAATCTCAGCAGCGCCAGCCCGTGCAGGACAACCGGGCCAGGTATGGCGAGCAGGCGGGCAGCCTCATGCCCCGCGCCATGCAGGCGGAGGGTGGATCGAACGGGCCGGTGAGCGTGAGCAACGGCGACTTTGGCACCCGCTTTGGCTGGTACGTTGAGATCATCAAGCGCAAGGTCGATCAGAACTGGTACCGCGGCGTGGTGGATCCGCGCACGCCGCGAGGTGCTACCTCGCAGATATACTTCAAGGTGAGCCGCCAGGGCGTCCCCTCCAACTTCAAAATCAACATTTCCAGCGGCAGCCCCACGCTCGACCGTTCATGCCTGCAAGCTACACAGCGGGTTGACACATTTGGGGCCTTGCCGCCCGACTCCAACGATCAATGGCTGGACGTCACTTATGATTGTGCGTATTGATCTGTTTGCCCCGTTTGCTCAGTGGCGCAAGGAGTATCAGAGCGCCGCTTCCACCATTCACCAGGAAGGATTGCACATCGCATGAAGACACTTTCCCGGCTTCTGCCTCTCTCAGTATTGGTCCTGGTTTGTCTTGCGGCCAGCCTACTGCCGGCCCAGGACTGGGTCCACACCGGCACCAACCTCGGCAATGAGCGCATTCGCATCGCCGCCGCCGATTTCAGGCCCCTGGGCGCCGATCCCCAGACCCCGGCCTTGAAGACGGTCTTCGACGCCACCCTCTTTGGCGACCTGTCCAGCGCTGGCATCTTCGACCTGGTTTCAAAGAGCCTGGCGCCCCAGGAGATGCCGGGCTCGCCCCAGGAGGTCCACCTGCAGCAGTGGGCCGATGCCCCGGCCAATGCGGCCATGGTGGCCTTCGGTTCGCTTTCGGCCGGCAATGGCCGCCTCATCGTCTACGGCTGGCTCTTCGATACGCGCAACAGCGCCAACCCCCAGGTGCTGGGCAAGCAGTACAACGAAGCCTCCAGCCCGGATTCAGCGCGCTCCATTGCCCACCGCTTTGCGGATGAAATCATCTATCGCCTGGGCGGCGGCATCAACGGCATCGCCGAAACCAAAATCTACTTCGTCAGCTCCCGCACCGGCTCCAAAGAGATCTGGGCTATGGACTACGACGGGCAGAACCAGCACCAGATTACCCATTTGGGCAGCATCACGCTCTCGCCCCGCATCTCGCCGGACAATACCCGCCTGGCCTTTGCCACGCTGGGCCGCGAGGGATGGTCCATCCGCATGTACTCCCTGGAACTCAACCGCCCGGTCGCCTTTCCCGCCGGCACGGCAGGCGGAAGCAATCAATCCCCGGCCTGGTCCGGGGACGGCGCCAGGATCGCCTTCTCCTCCTCGCGGACGGGCGATCCGGAGATTTGGGTTGCCGATCAGAGCGGCGCCAACCTGCGCCGCTTGACCAACTTTAGCGGCCCCGACGTCTCGCCCACCTGGAACCCCCGCACCAACGCCCAAATCGCCTGGGTCAGCGGGCGCACCGGTGAGCCGCAAATCTACACCATGGACCAGGACGGCGCCAACATTCAGCGCATGACCGACGGCGGCTATGCCATCTCCCCCTCCTGGTCGCCCAACGGCCAGTTCCTGGCCTTCAGTTGGAATCGCAAGTACGGTCCCGGCGACCCCGGCGGGCAGGATATCTACGTCATGGACATCGCCAGCAAGCGCTGGCTGCAGGTCACCCACGAATCCGGCAGCAACGACTTTCCCTCCTGGGCGCCCGATGGCCGGCACATCGTTTTCGAGCGCGCCATAGGCGGCCACAGCCAGATCTGGTCTATGCTGGCCGACGGCACCGGCCAGCAACAACTCACCCACTCCGGCAACAACTTCATGCCTAACTGGAGCTGGAAGTAAACCTCGGCGCGGGCAAAGGATGAGCGCGGCAATAATCGGATAGCCGCCAAAGAAGCTTCGAACATGCATCCGCACAACCGGCCTCGGAGTCTTTTTGCACTATAATTCTATCGTTGCCAAACGACCCCCGCCGACCGCATGGCCGGGGAGACACTTTGGATTTTTGCAAGGAGTAACCCATGATTCCACGTAGTTGTCGCATGTTCGTGCCTGTTGTCCTGCTTGTCGCCCTGGTCGCGATCGGAGGTTGCAAGAAGAAGGAATCCCTTCCACCCCCTGAGACGGCGCCATCGTCCGCCATACCCCCGCCTACCGCGCAGCTCACGGCCACTCCCACCGTGGTTTCGGCCGGAGACCAGGTCCAGCTCGCCTGGCGCACCACCGATGCCACCAGCGTCTCCATCGACGGCATAGGTGACGTGCCCAGTTCGGGCGTCAAGACCGTGGTTCCAACCGAGTCGACCACCTACCACCTGGTGGCCCGCGGGGAGGGCGGCTCGGCCGAAGCCTCGGCCCGCGTCACCGTCAACGCGCCGCCCGCCGTGCAGGTGCCCGTCAGCTCCCTGAGCGAGGAACAGGAGTTCAAGGCCAATGTCCAGGACATCTTCTTCGATTACGACAACTACGATATCCGCAGCGACGCCAAGGCCACTCTCTCGAAAGACGCATCCTACCTGGTCAGCCACCCCGAATTGAAATTCGTTATCGGCGGCTACTGCGACGAGCGCGGCTCCAACGAGTACAACCTGGCTCTCGGCCAGAACCGCGCCGACGCCGCCAAAAACGCGCTGGTCACCGCCGGAGTGGCGGCCAACCGCATCCGCGTTATCAGCTACGGCAAGGAGAAGCCCTTCTGCTCCGAGTCCAACGAGGAGTGCTGGCAGCAGAACCGCCGCGGCGGTTTCACCCTGGAGCGGTAAACATTAGCTGGAAGTCTGATCAAAATCGGGTATCCCAGGTCTTCCGCCGCGGCGGAAGACCTGGGATACCCCGAAAGCCCCGCAAGCCGAAGCCGGCCCCTGATTTCTGATCTGAAGTATTTCACAGGTGAAAAAATGCAAAAACTGCACACACTTCGCAATAGCTTCCTCGGCGCGGCTTTCCTGGCCATGGTTCTCGCCTCAGTGCCCGTTCCCGCGCGCGCGGCCTCGAAGGAGATCATCGAGCTGCAAACCCAGGTGCAACAACTGCTGGACATGGTGCAGCGCCTCCAGTCCACCCTCGACAGCCGCTTTGGCGTGATGCAGCACCTGGCCGAGCAGACCGCGGATAACGCCAACCAGATCACCGCAACCGTCAACGCCCTGCAGCAGAAGATCAACGCGCAGAGCGAGACCGGCAACGGCAAACTGGACGCCGTCTCCGGCCAGGTGCAGTCGTTGAACGATTCGGTCGACGAGTTGAAGTCCCGCATCGCCAAGCTGGATAAGTCGGTACAGGAGTTGCAGACGCAGTTGCAAAATATCCAGAATCCGCCCGCCGGCGCGGCCCCCGCGGCCCCAGGTGCGGACCTGAATGCCCCGCCGTCCGGTGAAGGCGCGCTCCCCGCGTCCCGTCCCGCAGCCGGCACGCCGGCATCCACACAGGCGCCGCCGCTGCAGGAAACCTTTCAGGCCGGCCTGCGCGACTACAATGCCGCGCGGTACGAGGTAGCCGCCGGCGAGTTCCAGGACGTGGTGCGCTACTATCCGCTCGACGACCTGGCCGGCAACGCCCATTTTTACCTGGGCGAAATCGCCTACCGCCAGCAGAATTACGCTGATGCGGTGAAGAGCTACAACGCCGTGCTGGAAGGCTTCAGCGGCAGCCCCAAGGCCCCGGCCGCGCAACTGCGCAAGGGATTTGCCCTGCTGCTGGAGGGCAAGAAGGAAGCGGGCATTCGCGAACTGCGCCTGCTCAATCAGCGCCATCCGCAAACCCCTGAAGCCGCCCAGGCCCGCACCAAGCTCAACAGCCTCGGCGTCAGGATTGCGGCGCACTGAACGGTTTTTTAAATGAATTCCGGAACACGGATCAGATTATTTGCAAGGAGAAGAACGAAATGACAGTAAAGCCGGCAGCAAATGAAGTATTGCTCATTACCAGCGGCGATCTGCGCCTGGCGGCCAACCAGGAGTGCTGGCCCGCGCAGAGAGAGATGGAAGAGAAGTTAACCGCGGCCTTCGCTCAAAAGGGCATCAAACTTGTCCGCGCCCATGCTTACAACGAGAAGGAGAAGCATGGTTTTATTTCCTCGCAGCGTATGGGGATGGATGTTTTCATGAACATTCACCCGGAGGCCAGGCTGGTCTTCGCGACCGCCGCCTGGCAGTACAGCCATCATGTGCTGCCCGGCCTGCGCAGCCATCGGGGGCCGATCCTGACCGTGGCCAATTGGTCGGGGCAATGGCCGGGATTGGTGGGCCTGCTCAACCTGAACGGCTCGCTTATCAAGGCCGGAAAGAAGTTCTCCTCCATCTGGAGCAAGGAATTTACCGACGATTATTTTCTTGCCGCGCTCACGGAATGGCTGCGCGACGGAAAAATCACTCACGACCAGTCGCATGTGCATGCGCTGGACCGTGGCAAACTGCCCGCCGAAAGCGCGCAACTGGGCGCCCAACTGGCCAGCGGGCTCAAACATCGCAAGGCCATCATGGGAATCTTCGATGAAGGCTGCATGGGCATGTACAACGCCATCATCGACGATGAGCTGCTGAATCCCGCCGGCATCTTTAAAGAGCGTCTGAGCCAGTCCGCGCTGGTGGCGAAGATGCGCACGGTGAGCCAGGCCGAGGCAGAGGCTGTCTATAAGTGGGTAGTCTCCAAGGGAGTGAAGTTCGACCTCGGCAAGAACCCCGCTACCGAGCTGACCCTGGAGCAGGTCATCGAGCAATGCAAGATGTACATTGCGGCGGTGCGCATCGCAAAAGAGTTTGGCTGCGACGTCATCGGCATCCAGTACCAGCAGGGATTGAAAGACATGGCGCCCGCCTCCGACCTGGCCGAGGGCCTGCTGAACAATGCTGAGCGTCCTCCGGTCTTTGCCGAAGGGGCAAAAGAGGAACTCTACGCGGGCGGGCCGGTGGTGCACTTTAACGAAGTGGACGAATGCGCCGGCGTGGACTCTCTGATTACCAATCGCTGCTGGAGCGCGCTGGGGCTTGACCCCTCGACGACGCTGCACGACGTTCGCTGGGGCGAGCACTACAAGGGCGACGGTCTCGACGCGTTTGTCTGGCTGTTGCAAATCTCCGGCGCCGCGCCGGCCAATCATTTTGTGGGCGGCTATGCGGGCGCCAGCAGCGAACGCCAGCCGGCCATGTACTTCCCTCTCGGCGGCGGATCGCTGAAAGGCGTCGGCAAGCCAGGCGAGATCGTCTGGAGCCGCGTATTCGTCGAGGGCGGCGCGCTTCATGCCGACCTGGGCCGCGGCACGGTGGTCAGCCTGCCCGCGGCGGAGACAGAGCGCCGCTGGCGGCAGACTACGCCTCAATGGCCCATCGTGCACACCGTCTTCCACGGCGTCAGCCAGAATCAATTCATGGCCCGCCACCGCGCCAACCACGTGAATGTTGCATACGCGCCATCCCCTGAGGCCGCCGACAAGGCTCTTGCCACCAAGGCCGCCATGATGGCGGAGTTGGGGCTAACCGTGCATCTTTGCGGCAATACGCAGTTGTGTTAGGGAATCTCTGAATCAGTCGCAGTTTTGAAAGGGCACAGCTTTAAAGTGTCCACTGTTCCTACAATGCGCCGTGCCCCATCCTTTCGCCTTTTTTCTGGCGAAAGGGTGGGAAACCCCAATTCTCGCTTTTAAAGAGTGTTTCAAAAACGGCCTTGTATCAGGGCACGACTAAACAGGCTGCAGAAAAACTCCTGATTTGCACCTGATTTCGTTCTGGCGGCGGATTTTTCGCCGTTTTCGGCCCGTTTTTGCCGCGGTTTCCTCGTTTCGTTTTGCCCCTGGAGGCCGTTTTTCCGACCTCCAG
>JBEKNO010000002.1:0-35146 GCA_049522735.1 Occallatibacter sp.
ATGATGAAACGCCACTAGAGTTGGAGTTTCTGGCGCGGCTGCGCGGGGAGATGGAGTGGCCAACTCCGGAGGCGTTGAAGGCGCAGATTTTCAAGGATGTGGCGCGGGCGAAAAGGTACTTCAGGCTGGCGGCAAAGAATTGAGTTTCGCGGTCTCTCACCCTTTCCGCAGAAAAAAGCGGAAAGGATGGGGCACGGGGATTCTTCGGGGAACCGGCTTCGGGACGCGCTTTGCGGGATATTCGCGCGCCCTGTGAGTTCCGCCACGAAGCCCCCGTGCGGTAGGGCGTTGCTTTTCCTCGCTTCCACAGTCCGCAATAGCTCCGTGCCCCATCCTTGCGACTTTTTTCTGTCGCAAGGGTGGGAAACCACTACAGTTGATCCTCCTGCTTGTTCTCGCATCAGTCCCCGGGAGAACCTTTCCGCCGGCTCGCTTCCCGCCGCGCCGCAATCCAATCCGATTCAACCTCGACAATGCCGGTCTCGCCCAACCCCCACGCGCGGAAACTCGACCACGGCCAGTCTTGGGGAGCATTACAGAACCCTCGTTTCACAGGGTTGCGGTGAATGTAGCGAAGCTGCGTGACGAATCCAGCATAATTCCGCACATTGTGATCGAAATAGCGAGCCTGCCAGAGAGGCGATTCTCCGGCAGTCCTCTTGCCCTTCTTCCGGGCTTCAATGGATACCTTGGTCTTCAGCATTTGCACGGCTCTGGAAAGCATGTCTCCGGGGGGCTCGCTAAGCAACAGGTGAACGTGTTCCGGCATGACGACGTAGCCGTAAACGCGCATTTGGAAGCGGCGGCGCGTCTGCTCCAGCGCAAGCAGGAACGCATCTTGCATGTGCAATTGCGCCAGCAATGGCAGGCGGTGATAACAACTGAATGTAATGAAATGGGATTGCCCTGAATGATGGAGCCGCTTGAGTCCGCCGGGCATGGAAAAACCTGCCATTCAACGAGGGGTCGTTGGGGCTATCTTACTGCGGGCTTCTGTGCTTTCCCACCCTTTCCGCAGAAAGAAGCGGAAAGGATGGGGCACGGAGATTCTGGGGGGAACCGGCTTCGGGACGCGCAGAACGGGATATTCGCGCGCCTGTGAGTTCCGCCACGAAGCCCCCGTGCGGTAGGGCGTTGCTTTTCCTCGTTTCCACAGTCCGCAATAGCCCCGTGCCCCATCCTTGCGACTTTTTTCTGTCGCAAGGGTGGGAAACCACGAACCTCGGTAGTGAGAGGCGATCACTGCTCAACGGCCTCGACCAGCCGGTTCATTTTTTCCTCCTGCTGCTCAACGGACTCGACCAGTTTGAACTGTGTGCGGCAGCGGTCAAGGTTGCGTCCTTCGCGATGCACCTTGAAATAGGTGTCGCCCGCCAGATAGTCGGCGAGGAAGCGGATGCCGATTTCAAAGGTGATCAATTTGCCGGAGAAGGCAAGGAACTGCTTCTCCGCTTTGGTCAGGAAACCGCCGGCCGCGGCGAGATAACCGCGCACCAGCGCCTCGAACATGGGAAACCGCATGGTCACCTTGGACAAATCCCGCTCGTCTTCCATGGCCGGGCTGGTGGTGGTGCGCACCATGTCGCCGAAATCGTAAAGCGCCAATCCCGGCATGACGGTGTCGAGATCGATGACGCAGATGGCTTCGCCGGTGGCGTTATCGAGCATGACGTTGTTGAACTTGGTGTCGTTGTGAGTGACGCGCTCCGGCAGCTTTGCATCCAGCAGGGCGCTGGTGATGGATTTGTGAGCCAGGGCGAATCCAATCTCCGGCTTTGCCAGGATGGCGCGGCCAGCCGCGTCCGCGGCGATGGCCTGCTCCAACGCCGCAAATCGTTTCGGCGTGTTGTGAAAGTCGGGGATGGTATGCTGCAATCGCGGCGGGGGCTGGTTGGCGAGCATTTTCTGGAATTGTCCGAAGGCGCTGGCCGCCTGAAACGCCTGCCCGGCGGACTCCACGGCCTCATAGGTGCGGGCCTTCAGGATGAAGTAATAGGCGCGCCAATAGCCGCCCTCCGCATCCACATGCCAGGCCCCCCCGTCCCGCGCGGGAATGAGCCTGAGTACGCGCCGGTCCCGATCCGGCTCTCCGGCTACCTGCGCGGCCAGATGCGTGGTCACGCGCTGGACGTTTTCCATGAGGGCGATGGGGTTCTTGAAGACGTTGACATTGATGCGCTGCAGGATGTAGCTCACCGGCGCGCCCTGTTGCCGGAAGACGGTGCGATAAGTGTCGTTGATGTGCCCGTTTCCGTAGGGCTCGGCGCTCAAAAATTCGCCGCCGATTTGAAATTGGCTGGCCACTGCGCCGAGATTGTGCTCTTCGCTTATAACCATAACCTTTCAGGATAAGTACCGCCCTGGATGAGGCGGCTTATGCTGGCGGCGACGCGCGGGTGGTCCTCGCGATAGGTGATGCCAAACCATGAATCATTGGTGGGCAAAACCTTTACCCGCGCCCGCCCCGTCAAAACCCATTCATTCACCGCGCTGGGAATGAAGCATTCCGCCTTCACATCCGCGCCATGCAACTCAAGAAACTTTTCAAAATATTCTCGCAAATCTCCGAATATCCGGGGCGTAAATCCCCACATGTTCATTGAAACCACCTCATCCCCCGTCAGCCCGGTCACCTGGCCTGCCGCATCCGTATTCCTGGCAGCGGCGCCATCGCGCTCGATCTTCGTCATTTCAACCACGTCCTGGAGGTAGCCGTCGCCGCTCACCTGGCACACGCCGCGCGCCACGGAACCGAAATCGGAGAGGGTATTGCGCAGAACAAATCCCACCATCGCGTAGTCCGGCGTGCCCGACTGCAAATGCCCCGCCAGCGCGCGATAGCCCTCGGCTCCGTAAAAATCGTCGGCATTGATCACGGCAAAGGGCTCGTAAATGACGCCGGCGGCCATCAGAATGGCGTGCGCCGTGCCCCACGGCTTGCTCCGGCCGGCGGGCGCTTCGAACCCCGGCGGAAGCTGGTCGAGCTCCTGATAGGCGTATTCGACCGCGACGTGCTTTGCAAAGCGCGCGCCGAAGATCTGCCTGAACTCCTGCTCGATGTTTTTGCGGATGACGAATACCAGCTTGCCGAAGCCGGCGCGGAGGGCGTCGTAAACCGAATAATCGATGATGGTCTCGCCGCCCGGGCCAACCGGCTCAATTTGCTTCAGGCCGCCGTAACGGCTGCCCATGCCGGCGGCCAGGACGAGCAGAGTTGGGGATGCCGCCGATGTCATGAACAGGAATCCTCTTTCACAGAAATTGATTCTATCGGATGGAACCCTGGGCGGATTGAACGGCGGCCGCGGGCCTGGCGGAAGCGGACGGCGCAGGCAGAGCCGGTTTGACCTGTGGTTTGACGGCGGGTTGAGCCGGGGGTTTTGCGGCCGGAGCCGGGAGCGCCGGGGCCACATGCGTCCTTGCGGGAGCGATCGTCCTGACGGGATTGGCGGGTGAGCCGGCTGCCGGCGGGGGCGCCGGCTTGACGGGCGGTTTGACGGCGGCGATTTGGGATTGGGGATTGGTTTCGTCGCTTAGGAACTGCTCGTCGTCCTTGCCGGCGATGGCGTCGCGCATGAGGGTAATCCAGATGGGCAGAGCGGCTTTGGCGCCGGTCTCTTTTTCGCCCAGGGACTGGTTGCTGTCGTAACCCACCCAGACGCCGCAGGTGACGGAGGGAGAAAAGCCCAGGAACCAGGCGTCGGTGTAGTCGCTGGTGGTGCCGGTCTTGCCGCCCAGCGGATGGTTCAACTGCGAGGCGGCGGCGCCGGTTCCGTGCTGGGTGACGGCGCGCAGAAGGGTCATCATGGTGCGGGCGGTGGGCTGATCGATGACCTCATTAACGGCGGGCGGGTCTTCCCAGAGGGTGATGCCGTCGGCATTGGAGACCTTGCGAACCAGGCGGGGTTTGACGCGCAGGCCGTCGTTGGGGAAGACGGCGTAGGCGGCCACCTGTTCTTCGAGAGTGATTTCGACCGCGCCGATGGCCACGGGAAGATAGGCGGGAATGTTGGTGGTGACGCCGAAACGGTGGGCCACGTCGATGACTTTGCGGATGCCCACGCGGGCGGCCAGCTTGAGGGCGGGAATGTTGCGCGATTCGGCGAAGGCGGTGGTGAGGGTCATGGCGCCGCGGTAATCGCCTTCGTAGTTGCGCGGGGTATAGCCGCCGAAGCTGACCGGGGCGTCGACGATGATGTCGCCGGGCCGGGCGCCATCCTCGATGGCCGCGGTATAGACGTAGGGCTTGAAGCTGGAACCGGTCTGTCTTTCCGCCTGCGTGGCGCGGTTGAACTGCGAGAGCGCATAGTCGCGGCCGCCCACCATGGCCAGAACATCGCCGGTAGTGTTGTCCATGGCCAGCAGTGCCCCTTGCACGCCGGAGTCCTGCTCAAGAGAGGCGCGGCGCGCGCTGCCTTCCATGTCCTCGGAAAGGTGGACGTAGATGATGTCGCCGGGTTTGACCAGCGCATTGCCGTAGCGCCGGCCGGTCCATTTCCAATCGTCGGGCAAGAGGATGATTTTATCGGCGCCTGCGTGGGCGCGAATTTCCAGGGGCAGGACGCTGGTGACCAGGGCGTGCACGTAGTCGCCGGGCCGGGTCTTCATGGCCCAGTCGGGATGCTTGTAGTCCTCCATGGTTACATCGCCGGCGGCGAGGATGTTTTCCAGCCTGCCCGGCCCCACGTAACCAACCCAGCCGTGCCTCCGCTCGTAGATTGCCAGGCCATCGGCCACGGCGCGGTTGGCGGTTTGCTGCAGGTCCAGATCGAGGGTGGTCTCCACGCGCAGGCCGGCCTCGTGGACCTGCTCGGAGCCGAAGCGCTTTTCCAGCTCGCGGCGCGCCTCCTCCTGGAACCAGGGCGCGACCGACATCTCCGGCTGGGCGGTGCGCAACCCCAGCGGGGCATTGCGGGCCTGCTCGGCCTGGACGTGGGTGATGACTCCGTCCGATTCCATCTCCGAGAGGACGAGGTTGCGGCGGCGCAGGGCTTTGTCAGGATTGAGCAGGGGCGAATAGGTAGTCGGCCCCTTGGGCAGGCTGGCCAGGAGAGCGGCTTCCGGCAGGGTGAGGTCTCTGGCGTGCTTGGAAAAGAAAAACTCCGAGGCGGCCTCGAAGCCGTACATGCCGTGGCCCAGGTAGATCTGGTTGCCATAGAGGGTGAAGATCTGCTGCTTGGTGAAGGCGCGCTCGATCTGGATGGCGAGATAGGCCTCCTGTATCTTGCGCGTGGCGGTGCGTTCCGGCGAGAGGAATAGATTGCGCGCCAACTGCATGGTGAGCGTGGAGGCGCCCTGCACGTGGCCGTGGGAGCGCAAGTCATACCACACCGCTCCTACCACGCGGAACATATTGATGCCCCAGTGGGACTCGAAGCTCTTGTCTTCAATGGAGATGACGGCCTGGCGCAGCGCCGGAGCGAAGCCGTCGTAGCCGATTACTTCGCGGCGTTCCAGGGCAAAGGTGCCGATGATGCGTCCCTTGCGGTCATAGAGTTCCGTGTTGGTGGAGGGGCGGTAGTGCTCCAGATCGTGGATTTGGGGCAGATCGACGGAGTAGACCAGGGTGAGGCCGGCCAGCGAGCCGGTAATGACCGCGAGCAGCAGCAGCACGGCCAGCGTGAAGCGGCCGGCGAGCTTGCGCCGGCGATGCGGGGGAAGCGGCTGGACTTGCGGGCGGCGGGGCCGGGCAAGGCCGCGTGGTTGGGCAGGCTGATTAGGCGGGGCAGCCAAGCGATTCAGGCCTCGTGGGCATTTCTCACGCGCGCGGAGGAGAAGATGCTTCAGCCTAAGGCTAGCATTTTCGTCATGCGGGAGGATGTGCGGAACGCCGCCGCGAACCAGACGGTGCAAGAGCGGACCGGAACCGTTTTCCGTTCCGGCATTGGGAATTTGAGAAGCGGGAATCCACGCCGAGTCCCGTTAGTAGTATTCTGAGACAAAGCGGAAAACCTCAGTGAAGGTATGATGGAAAGCGGGAATCCTGCCTGCACGGCAAGCTCGCGAAGACCATTTTCACCATCGGGAACAGGTAAAGATGAAGGAAGTTATAACCAGAAAAGTCGAGCTGTTTGATACCAGCCTCAGGGATGGGATGCAGCAGCCGAACATCGAGATTTCGGTACCTAATGCCGTCGGCCTTCTTCAGCGCATGGCCGCTTTCGGCGTCCGCTATGCTGAAATCGGTTTTGCCGGCGCCAACCAATTTACAGAAGATTTGACGGCCGCTCTCCATTCGGCCGATACGGGAGCCATGAAACTGGCCTTGTTCGGCAGAACGCGCGGCCGCGGCGCCAAGGTCCGGGAATGGCCCGACGTGCAATTCATCGTCGGCAACAAGAAACGCGTTCCCGTAGCGGTGGTGGTAGTCAAATCCAGGCTTCTCGATGTGATGAAGTCATTGGAAACCACGCCGGAAGAAAACCTGCTGATGACCTACGAGACCGTGGCCTGCCTGCAAGATAACGGCCTGGAAGTAATCATTGACTTCGAACACGCCATGGATGCCGCCTGCGGCCGCCGTGAAAACGGCGATAATTGCGACGCCGATTTCAGCCGGCGCAGCCTGGACTACTTCCACCAGGTCATGGAACAAAGCGTCCGCCAGATGATAAGCCGGCTGGTTGTCTGCGACACCACCGGCTGCGCCAGCCATGAGGAAGTAAGCCAGGTTATGAGCGGACTGATACGGAGTTACCCCGGCATCAAATTCGGATTTCATGGCCACACCGATCGCGGTCTTGGAATTGCCAATACCCGCGCCGCCATTCTAGCCGGGGCGGTTCAGGTTCAAGGCACGCTTATAGGCACGGGTGAACGCTGCGGCAACGTGAACCTGACTACCGTCATCGGCAGCATGCAGCTCAGGGGTGAAGCTGAATTTGTCACTCCTGACGCGCTCACCGGACTTACCAGCCTGGCGCACTCGGCTTACACGGCTTTCGGGATTGAGGCGCCGCACGGCGCTCCCATAGTCGGGCCGGGCGCTTTTGGCACCTGGGCCGGTATGCACGGCAGCAGCGAACGCAAAAACCCGGGGGCTTACCTTTGGTGCGATCCCGCCAAGGTCGGCGCCCACCCGGTCATCGGGGTCAACGCTCAATCGGGAAAAGCCAACATCGTTCTGCTGTCGAAGGCGCTGGGCGTTCCTCTCGATTCCGCGCAGGCGCAGGCTTTCATGGACGCCAACCAGGCCATGATCGAAGGCGGCGGCTTCACGGCCAGCGAAATTTCGTTCAGATTGGCGTGCATGAAGGTGCTCAAAACCCTGCGGCATCGCTTCAGCATAAAAAACTGGAGGGTTCTGGACGAATCCGACGAAACCGGAAACAGGTATGTTCAGGCCTCGATGTTATTGTCCGTGGATGACTCCAAAGTTGTCACCACGCGGGCCGAGGGCTCCGGCCCGGTGGATGCGCTGACCAAGGCCATGCGGCGCGAACTGGAAAAATGGCACCCGGCCCTTATGCAGATGCGTTTGGGCACCTTCAGCGTCACCGCCCTCGACGTAACCGCCCACGACACGGCGGCCCACGTGCGCGTCACGGTAAGCTTCTATGCCGATGGCCGCGAACCGTGGATCACAGCGGGAGTGAGCAGCGATTTGAACCAGGCGGCGCTGATGGCCATCGTGGACGGCTTCCATTATTGGCTGCTGACAAACCCCGACTAACCAGCGCGATGTCGCAAAAAATTCAATAATAGATTGCTTTCATTCTGAGCATCATAGCTTGCGCCGGCGAGTTACAGCTAAAAATGAACCTCCGCGGGATGCGCCACAAAAGCTCCGTGCCCCATCCTTTCGCCTTTTTTTCTGGCGAAAGGGTGGGAAACCTCAACACTCAACCTGACCCGTTGATCAGGAGCAGAAGCACTCGCGGCGACCGCATTCGAAGGATCTGCGTTTTGACTGCCTCGCTAATACGGCGAATATTTGAGACAAAACACTAGCCGTTCTTCGCCTTCAGCAGATCGAGGGCCTTGTTGAGGGGCTCGTCGCCTTTAGGGGCGGGAGGCGCTTCCTCTTCTTCTTCATCGATGGACTGGCCTACGGCCACGGTGGGGGTGACGGCCTCGTCCTGAATCTTCTTGCCGCCGGGGCTCTCGAATTTGGCCACGGTAAGCAGCAGGGCGGCGCCGTCGGGCAGTTCGATGGTCTTCTGCACCGAGCCCTCGCCGAAGGTGCGCTCGCCCACCACGTCGCCGCGCTTCAAGTCCTCAATGGCGGCGGCGGTGAGCTCGGCAGCGCTGTAGGTGCCGCGGTTGACGAGCACGGCGAGGGGCGCATCGCAAAAAAACTGAGCCGGGTCGGCGGTGAAGGTCTGCTTGGGATACTTCTGCCCTTCAAGCGTGGCCAGGGTTCCCTGCTTGAGAAAGAAGTTGGCCAGGCGGAGTCCCTGCTGGGGATCGTCGCCGGAAGAGTCGCGAAGGTCGAGTAGAATTTTGCGGCTTTTGCCGGCGGCTTTGATTTTGGCGGCGATTTCGTCCACGCGGGCCGTGGTGAGCGCGCCGGGCTTGAGGTAAAGTATGGTGGAGTTTTCGTATTGCTGCTCGCCCAGCGCGGCAGGGGCGGCGATGGAACGGATGAAGGTGAGCTTATCGGGGTCGGCCTTGCGCGGGCGCACCACCGAGAGGGTGAGGGTGGTTCCAGGCTTGCCCTCCAGCATGAGGCGGATGACGGCCAGCGACAGCTCGCGGGTGGACTGCTCGCCGATGGACTCGATGATATCGCCGTCGGCCAGGTGCTCCTTGTAGGCGGGCGAGCCGGGCGCCACGCTGACCACGGTGGCGTAGCCGAAGCGCTTGGAAACCAGGATGCCCACCTGGGCGGCGCCGCTGGCGGGACGATCCTTGTAGATTTTGTATTCGGTGGGGCTCAGGTAGCTGGAATCGGGATCGAGCGATTCCAGCAGGCCGTGGAGAGCGCCCGTGGTCACGTCGTTCATGTTGGGCTCGGTGACGTAGTCGGACTGGATTCTCCTCAGGACGTCGCCGTAGACGCCGATCTGGCGGTAGGCGCCATCCTGCGCGCCGCCGGCCTGAACGCCAAGCAGCCCGAACTCACCCAGGGCATAGCCAAGGGCGAGGGTGACCAGGATCGCGATGGAAAACACGAATACAGAACGCTGCGGGAATCGGGACACACTCACCACCCGGGCGGCCATTGGGGAATCAGGCCACTCACTCTATAGACGCAATCATAACCCAAGGGGTGCGTGAGGCGGCTGTCTATTGCGGTTAGCCTGGGGTGAAAAGCGCGCTGGCGGGGTTCCGGGTTTCCCACCCTTGCAAGAAAAAATGCGCAAGGATGGGGCACGGCACTGTGCGGTTGGGATAAAAAAACGGGCTTTCCCGGCTCATCCTTTCCAAAAGGCGATAAGCAGGCCGCCGGCCACGATCAGCCCGCCGCCCGCGCAGATGGCCAGAGTGAGGACGGCAAGCGCGCCCAGCGGGTTCGAGACCAGCCGGTCAAGAGTATTCATAACGAAGACCTCCAGAGAGATGGGGAAGAATGCGGCCGGCGGCGACTGAGCTCAGCCTGCGATGTGAGCCGGCAAACGCAACCACGGCGCACCGGCTTGCATAGGCAAACAGTACAACAGAATGCTTTAGAATTCATAAAGGCGTTACAGCCGGTTGCCCTCACGACAAATCACTGCAATGCGGACCCCACGGAAACAAACCACGGTTCGGAGGGTACGCGTTCATCCTGAGCAGCATGACTCGCGGCGGCGGTTACGGCTGAAATGAACCCCGGCCGGAGAGCCCAAAATGATCCGTGCCCCATTCTTTCGCCTTTTTTCTGGCGAAAGGGTGGGATACCACAACCCTTGATCGGCACCGTTCATGAGGAGCGTGCGCGGACCGGCCTGAGAAGCCGGGAAAGGAAAGACCATGAAATACGCCGGATTGCTGCTGATGCCCGCCGGATTCTTTCTCGCATTGGCCGCGCTGGTGCTGTTTCCGGCCCTAGCGCCGCGGGCGGCCTTCGTGGTCTGCGGGCTGGCCGTCGAGGGGCTGGGACTGGCCGTCGCGGTGCGGGGACACATGGAAGCGCGCGGAGTGAGCCGTCCATGACCGACGCTCTCTTTGCGCTGACTCTGACGCTGCTGCTGCTGGCTCCGCTGGCCATCGCCGGCGTGGCGCTGACCAACACCGGGCTGGGACGCTCGCGCTCAGCCGCGCAGTCTCTGCTGGGCAACCTGGCGATTGTAGCCGTTACCGCCATCGTCTTTGCCGTAGTGGGCGCGGCGTGGGCCGGCACGGAGGGGTTGGCGGGCCACACGTTTCAGTTGGCCGGCAAGCCCTGGAACTGGCTGGGAGCGGGGCCGCTGCTGCTGGGCGGCTTTGGCTCGGCGCAGCCGCGGACCCAACTGGCGCTGCTTTTCGAATTTCTGGCCGTGGCGCTGGCGTCTGTGGTGCCGTGGGGCTCGGGAGCGGATCGCTGGCGGCTCGCCGCCGGTTGCGCGGCCGCCGCGGTGCTGGCCGCAACCGTCTTTCCCCTGCTGGCGCATTGGGTATGGGGCGGCGGCTGGCTGGCGCAGTTGGGGGTGAACTTCGGCCTGGGCGCGGGATTTGTGGATGGCGGCGGCGCGGCTGCCGTTCACGTGCTGGGCGGGCTGAGCGCGCTGGCCGTGGTGTGGATCGCCGGCCCGCGCAAGGGCAAGTTTCCCAAGGAAGGCTTCTCCACCGCGCTGCCCGGCCACAATGCCGTCTATGTGCTCTTCGGCTGCCTGCTGGCGTTGGTGGGCTGGCTGGCCTGGAATGTAGCCGGCGCGGTGCTCTGGCTTCACGCGCCGCTGGCCGCGCTACCGGTGACCGCGGTCAATACGCTGCTCTCCGCCTCGGGCGCCCTGGCGGCCACCTTCACCGTGACCCGCGCGCGCTTCGGCAAGCCAGACGCCAGCCTGTGCGCCAACGGCTGGCTGGCTGGACTGGTGGCTTCGAGCGCCTGCGCCGGGCTGGTCACGCCCGGTGAAGCGCTCTTCGTCGGCCTCATCGCCGGCATCGTCACGCCGCTGCTGGTCGAGCTGCTCGAACTGGCGCTCTCCATCGATGATCCCTCGGGCGCCATTTCGGTTCATGCCGTGGGCGGACTGTGGGGCCTTCTGGCCGCGGGCATCTTCGCCCCGCAGCCGGGGCAACTGCTGGCCCAACTGGTGGGCATCGCCGCGCTGCTGGGAGTGGTGCTGCCCCTGGTCTACCTGCTCTTCCGGCTGCTCAACCGCTTGGCTCCCTTCCGCGTGGACCCCGACGGCGAGCGCATGGGCATGGACCTGCACGAACTGGGCGGCGGCGCTTACCCTGATTTCGTGATTCACCGCGACGAGTCGTACCGCTGAAGCATTTACCGGTCCTTGCTCATGGACGATAGGCGGACAAAGGCGGCGCCGTGCGGCGCCGCTCGGAGGCCTTCAACGTCTTCCTCGGCGGGATCATAAACGGCTACAAGAAGAACAAGCGCATCCAGCTCAACGCCAAGGCGAAGAACGCGGAGATTCCGGGAGCGTAAGCCGGCCGGCTGCCCTACGCAAGAAGCGGATGTGCGCGGCTGGCCTATGCCTCAACGGCTGCTTGCCCCGTCGAAAGTAATCTATCCGGATGAAATTACGCCCGCGCGCTTACCGTCGGAAAACAGGTAAACTCTTCCTCCGCTATCTGCCAGTAAGGCATCAACTTTTGTCCTGGGTTGCCGCGAACCGTGAAATGAAGCGGTGAACCATCAACCGGTTCAAGATGGTTCGCCAGGTGCTTTGCCGCCGGTTCTTCATCCACCAACAGGTCAACTCTCGATGATCCGGCCGCGGCAAGAAGAATTGGGCCATACTCAATCGAGTATCTCGTCTTGCCCGCGATTTGATCCTCTCCGTTATATCGCCTGATTTGAAGCTCCGCGGGGAGCGTGAAGTCAATCACGTCGCCGTCAGACCATTGGCGATTGAGAGTCAGATATGTCCCTGGCTTGCCCGCGCCTGCCGCCTTGCCGTTGACCGATATTTTCATCGGCCCGGCCGCCCAGGAAGGCACCCTTATCCGCAGGTTGGCTTGCGCGGGAGCCGTTGTCTTCACTATGCCATGAACCTCTGTTGCCAAGGGGAAGCGCGTCTTCACGGTCAGCTCCATCGCCTGGCCGCCCTGCTGCCAGCGGATCGTCGATGGCTCGTAGAGATGCACATACAAGCCGTCCGGCGCGATGGAATAGATGTGTTCCGGAAGAGAGCCAAGCAGCCGCGTTCCCTGTCCTTCGCAACACGTATTCTCGTGCGTGCTCTTTTCCTTCTTTCCCTCCATGATGGTGTGGTAGCGGAGACCCGCGCCGCCATCCTGATTGGCGATTCCAACGTTGTAGATTGACTTCTCAATCTCAGACGCATAGCGCTCATCGTCCGGGTGCAGAAGTTGAAAACGTTGGCTGAGGAATACCCAGAAGCTGTTTCCGCATAGTTCGCCTAGCTTCCGGTGGAGATAGTTGCTATCCGGAGGATCCTTCTCGAACTCGATAATGGAGATGCTTCCGCCCGCCTGCTGCCAATGGGCGCGATAGAGTTCCCAGCCGCCAAGCACGGCATTATAGTAGAGCCGGTCTCCCGTGATGAGATACAAATCCAGGTAGGCTTCAAGGTTAGTAAGCAGATAACAGTTGGGCCGGTCGTATGGATACTGCCAGACCTGCTCTTTCTCCTGACTTGCGAGGCCTTTCAGCCATGCTTCTTCCTGGTAGTATCGCTGAATCACCTGGGCATCGGCTGGCTTGCCTGCCGGGCTGGCGCCGATGCGCGTATTGGCTACCATGCCCTGGCCGCCCTGGACTGCGCCGCGAAGCATCTCCGGCAGGAATAACTGCCGGTTGAACCAATCGTAATAGCCGCGCAGCATCGGCAAAGCCTTGGCGTTGCCGCTATACGCCGCTTCCAGCAGGCCATGCGTAAGCCAGGCGCGCGTATAGGCGGCGCGCTCCGAGTAAAAGATCGTATCTTCCGGATACGCCATGATATACCCGTTCGGCTGCTTACACTCTTCGATACCATCAACAACCGCATCCAATCGGCGGCGCAGTTCGGGGTGGTCCATCCAGCGCAACGTGTTTGCCGCGCCCATCAAAAAACGGCCGGCATTGGAACCGGCAAGATCCTCTTCCCAGAAGCCCTGCGAGCCGGTAAGCTTGAAGTCCCTGATCTTCCCGGTCCGCTCGTAAAACTGGCGCAAAAGATCGTCCGTTGAATAGGAGTTCAACAGATACTCGATGTTGTTCCGCATCGCGGTCTCAAATAACCCTCCATCGAGAGTTACTCCTGTTTTCGGCGCTTGAGCCTTATATTTGGCTGGCTTCCAGGTAGCGGGGTCGGTGACCGCATGGGGATTGTCATGGCGAATGCCTTCCCCGTCCTGGCGGGCCGGGCGTGTAAGTTGACCTAGAAGGCCAGTGTTTCCGTGCTCTTCATCGGCAGAAACCTTGCAACCTACCGCGACATCGTGGCCGCCGGAGAGCACGGCCATCTTGGCTAGCGTAAGTGTGTAGTCGGGGCTGTCTTTGGGCTCCGCGCCTGGAGCCAGGCTCTCATCCCAGGCGCCCTTCGCGGCGCGCAAACGGGTCGCCGTCAGCCTCACATAACGGGCATGAACTCCATGCGCTCCGTATTGCGTAATGTTATCCGCCGGATCGGGAAAATCCGACTGCGTAAAATCGATGATCGTCACGGGGTTCCTGAAGCTCGCATCCTCCGAAGCTTCGATCCGGAACCGAAGCGGGAAACCTTCGCCGGCATAATACTGATCGCGCCCAGGATATATGCGTTCCGATGCGGGGAATAGATGAATAGCATCAATGGAGACGCTCCTGGCGAGGTCCACCTGAACCCACGTCGCCAGATCGGGATTCGCAACCGCCTTCGATCGATAGGCGCGATAGGCCGTGGCTGGCGTTGCAGCCATTCTCATCCCCGTCAGAAAAGGAGTAAGTTGCGATGCCTCGGCGGCTGCCCACGGCGCGAGTGGCATTGCGCCTGCCACGGCAAGCCCGGCGCTCGCATATGTGGTATCAAGAAGGAATTTACGCCGTGTCACACTCATGGCTATGCTCCGATTATTGCTTTGGTGGTCAGGCGCGCGGGAGGAAACGGAAGCGCATCTCATCGCCAAACCACATGATGCTGTTGGTTCCCCAGGCGTTGTTGAAAAAACATCGCCTCAACCACCGGCCCCGAAAACGCCTTGGCTGCAAAACCCCTCACAAGGTCGTTTAGGTGCGATTATACTCTAACCAGCCCATGGCGCTTTGTTGTTGAATCCGCCCTCCGATTATGTGATCGCCGGGAATTGAGATCTCTGAGCCGGAGTGAGTAAGACAATAGTGACTGGCGCAAGGTTCCTTTCGCCTTCCCTCCAGGTTACCGGCCCATAAGTTGAGCCTGCCAATTAAGGGGTTCCAGGAACCAGAACTCAATGCCGTATGGTTCCAGGTGTATCTCAATCGGCTCAGTCCCTGGCTCAACCTTCACATCGGGCAGAGGGCGAAGGCGCGCATTTTCGTCTTCAGAGGGCGATTCGATGTCCAGCATTCTCCGCTTGGCGGCCAGGGCCGCCATATCCTGAAAGCGCCCGTTGGGGCGAATGACTCCCTGTGGGTTGCCCCAGATCTCGATCTTGAGACCTGAGAGAGCAGGCCAGTTGAATTCCGCGGCTACCCACCCTTGCGACAGAAAAACTAGCGGGGATGGGGCACGGGGCATTATGGGACGGTCAAGGAAAGGAAATTCCTCACCGTCCCGCAAACATCAGCATGAGCGCGAAGAGCACTACAGGAACCAGGGCCAGGCTGGCGTAGAGCAGCATCCTGCACCCGCCGGCCAAGCGCGGTCCCCGCAAAACCGGCTCCCCGCTCAAGCTCTCCACTGCCCGCATGAATAATGTGATTAGCTATTTGTAGTGACTACCGCACTGCAATAGCGTTATACTCCCGCCGTCACCAAATCTCAGGAGGAATACCCCATGAAAAAGCTTACCGCCCTGTTCGTGGCAGTCGCGCTCCTCAGCCCTGCCTTCGCCCAGAAACTCACCTTTCAGGGAACCCACCCCAGGCCGAAGCTGACCGCCATGGCTCCCGCCTACAAACCGGTTCTCCTGCATACCGGCAAGCCCATCACCGCGGATCAGAAGCGGCAGCTCATGACGACCGTGGTCAGAGCGTCCGCGCCAAAGGGCTCCGGGGGAACCGTGCAGGTCAAGGATCTCACTCAATCCGCGGGGACTACCGTGCTTACTCCCGACCAGTTGTTCCAGAACGGCGTGTCTACGATGTTGTCCAATCCATATTTCGTCGATACATCCGCTGGCATCCTTACTTTCATGCCCGGAGACGCGAACAGCCTGACCATCGTTGTACCCGTAAATAAAAACACTGCCTACACTCTGGTCATGAAGGTGATCGTCGGTTCATATCAAAATCCGCAGATGACCATCGTCTACCCCGGCGGCTCAGTCCAAAACTCTGAAATCTTGACCGTAAGCGGCGGTGAAAACGAGTTTGCCTACGCCTTCACATCCAACAGCACAGGAGCAACTACGGTTACGTTTTACAGTACCAACTCCAATTGGTCGTTTGAGAGTTGCGAGATTACGTCGGCCGCCTTCTAACTGAAGAAGGCGGTTTCAACATCAGATTTGTCCGTCACCGAACCACGGAGATCACCATGAAAATGCTTACCGCCCTGCTTGTGGCAGTTGCGCTCCTCAGCCCCGCCACGCCCAGAAAGTGACCTTTCAAGGAACACATCCCAGGCCGGCGGTTGCCATGGTAGCTCCGGCGACCAAGCCGCTCCTCTTGCATACCGGAAAGCCCATCACCCCGGATCAGAAGCGGCAGCTCCTGGCGACCGCGATACAGCAGTACGCGGCTGGTAAGCGCACGACAAGGGACAATGCGAAGACGAACAATGCCGCTCCTCCCGCAAACCCCACCGTGCTCACTTTCGACATGATGAACAAAGACGGGGTCGGAGGTGCAATCGCAAATTTTCCGCAATCGGTAAATTTTCCCGCCGGCTACTTGCTTTTCCAGCCTGGAGCCTCAAGCAACCTGACAATCTTCGTCGATATGCAGCCAAATACCGCATACGTTCTCCTCATCAAGTTGTGGTTTTTATCGACTGCGCAAAATCCACAGCTCACGCTCTCCCCGGCTTTCGGAGGCGCCACGCCCCCTCAGACCTTTGCCGCAAGCCCCGGGAACAACGAATTCGCCTATTCCTTCATATCCAGCGGTACGGGACAAACAGCGATTGCGATGTCCAGCCCGAACAGTGCCTGGAGCTTTATCAGCTGCGAAATATCCTCGCTTCCGGCTCAATGAGAGAAGCCGGATGCCGGGTGCCCAGGTCTCGTTTTCAGCAGTAAACAGGCCTGATTGCAGGTACTATTTCCGAAATGCTGCCCTCAGGGGCTAAAGCTGCGTCCTTTCAAAGCAAAAGGATTCTTCGCCCAGCCGGCCTTTTTCCGCAGCATGTAAAGTCGGTTATTTTTCCCTAAAAGGCACCCCGTTTGCCGGCATTTTGTGATTGGATGCCTGTATGCTCCGTTTCTCACGATTCCTATCGGTATGCTTCTGGATCGCCTGGGCAATGGCGCCGCGGCCGGCGCAAGCCGCCGCGGCCGGCGCCCGCGCCTCTCATCCCGAGCCCGCGCAGGAGACGGGCTTTCTGAATCGCAGGCTGGAGCTGCATGGGGTTACCTACCGCTTCCAGGTCTACCTGCCCGAAGAGTGGCGCCGCGACGACCGCAAGCAATGGCCGGTGATTCTGTTTCTGCACGGGCGCGGCGAGCGCGGCTCGGAGGGGATGTGGCAGACGCAGATCGGCCTTCCCCAGGCGGTGCGCGACCACCCGGAGCGGTGGCCGTTTGTGATCGTGATGCCGCAGTGCCCGCTGCCCAGCTACTGGACCGACCCGGATATGCTGGCCCTGGCTATGGCCGCGCTGGACGAGGAGACGGCGGAGTTCCACGGCGACCCGGAGCGCGCCTATCTGACCGGGCTCTCGATGGGCGGCTACGGCGCCTGGGAACTGGCGCGGTTGTATCCCCGGCGCTGGGCGGCCATAGCCATTGCGGCTGGCGGCATCTTCTGGAGCTATGCTCCGGAGCGCTGGCAGCAGGTCTCCACTTTGCCCGCGGGGTATGCCCAGGCGCTGGGCCGCGCGCCGGTGTGGCTCTTCCACGGCAGCGACGACAACATGGTGCCCCCGCGCGAGAGCGAACTGATGTTCGAGGCCTTCAAGGCCGCCGGCGGGCGCATCCGGCTGTGGCTCTACCAGGGCCTGAAGCACGACTGCTGGACTCGCGCCTACGACGAGCCGGAGCTGCCGCGCTGGCTGCTGGCGCACCGCGGCGAGGCCCCGCCGGGTTCCAAGGCAAGCGCCCGGGAGGAGTTGCCGGCCCTGGCCGAGCGGCTGGTGATTCCATTGCATCCCCCCGTCCTCAAGCTGCCTCCGGCGGTGCTGGACAGCCTGGCCGGCGAGTACAACGACTTGAGAGGCCATCTCGCGGTCACGATCTTCCGCCAGGGCGAACAGCTCTACGAGAAGAACGTGCATGGCGAAATTGCCGGGCTGGCCGCGGAGACGCCGGGCAACCTCTTTTATCTCAACGGCTCCAGCGCCACCCGGCTCACGGTGGAGCGCGATGCGGAGGGGCGCGTCACGGCTCTGGTCCTCCACGACGACCGGCACGAGGAGCGATGGGAAAAGCAAACGGCAGCTTCCAGCCGCTAGCCGCTTTGTGAACGCAAATGGAACGCCGCGCGCCTCGTTTGCGTAGTACTTCCGGAACGGCGTAGGAAGAGGAGGCATCATGTATTGCAGCGCATGTGGTCAGGCTTTAGCGCCGGGGCAGGCAGTCTGCCCGCAGTGCGGCCGCCCGGTCGCGGCGGCGGTTCCGCCCGTGCCCGGTTTCGAGTTCCAACTGGCAAGTTACGCGGGCAAGGTGAAAGCGCTTGCCATTGTCTGGTTCGTTTATGCGGGCTACTCCGTGCTGCGGGGAGCGGTTGGGCTGGCCTTTGCGCGGGCATTCCTCTCCAGCCACTTCGGCAACTGGGGACATGGGCTCTGGGGGGGCAATTTTGCGTTTCCGGATTGGTTCGGACCTGCCATCCTGCATTTTGCCTGGGTGGCGCTGCTGGTCCGCGTCTGCCTGGCGCTGGTGGCAGGATGGGGCCTGCTGGAACGCGCGCAGTGGGGGCGCATCGTGGCCATCGTGGCCGCCATCCTGAGCCTGTTGAAGTTTCCCTTTGGAACCGCTTTGGGCATCTGGACCCTGGTGATGCTGCTGGGTTACCGCAACACCACGCTCTACGACCGCTTGCCGCCAGCCAGGTTCTAAGCGCTTCCGCCCGGCTCGCGGCTGTAAGCTGCGTGCCGGAGGCCGGTTTCGCAGTACAATCGGGACCATGAGTTTTCCTGAAATGCGGATGCGCCGGCTGCGGCGCAGCGAACCATTGCGGGCGCTGGTGCGGGAGACCGCCGTGGAGCCCGGCGACCTGATCTATCCCTTGTTTATTTGTCCTGGCGAGGGCGTGCGGCGCGCGGTGGGTTCCATGCCGGGGGTCTTCAACCTCTCGGTGGACGAGGCGGTGCGCGAGGCCGAAGAAGCGGCGCGGCTGGGACTGGGCGGGCTGCTGCTCTTTGGACTGCCCGAGACCAAGGACGTGCAGGGCTCCGGCGCATGGGTCGAGAACGGCATCGTGCAACAGGGGCTGCGCGCGCTGAAAAAGACGGCGGCCAGCAAAAAGCTGGTGCTGATGGCCGATGTCTGCCTGTGCGAGTACACCAGCCACGGCCATTGCGGCGTGGTGATCGAGACCCGCGACGGCTGGGCCGTGGACAACGACCCCACGCTCAACCTGCTGGCCCGCGCGGCCGTCAGCCTGGCCAAAGCCGGAGCCGACGTGGTGGCGCCCAGCGACATGATGGATGGCCGCGTGGCCGCCATCCGCCGGGCGCTGGACGGCGAGGGCTGCGCGCAGACGCCCATCATGAGCTACGCCTCCAAGTTTGCCTCGGCCTTCTACGGACCCTTTCGCGAGGCGGCGGGCTCGGCGCCCCAGTTCGGCGACCGCAAGACCTACCAGATGGACGGCGCCAACCTGCGCGAGGCCATGCGCGAGATCGAACTGGACCTGGAAGAAGGCGCGGACATGATCCTGATGAAGCCCGCCATGCCCTGCCTGGACGTGGTGCGGGCGGCGCGGGAGTTTGTGGACGTGCCCATGGGCGCCTACCAGGTCTCGGGCGAGTACTCCATGCTGGTGGCCGCCTTTGAGAAAGGCTGGCTGGACCCTGATCGCGCCATCCTCGAATCGCTGGTCGGCATCCGCAGGGCGGGGGCTGACTTTGTGGTCACCTACTTCGCCAAGGATGCAGCCAAACTGCTGGGCTGAACGCGATTCATGCCGCTCAAATTATTTTGCCCCGTGCCCCATCCTTGTGACTTTCTTCTGTCACAAGGGTGGGAGACCAAAACCCTTGTTCTCCACGCCGAAGGCAGTTGGCCCACCGCAGGTGGCCGGAAGCCGACACTTCACTTGCTACCTCCACCGGACATATCATCTGCTAACGACAACGACTTCCCTTCCTCTTGGCAAAGATTGCTAATCGTGGTACCCTTTCTTCCAGTTTCGTTTTCCTGTGGGAGAACGAGGAGAAACGCTATGCCGACTCGCAATGTCAATCTGACCCAGGAACTCGACCGTTTCGTTCTGGCGCGTGTGGAGAGCGGACGCTTTGAGAACGCCAGCGAGGTGGTGCGCGCCGGATTGCGCACTCTAGAGCGCGAGGAGCGCGTCTTTGAGGCCAAGCTGGAAGCGCTACGCGCGGCCATCGACGAGGGCGATGCCAGCGGCGTTGCCGAGGGCGATGTCTTTCAGAAGGTTCGTGAGGCGCTCCATCTGGCAGCGAACCCCAGCTAGCCGTGGCCGCGGTACGATTTTCCCGCAGCGCCAAGACAGACTTGCTGAGCATCGGCGCATACACGCTCCAGACCTGGGGCGCGGCTCAGGCAGAGCGCTACATCGATAGCCTTGAGCATTGCGCTAAGTTGCTGGCCGGCAATCCTTCGCTCGGCCGGCGCTGCGAGTGGATTCGCCCCGGCCTGCATCGCTTTGAAAAGGGGCGGCACGTGTTCTTTTACCGGCGGGAGGGGAATGGCATCCTTATCTCGCGGATTTTGCACCAAAGTATGCTGCCTGACCGGCAGTATTTTGCGGATGCGGAGCCGGATGTTTGAGAGCTGGGAGTTCCGCCGTACGCACTGTCCCCGCGATTATGAGACCTGGAACCCCGCAAAACTCAAACCGTCTCCCGCTCATCGGGAGGTTCGTAGGCACGAATCGTTGTGCATCGCGGCTACGGTGTGCTCTCCTACAACTACCCGCCTATGCTCAAGAGACTGGAAAGCTACTTTGAATTCACGCGCCTGGGAACCAACTGGCGCACCGAGATTCTGGCCGGGGTCACCACCTTTCTGACCATGGCCTACATCGTGCTGGTGAATCCGGCCATTCTGTCGGCCACCGGCATGCCGTTGGCCGCGGTTACGGCGGCCACCTGCCTGTCGGCGGCCTTCGGCTCCATCCTCATGGGCGTGGTGGCGCGCTATCCCATCGCGCTCGCGCCCGGCATGGGCCTGAACGCCTACTTCACTTACGCGGTTTGCATCAAGTTGCACATCCCCTGGCAGACGGCCCTGGGAGCGGTCTTTCTCTCCGGCATCCTCTTTCTGGCGCTCACCGCCGCTGGCATCCGGCAGTCGATTCTGTACGCCATTCCCCACGAGCTTTACGCCGCGGTGGCCAGCGGCATCGGCCTCTTCATCGCCTTCGTCGGTTTTCGCAATGCGGGCCTGGTGGCGGGCGACCCGCAGACCCTGGTCACCCTGGGCAACATGCGCAATCCCGCCGCCGCGCTGGCCCTCTTCGGCCTCATCCTGATGGTGGCCCTGGAAGTAAAGAAGGTCCGCGGCGCCATCCTGATCGGCGTGCTCTCCACCACGGCGCTGGCCTGGGCACTTGGCCAGGCGCACTGGACGCCCGCCGCCGGGGGCTTTCACGCGCTGGCCGGCACCGCTTTCAAGCTCGATATACGCGGCGCTCTGAGCACCGGGCTGCTGGAGATCGTCTTCATCTTCTTCTTCGTGGATCTGTTCGACAACCTGGGCACCCTGGTGGGCGTGGCCAAGCGGGCCGGGTTGATCGAGCCCGACCACTCCATTCCCCGCCTCAACCGCATCCTGTTCGCCGACGCCACGGCCACTATCTTCGGCTCGTTGACCGGAACCTCGACGGTGACCAGCTACGTGGAGTCCACGGCGGGCGTGGCCGCCGGCGGCCGCTCGGGCGTAACCGCCATCGTCACCGGGCTGCTGTTTCTCGCCGCCATCGGCGCCGCTCCCTTTGCCGGCATCGTGCCCCCGGCGGCCACCGCCCCGGCGCTGATCCTGGTGGGATCGCTCATGCTGGCCACCATTACCGAGATTCGCTGGAAGGATCCGCTGGTCGCGGTTCCTTCTTTCCTCACCCTGATGCTCATCCCGCTCACCTATTCGATCGCCAACGGGCTGGGCTTCGGCGTGATTGCCTGGGCGGTGATCCACCTGGGTACGGGGCGGTTCCGGAGGCAGGACTGGTTGCTCTACGTGCTGGCGGTCCTGTTTCTGGTCCGCTTTATCTACCTGGGAGCAAGTTATTGATCCTGGGAACGAGTTATTGATCCGGTCCAAAATACTGAGGTTCTGTGCCCCATCCTTTCGCCATGCTTTGGGGCGAAAGGGTGGGAAACCTCAAACTCTAAATGGGCCGGATCAATAGGAATGCCTGCTAACATGAATTTCGCAGCCGCAAAGGAGCAATCATGCGCTGGTATCACTGCGTCGCGTACTTCTTCGGGGGCGCATTTCTGGCCAACACCCTGCCCCATCTGGTCAACGGTATTTCGGGAAATGCTTTCCAGAGTCCCTTCGCATCGCCGCCGGGAGTGGGCTTGTCCTCCTCCACGGTCAATGTTCTATGGGGACTGTTCAACCTG
Source organism: Occallatibacter sp. (assembly GCA_049522735.1). Lineage (GTDB taxonomy): Bacteria > Acidobacteriota > Terriglobia > Terriglobales > Acidobacteriaceae > Telmatobacter. Next base: position 22,068 of record JBEKNO010000002.1, read on the forward strand.
GCCGTCGCCTATCTGCTGGTCTGCCGCGTGGGCAGCTTCAATTTGCGCAAGACCGGGCATGTGCTGGTCCTGGGGGCGGGCATCCTGCTCATGTCGCTCATGCTCGCCCGCGTATTCGGGCGCTTCCACGGTGGACTGTGAGCCTGCGGACCCTGGCCCAGGCCCCAATGCGTTGCCGGCTTGAGAACCTCCATGGACTGCATAGGGCCGCGAGGCCGAAAAATGTCGTAAACTTTTCCCATCCCTCCGCTGTACCATGGTGGGGGGCCTGAGTTGCCCTCTGTGGAAAATGCAAGTTATGAAGACAACCCGGAATTGGCGGATGAAGGAAGCGCGGCGCTTGACGCTGCCCAGCCTGGCCATGACGGCGGCAGCCTCGCTGGCCCTGGCGCTTGGCCTCTCGGGCTGCGAGAACGTGGCCAGCTACACCCAGCCCAGCCTGGTGCGGGTTATCGATGCTTCCTACATCGCCCCGGCCGTGAATGTGGAGGTGGAAAGCGAAGTGGTTGCCTCCAACATCGGCCAGGGGGCCATCACACCGTATGGCACGCTTCCGGCCTCCAACAACGCTCTCATCAAGGTGACTGCGGCAACCGGCGGCGCCGCGCTGGTCACCTCCAACGGCACGCTGCTTCCAGGCCATCAGCACTCCGTTTTTCTGACCGACAACGGCGCGGCTCCCACCAGTTATGAAGTCACTGTTCTTGAGGACCAGCAGATTCCGGCAGCAGGCGGCCACTCGGCCTTCCGCTTCCTCAATCAGGCGCCCAAGACCGGAGCCGTGGACGTGTATATGATCCCCGCCGGCGCCACCATGGCCAACACCATTCCCCTGGTCACGGCTCTGCCCGTGGGCGCTACGGCGGGCTACATCAGCTTCACCTCGCAGACGGTCACCATGGTCATCACGCCCACCGGCCTGATCACGCCCAAGTACGCCTCCACGCCCCTGGCTCTGACCGGCGGCGAAGTGCGGACGGTGCTGATCGTGGATACGCAGTTGACCAGCAATCCGCCCGTTGAAGTTTTCATGGCCAACGACGTGAACTAAGGGCCTGTTCCCGCCCGCAGGCGCAAGTAGCAAATTGGGACCACCCACGGTCCGCCACGCCGCGGTCACAGTCCGGCCATCGTCCGCGCGCGTATACTCGTCGGCAAGGCAAGAGACGCATGGACCCATCGACAATCTTTCTTCCCAATTCCCTGCAAAACGCGGCCGTGCTCACCGTGGTTTTGGCCTTTGCCGGCTATATGGCCACCTTCCTGAGCGCCAGAATGCTCGCCCGCCGGCGCGACAAGCTGGACCTGGTCAACAAGCGCCTCAACGAGTTCTACGGCCCGCTCTACGTCGCCTCGCAGGCCGGCAATATCGCCTACCGGTCGCTCCTGAAGAAGCAGGGCAAGACGCAGTGCCATCCCATCCGCGACGAGGAGATGAAGGAGTGGGTGCTGTGGATGACCGCCATCTTCATGCCCCTGAACGATATTCGCGAGAAGATCATCATCGAGAAGGCTTACCTCATCATCGAGGAGCAGATGCCGCATTGCCTGCTCGACTTTGTCACCCACGTCAGCGGTTACAAGGCGGTGCTGGCCAATTGGGCCGAGGGCGACTACTCCGAGCGGCGCTCCACCATCGGCTGGCCGCCGGAGTTCGATGTCTATGTGGAACGCTCCTATGCCGCGCTCAAGGCCGAACAGACAGATCTGTTGCACAGCGCGCTGTGGAGGTTCTACCACCGGCTCATTGATCGCAAGCGGAGCTAAACCAGGGGTCAGAGATCAGGGGTCAGAGGTCAGAGATCAGGGGTCAGGGGTCGGAGATCAGAGATCAGGGGTCGGAGATCAGAGATCAGGGGTCGGAGATCAGAGGTCAGGGGTCGGAGATCAGGGGTCAGGGGTCGGAGATCAGAGGTCAGGGGTCGGAGATCAGAGATCAGGGGTCGGAGATCAGAGATCAGGGGTCGGAGATCAGAGATCAGGGGGCAGAGGTCAGGGAAAAAGCGCCGTGCCCCATCCTTGCGCCTTTTTTCTGGCGCAAGGGTGGGAATCCACAAAAGCTCAATTCGCCTACTGAAAACTGATCCCTGACCCCTGTCCTTCAGTACCGGTAACTCTCCGCCTTGTAAGGCCCTTCCACCGGCACGCCCAGATAATCCGCTTGTTTCTGCGTCAGCTGGGTAAGCTTGACGCCGATCTTATCCAGATGCAGCCGCGCCACCTCTTCGTCCAGCTTCTTGGGCAGCACGTAGACGCCAATCTTGTAGTTGTCCCGGTTGGCCCATAGATCCAGTTGCGCCAGAGTCTGGTTGGCAAAGCTGTTGCTCATCACGAAGCTCGGATGCCCGGTGGCGCAGCCAAGGTTGACCAGGCGGCCCTCGGCCAGAATGAAGATGCAGCGGCCGCCGGGGAAGGTGTATTGATCCACCTGCGGCTTGATGTTGAGCTTGGCCACGCCCGGCTCGCGGTTGAGACGGTCCATCTGGATTTCGTTGTCGAAGTGGCCGATGTTGCAGACGATGGCCTGGTCCTTCATGCCCTTCATGTGCTCCAGGGTGACGATGTCCACGTTGCCGGTACAGGTAACGTAGATGTCCCCGTGCCCCAGCGTTTCTTCGATGGTGGTGACCTCGAAGCCCTCCATGGCCGCCTGCAGCGCGTTGATGGGGTCAACCTCGGTCACGATCACGCGCGCGCCCATGCCCCGCAGCGAGTGCGCGCACCCCTTGCCCACATCGCCGTAGCCGCAAACGACCGCGACCTTGCCGGCCACCATCACGTCGGTGGCGCGCTTGATGCCGTCGGCCAGCGATTCGCGGCAGCCGTAGAGGTTATCGAATTTGGACTTGGTTACCGAGTCGTTGACGTTGATGGCCGGAACCAGCAGCTTGCCCTGCTCCAGCATCTTGTAGAGCCGGTGCACGCCGGTGGTGGTTTCTTCTGAAACGCCGCGCCACTCCTTCACCACCTTGTGCCAGTGTTGCGGATCTTCGGCGTGGACCTTTTTCAGCAGATCCTTGATCACCTTCTCTTCGTGGTTCGCCGGGGGCTCGTGCACCCAGCCGTGTCCCTCTTCCAGCTCATAGCCTTTGTGGATGAGCAGCGTGGCGTCGCCGCCGTCGTCCACCACCAGTTGCGGCCCCTTGCCGCCCTTGTGGGCCAGGGCCTGGTACGTGCACCACCAGTACTCCTCCAGCGATTCGCCCTTCCACGCGAAGACCGGAACCCCGGCCGCGACAATGGCGGCGGCGGCATGATCCTGCGTGGAGAAAATGTTGCAGCTCGCCCAGCGCACCTCCGCGCCCAGGTTGACCAGCGTCTCAATCAGCACCGCCGTCTGAATGGTCATGTGCAGCGAGCCGGTCACGCGCACGCCGGCCAGCGGTTTGGCGGCGGCATACTTGTTCCGGATGGACATCAACCCCGGCATCTCGTGCTCGGCGATAGCGATTTCCTTGCGGCCCCATTCGGCCAAAGACAGGTCGGCGACCTTATATGCCAAATCCGTGATTTCGAGGGTCGGCGTTGCCATAAGCGGTGGTTGCTCCTTGTCCCTTGAGAATACCATCCTCGGAATCCACCGAAAAAATCTTGCTTCTCCTCAACAGAATGGCGGTTTATTCCACAAATGCCCCGTGCCCCGTCCTTTCCGCAGTCTTATCGCGGAATGGGTGGGAAACTCTGGAACCTCACCTTCCCTCCGCTTCCAACAGTTGCCGCTTGCGCTCCAATCCCCAGCGATAGCCGGTCAACGCGCCGCTAACTCCCACCACGCGATGGCACGGCACCACCAGCGCCACGCGATTGGTGGCGCAGGCGCGGGCCACGGCGCGGGTGGCTTTGGGATCGCCCAGATCGCGGGCCAACTGGCTGTAACTGCGCGTCTGGCCGCGCGGAATGGCCCTGAGCGCCTGCCACACGCGCAGTTGAAAGACCGTTCCGCGCAGATCCAAAGCCATCTCCAACCCTGAGCCCGCTCCGGCCTTGACCGCCTGCCCGGCAACCTGGCGGACCGCCGCATCCACCAGCCCCGAGAGCGAGGGATCGCGGCGCAGAGTGGCCAGAGGAAACTCCTTGCGCAGGGTGGCCTCGGCTGCGGCGGAAGTGCCCGCGAGAGCCAGCCAGCACAGGCCGCGCGCAGTCGCTCCAACGATCACCCAACCAAAAGGAGAAAGGCCGGAGGCCCAGCCGATCCGCTCGCCTCGTCCCCCTTGGGCAAAGCGGGCGGGCGTCATGCCCAGTTGCGCGCCCTCGTAGGCGCGGCTGGAGGAGCCGAATCCGGCGTTATAGATGGCGTTGGTCACGGTATCTCCTTGTTTGAGCGCGGCGCGCAGCGAACCGGCGCGAAGAGCGCGTTGATATTGCAGCGGACTCACGCCCAGCTTCTGCTTGAAGAGCCTCTGCGCCGTGTAGGGGCTGAGGCGAACCAGGCGGCCCAGTTCGGCCAGCGGGACGGGGCGGCCGAGATTCGCTTCAAGGTGAGCACGGATCTCGTCCACAGGCCTACCGCGCGCAACATCGGGCTTACAGCGTTTGCAGGGGCGGAAACCGGCGGCGCGCGCCTCGTCCGCCGAGCGAAAGAAGCGGACGTTGGCCTTGAGCGGACGGCGGCTGGCGCAACCGGGGCGGCAGAAGACGCCGGTGGTGGTGACGGCGTAAAAAAACGTGGCTGCCGAGTCACGGCTGAGAAGCTGCCGCCAGGCGGCTTCGGGATCGACGGACGCGGAAATGGAATTGTGCTTTCCCACCCTTGCGATAGAAGGAAATCGCAAGGATGGGGCACGGGGCGTTTGTGGTTCGAGGTGCGCGCTTTGGACATTGCGGCTCATGAGAACCATGGTCGCCGATACGCGGCCTGGCCGGCTATCCGGTTCTTGCGCGCAATTCGGATTTTTCCCAACAGACAGCGGTTTTCGGCGCTCACCTAGCCACAAATGCGCCGTGCCCCATCCTTTCCGCTTGCCGGGGCCCCCACGGACAGGTCTTCGTCCGTGGGGTGGTGTTCTGCGGAAAGGGTGGGAAACCACAGACCTACTCGCCAGCCTGCTGCGCAATTTCCTTCAGCGCCGCTTCCGCGCGCTTCAGGTCTTCCTCGGTATCCACGCCGATGGTGTCGCGGGGCGCCGCGGCCACGTAAATATCGATCCCGTTTTCAAGCAAGCGGAGCTGCTCCAGCCGCTCGAGCTTTTCCAGTGGCGAAGGCGGCAGCGCGGCAAACCGCTCCAGCGCGGCCTTGCGGTAGGCGTAAATTCCCAGATGTTTGCGATAGCCGGCAAGGCCGGCGCTGTCGCGGTCGAAGGGAATGGCGGCGCGGGAAAAATAAAGCGCGCGGCCGTCGAGGGCCGTGACCACTTTGACGGCGTTGGGGTCGGCGATCTCCTCCGGCGGGCAGCGGACGGCCAGCGTGGAGACCTCGACCTCGGGCCGCTCAAAGAGCCCGAGCAGCGGCGGAAAAAACTCCGGCGTCAGCGTCGGCTCGTCGCCCTGGATATTGACGTAGATATCGGCATCGATCTGACGCGCTGCCTCGCGCACGCGATCCGAGCCGCTGGGGCAATCTGTCGAGGTCATCACCACGGGAATGCCGCGCTCCCGGCACGCGGCGGCCACTTCATCGGAGTCGGTAGCCACCACCACGGGGTCCATCAGGCCGCTCTGGGCGGCGGCGCGCCACACCCACTCCACCATGGGCCGGCCGGCGAGCGGGCGCAGCACCTTGCGGCTCAGCCGCGTGGAGCCGAGCCGCGCCGGAATCACCGCGGCGATGCGGAACGTGCTCATGCAGGCGAGTTTACACGAGCGGCGGGGGAGGACTCATCTTCGTCACACCCCGGCGCGGAAAACGCATCCCGCGGGTTTGACCTCGAATCCTGACAACCGTATCATCGATAGAGGGCTGTGTGCGCGGATTTCGGCCGCGGCCTGCCCATGCAGGCGCTTTTCCGGCGGAGTAGCTCAGATGGTGAGAGCGACGGATTCATAACCCGTAGGTCGGCGGTTCGATCCCGCCCTCCGCCACCAAAATGCCGGTTTGAGCGCGCCATCCGGGAAAAGCATTCACTCCATCTACCTTCCGCAAGCGGTCAGCGGCTGTTATATTAATTTTTCGAGGGTTCTCCGCCTCTAAGGTGAGTCATGCCTAAGTACAATTTTTGCACGCAAAATGTGTGACCGCTATCACCGTGGGCGCATCCAAATAGAGAAAACCAAGTAGGGTAAGCATTCATGGCGCAGATATTTGACCGCAGCTCCAACGCTCTGGCACGCGCGAGCCTGGTGTTGACGGGGCTGATCGTGATTGCCCTGGGGGTCACTCTGGACCAGTTGCAGCGCTCGCCCTGGGTGACGCGGCAGGGCCAGCGCCCGGACCAGCCGGTGCCTTTCAGCCACAAACACCATGTGCAGGGATTGGGGTTGCAATGCCAGTACTGTCACATGACTGTGGAAAACTCGAGCTACGCTGGCGTCCCGCCTACCAAAACCTGTATCAACTGCCACGCGCAAATCTGGACCAACGCGCAACTGCTGGAGCCGGTGCGCAATAGCTGGGCGACGGGCCAGTCCCTGGTGTGGACCAAGGTTCACGACCTGCCCGATTTTGTGTACTTCAACCATGAGATTCACGTGAACAAGGGGATCGGCTGCGTAAGCTGCCATGGCCGCGTGGACCAGATGCCCCTGATGTACGCGCAAAACACGCTGCAGATGGAGTGGTGCCTGGACTGCCACCGCAATCCGGCCAAAAATCTGCGCCCCACAGCTGAGATCTACAACAACGCGTGGGAGCCGCTGGCCGGGGACCGCCCGTTATGGTGCGCGGCGGGCGATGACAAGCCGGGCGTGCCCACGGCCCGGAGCGTAAGCTGCGTGACCAAAGATCCGGCGCAGGGTGATGTGGAGGTTGCAGCGCTCGACCTGCCGTCGGTTGGCGGTGGTGGAACAGCTTCGACTGAAGGGCACGGCGCTCTCCCGCTGCCGAAGTACGAAAAGTTTACCAGCCAGGATGAGCTGGGCCGCTTTCTTGCGGATCGCTACAAGATTCGCACGCCGAAAGATTTGACCAGTTGCGAGGTCTGCCACCGATGAGCGGACGGATGAACGAAAACACGAAGACGGCCGGCGCTGAGGTGGCGGAAAAGCCCCGCCCTGCGGCAGGTCACGATATCGGTCCATCGGCAAGCTTTGTAAAAGGGCACGACTTCAGTCGGGCCGAAAGCGATCCCAAGTCGGTGGGGGCTTTAGCCCCTGAGGGAAGCCTTCCATCCGCAGCGTCTGTCACTGCCCCGGCCACGCCGATGACCCTGGCCCAGGTGCGCGCCGAGTTGAAGAACGTGAAGGGCAATCGCTACTGGCGGTCGGTGGACGAGCTGGCCGATACGGCGGAGTTTCAGGCGGCTGTGGAGCGGGAGTTTCCTCACTCGGCGCAGGAGTGGGTCGATCCGGTTTCGCGGCGCGGCTTTATGAAGCTTATGGGCGCGTCGCTGGCGCTGGCGGGCCTGGCCGGTTGCACCCGTCAGCCGGATGAGCCGATCTACCCCTATATCAAGCAGCCGGAAGACCTGATTCTGGGCAAGCCGAATTATTTTGCCACCGCGCATCCGTTTGTAACCGGCGCGGTGCCGCTGCTGGTCAAGAGCGATCAGTTCCGTCCCATCAAGATCGACGGCAACCCGGAGCATCCTTATAACCTGGGCTCGTCGGACCCATTTACGCAGGCCACGCTGCTGGACCTCTACGATCCGGACCGCTCGCAGCACGTGACTTATCGCGGCGAGAACCGCGAGTGGGCGGAGTTTGCCGAGGGGCTGCGCATCAAGGTCGCCGAGTCCAAGGACGGAACGGGAATTTATTTCCTCAGCTCGACCATCACCTCGCCCACTCTGGCGCGGCAGTGGCGCGAGGTGCAAGCAAAATATCCCAAGGCGGCGCTGGTGCAGTATGACCCGGCGATTGCGGGGACGGCTGCACAGGGCGGGCTGCACGAGCAATATGATTTCGCCGCAGCGGATGTGATTGTCTCGCTCGATGCGGATTTTCTTTCGGGTGCGGCGTATCCCGGATTTCATCAATTAGTTCGTCAGTATGCGGAGCGGCGCAAAGATCCGTCGAAGCTGAACCGGCTGTACGCGATTGAGAGCACGCCGACAACGACAGGGTTAAAGGCCGAGCATCGGTTGGGTCTGCGGGCGAGCGAGATTCCGGCCTTTGCGGCGGAGCTGGCGAAGGCTGTGGGAGTAAAGGGCGTTGATGCTCCGGCGTACGCATGGACGGATGAGCAGAAGAAATTCTTGGCCGCACTGGCCAAGGATCTGAAGGCGCACGCGGGCAAGAGCGCGGTGATTCCGGGGCTCTATGATCCCTGGATGGTAATGATTGCCTTTGCTATCAACAACGCGCTGGGGAATGATGAAAGAACCGCGTTTCTACCGCATGCAGCGGCAGTTCCAATACCGTCTGACCAAATTGAGGAGCTGAAATCCCTTATTGCCGATTTAAACGCAGGTAAGGTTGATTGGCTAATCATTCTGAACGCCAATCCGATTTACAATGCACCTGCCGATCTGGAGTTTGCCACGGCTTTTGAAAAGGCCAAGACCGTAGCGCATCTTGGTTCGCACCTCGATGAGACCGGGCAGATTGCGCACTGGCACATTCCCGCAGCGCACTTCCTGGAGTCGTGGTCGGATGCGCAAGCTTATGGTGGTACGGTTTCGATAGTTCAACCGATGATTGATCCGCTTTACGGTGGCAAAACGGCGCATCATTTCTTTCAGGCACTGCTGGACGAGCCGGGATTGAGTCCGTATGAGGCGGTGCGCGAGACTTGGAAGCCGGTCATTAAAGGCGACTTTGAGACGGGCTGGCGCAAGGCGTTGCATCAGGGTTGGATTGATTACACGACTTACAAATTCTTGGGTAAAACGAACAGGGTATTTGGGCTTCCGTACCAAGTTCCCGCGCCCGCGCCGAAGGATTCGCTGGAGATCATCTTCCGGCCCGACCCCAACGTCTACGACGGCCGCTGGTCGAATGTGGGCTGGCTGCAGGAACTGCCCAAGCCGGTGACCAATCTTAGCTGGGACAATGCGGCGATCATGTCCGGCGCCACGCTGACCAAGCTGGGCCTCGAAGAAGACGACATTGTCGAGTTATCCGTGAATGGCCGCAAGGTAAACGCGCCGGTGATCGTTGCGCCGGGCCATCCGGATAACTCGGTAACTGTCCACCTGGGCTATGGGCGCCAGTTCGCGGGCCGCGTAGGCTCGGGTGCGGGCTTCAACGCTTACTTGATTCGGACATCGGACGCGCCGTTTTACGCCGTTGGTTCAATTAAGAAGTTAGAAGGCAAGTGGGGCGTGGCGGTGACCAAGAGCCGCTACCAGGACCAACGGGGCAAGCTGTTCGGCCAGCAGGGCAACGGCAACAACTCGCTCGAAGCCAACGAGGCCATCGGCGAGCGCGGCATCGTGCGCTACGCCACGCTGGATGAGTTCAAGGCCAATCCCGGCTTTGCCAACGAGGGCGAGACCCATCCTAAGACCGACAAAAACAACACCCTCTTCCCCAACTGGGAGTACAAGGACAATGCCTGGGGCATGTCCATCGACATGAATAGTTGCACCGGCTGCAACGCCTGCATCGTCAGTTGTTATGCCGAGAACAACATTGCCGTGGTGGGCAAGCAGCAGGTGCGCATCGGGCGCAACATGCAGTGGCTGCGCATCGACACTTACTTCGAGGGCGATCTGGCCGCGCCGCGGGCGCACTTCCAGCCCATGGCCTGCCAGCACTGCGAGAACGCTCCCTGCGAGCAGGTTTGCCCGGTGGGCGCCACCCTGCACACGCCGGAAGGCCTGAACGCAATGGTCTACAACCGTTGCGTTGGCACCCGCTACTGCTCCAACAACTGCCCCTACAAGGTGCGGCGCTACAACTTTCTGCTCTACTCCGATTACGAGACGGAGAGCCTGAAGCTGCTGCGCAATCCCGACGTCTCCGTGCGCTCGCGCGGCGTGATGGAGAAGTGCAGTTATTGCGTGCAGCGGATTTCGGCGGCCAGGATCGAAGCCGACAAGGAGAACCGGGCGGTGCGTGACGGCGAAATTGTGACCGCCTGCCAGCAGGCGTGCCCAGCCTCGGCCATTACCTTCGGCAACATCAACGACAAGCAGAGCCGGGTGGCGAAGCTGCAAGCCGATCAGCGCAGTTACCAGGTGCTCGCCGATCTGAATACCCGTCCGCGGACGACCTATGTGGCCGCGGTGCTGAATCCGAATTCCGAACTGCTGGACGCGCCGGTGGAACACTCCCCGGCCAAGGGTTGAAGCCACGATGGCGACCAGTGACGTGAAACACGACCCCCAACTCGAAAAGCGGATCGATCCCGCCACGGGGGAATATCGCGTCATTGCGCCGGGGCAGACCTTCCGGTCGATCACCGAGAAAATCTCGGCGTTAGTCCTGACGCCCCATACGCCGCTGGGCTGGTTTGCTTTTTTCAGCGTGGCCGGCGCCGGGGCGACCATGCTGCTGGTGGCGGTGACCTGGCTGTTTCTCGAAGGCATCGGCATCTGGGGCGTTACGCAACCGGTGGCCTGGGGATTTGCCATCATCAACTTTGTGTGGTGGATCGGCATCGGCCACGCGGGCACGCTGATCTCGGCCATTCTGCTCTTGTTCAAGCAGGGCTGGCGCAACTCCATCAGCCGCTTTGCCGAGGCTATGACCATCTTTGCCGTGGTCTGCGCCGGGCTGTTCCCGCTGATTCACGTAGGCCGTCCCTGGCTGGCTTATTGGATGCTGCCGTATCCCAGCACGATGGACGTGTGGCCGCAGTTCCGGTCGCCGCTGATGTGGGACGTCTTCGCGGTCTCGACCTACGCCGCCATCTCGGTGGTCTTCTGGTACATCGGCATGGTTCCGGATTTGGGCACGCTGCGTGACCGCGCCCAGTCGAAGATCGGCCAGTACTTCTACGGCCTGATTTCGCTGGGCTGGCGCGGGTCGGTGCGGCACTGGATGCGCTACGAGACAGCCGCCTTGTTGTTGTCGGGGTTGGCCACGCCGCTGGTTCTCTCCGTGCACACGGTCATCAGCTTCGACTTTGCGGTGGCGGTGCTGCCGGGCTGGCACACCACCATCTTTCCGCCTTACTTTGTGGCCGGCGCCATTTACTCAGGCTTCGCCATGGTGCTTACGCTGGCCATTCCGCTGCGCAAGTTCTATCACCTGGAGTCGCTGGTCACCGAACGCCATATCGACAATATGGGCAAGGTGATGCTGGCCACGGGCTTCATCGTGGCTTACGGGTACGGCATGGAAGTCTTCATGAGCTGGTACTCGGCCTCGCACTGGGAAGCCTTCATGATGTGGAACCGCATCTTCGGGCCCATGGGCTGGTCCTACTGGGTGCTCATCACCTGTAATCTTGCCATTCCGCTGACCACGCTGTGGTCGCGCAAGCTGCGCACCTCGATCGGGTATATGTTCTTCATCTCCATCGTGGTGAACACGGGCATGTGGTTTGAGCGCTTCGTCATTGTGGTCACCAGTCTCTACCGCGACTTTCTGCCCTCGGCCTGGGGAACCTACCGCGCCACCCGGTGGGACTACATGACGTTTTTCGGCACGATGGGCTTGTTCACGGCGCTGTTCCTGCTGTTTGTGCGCTTCCTGCCCATGATTCCCATGAATGAGATACGCATGCTGCTGCCGGGCGCGAAGATAACGCCCAAAGTGACAGCGGAGGCTGGTGATTAATGCCCCCACGCGAAGGAACCTACGGCCTGCTGGCCGAATTCGATACTCCGGGCGACCTGATCCGCGCCGCAAGGCAGGCGCGGCAGGACGGCTGGCGGCGCATGGATTGCTATACGCCCTACCCGGTGGAGGAGGCGGCCGAGGCCATCGGCTTTCACCGCAACAAGGTGCCGCTGTTGACGTTGATTGGCGGTCTGATGGGGTTGGCGGCCATGTTTCTGCTCCAGGTCTGGGTCTCCGTGTGGGCCTATCCGCTCAATATCGGCGGGCGACCGCTGTACTCCTGGCCGGCGTTCATTGTGCCCGCCTACGAGTGGACGATACTGTTTGCGGGGCTTTCGGCGGCCTTCGGCATGCTGGCGCTGAACGGGTTGCCGGCGCTCTATCATCCGCTCTTCAACGCGCCGAATTTTCGCGATGGGGCGACCACGGACAAGTTTTTCCTGTGCCTGGAGGCGCTGGATCCGAAGTTCGACCTGGCGGGGACAAGGGCCTATCTGGAGAGCTTCAACCCGGTCTCAGTGGTGGAGGTGAATTACTGATGCAAGTCAGCCGCCTCATTTTGAATTCGTGCTCTCCCACCCTCGCGACACAAATAAATCGCAAGGATGGGGCACGGAGAGTTGTTCAGCAGGCCGGCTGCGCCACAAACGCCCCGTGCAAAAAACCCTGCGCCGGCAACGCTACAAAAGCCCCGTGCCCCATCCTTTCCGCACAGAGAGTTGTTCAGCAAGCCGGCTGCGCCACAAACGCCCCGTGCAAAAAACCCCGGTCCGGCTGCTCCACAAAAGCCCCGTGCCCCATCCTTTCCGCTTTTTTCTGCGGAAAGGGTGGGAAACCACGGCTCCCCATCGCCCGCATTGCCGCTGTCGCCGGACTTTCCGCGCTGCTGCTAGTGGCCGGTTGCCGGCAGGATATGCAGGACCAGCCCAAGATCCGCGCGCAGCGCGGCTCGGAGTTCTTTGCCGACCACCGCGGGGCGCGCCCGCAGGTTTCGAATACCGTGGCGCGGGGCCAGTTGCGCGAGGACAGCTACTTTTACACCGGCGTGGTGCAGGCCGCGAATGGCTATCGCGAGGAGAAAAATCAGATGCCCTTTCCGGTGACCCTGGAAGTGCTGAAGCGCGGGCAGGAGCGCTTCAACATTTACTGTTCGCCGTGCCACTCGCGGGTGGGCAACGGGCTGGGCGAGATCGTGCAGCGCGGCTACAAGCCGGCAGGGAATTTCCACGACCAGGTGCGCCTCTCGCAGCCCATCTCGCACTACTTCTACGTGATGTCGCACGGATACGGAGCGATGCCGGACTATTCGGCGCAGT
>JBEKNO010000003.1:0-34378 GCA_049522735.1 Occallatibacter sp.
AAAGCCCCGTATCGCCGGTCTCCTGACCGGCTGTAGTGGGGGTCTCCAGACCCCCACAGGGCATTTTCTGGCCCTCAAGCCCTCCCGTCCTTCTCTATCGCGAGTGCTGTGAGAAATGCCGGTTAGGGCTTCGCCTTTGTTGTTTGCCTTTGTTCGGACTTACTTTGCCAGTGGCACGCGCAGATCGCTGCCGGTCATCTGTTTGGGTTCGTTGAGCTTGAGAATGGCGAGCAGGGTGGGCGAGATGTCGCGCAGGGAGCCGTCTGAGCGCAGGCGGTAGTGGCTGGCTTCCTCGGCTACATAAATGAAGGGCACGGGGTTGGTGGTGTGCGCGGTGTGCGGAGCGCCGGTGACGAGGTCCACCATCTGCTCGGCGTTGCCGTGGTCGGCGGTAATGAGCCAACTGCCGTTCTTCTCCTTGATGGCCTTGTAGATGCGTCCCAACTGGGCGTCGATGGCCTCGATGGCCCGGATAGTAGGTTCGAGCTTACCGGAGTGGCCCACCATGTCAGCATTGGCGAAGTTGGAGACGATCAGGTCGAAGGCGCCGTCGTTGATGGCCTTAATGATGGCGTCGGCGATGGCCTCGGATCTCATCTCCGGAGCCAGGTCGTAAGTGGCCACCTTCAGGGAGGGAATCAGCACGCGATCCTCGCCTGGGAAGGGCGTCTCGATGCCGCCGTTGAAGAAGTAAGTCACGTGGGCGAACTTTTCCGTCTCGGCCACGCGCAGGTTGCGCAGGTGATGCTGGGCCAGCACATTGGCCAGGATGTTATCCAGCGACTCCGGCGGCATGATGAAGGGCAGATCGTAGAGCTTGTCATACTGCGTCATGCACAGGTAGTAAAGGTTCTTGGGGATTTCGGAGCGGGGGATGGCCTGATCGAGCGCCTCCCAGCCGTCGATGTTACGGCCACCGTCCTTGAGGCCGCTCTCACGGGTCAGCACGCGGGTAATCTCGCGGGCGCGGTCGGCGCGGAAGTTGAAGTTGATGCAGACGTCCTCATCGCGAATCCGGGCCACCGGCTTGCCCGCTGCGTCCACTACCACAAAAGGAACGATGAACTCGTCGGTGACGCCGTTGTTGTAGGACTCGGTGAGGCGCGCAACGGCGTTGGGGTGTGCGCCGCCCTCGGCCTTGCCGGCCACCATGGCGTCGAAGGCCTTGCGCTCGCGTTCCCAGCGCTTGTCGCGATCCATGGCGTAGTAACGGCCGTTGACGGTGGCGATCTTGCCCACGCCGTACTCGCGCATCTTCTGTTCGAGTTGCGCGACGTAGCCCGCGCCTGAGGTGGGCGGGGTGTCGCGACCGTCCATGAAGGCATGGACGAAGACCCGTTCCAGGCCGTATTCGCGCGCGGTTCTGAGCAGGGCGTAGAGGTGCTCCAGTTGCGAGTGAACGCCGCCGTCGGAGCACAGGCCGAAGAGATGCAGTTGCCGTCCGGCTTCGCGCGCCCGCTTCATGGCCTGGGCGACGGGAGGGTTCCTGGAGAACTCGCCTGATGCGATCTGGGCGTCGATGCGGGTAATGTCCATCTGCACGATGCGGCCGGCGCCGATGTTCAGGTGGCCCACCTCGCTGTTGCCCATCTGCCCGTCGGGCAGGCCCACGAAGTGGTCGGAGGCCTGGATGAGCGTGTTGGGGTACTCGCGCAGCAGCATGTCGTAGTTGGGCTTGCGGGCCAGCGCAATGGCGTTGTTGGCGGTTTCGGCGCGGTAGCCCCATCCGTCGAGGATGGTGAGAACGAGGGGACGCTTGGGCACAGTCGGTTTCCTTGAGGATCAGATCAGGATGACAGCATTGGGGGGAGATCAGAGCATCCCAGGTCTTCCGCCACAGTGGACGAGACCTGGGGCGCCCATGGTTTGTTCACGACGACTGCCGGTTCTTAGTCGTTGTAGTTGAGGCTTTCCAGGCCCAGGTAGACGGCGCCGGAGCCCAGCTCCTCTTCAATGCGGAGCAACTGGTTGTACTTGGAGATGCGGTCGGTGCGGCTGACCGAGCCGGTCTTGATCTGGCCCACGCCGGTGGCCACGGCCAGGTCGGCGATGAAGGTGTCCTCGGTTTCGCCGGAACGGTGGGAGATGACCGAGGTGTAGCCGTAGCGGCGGCCCAGGTCGATGGCCTCCAGGGTCTCTGTGACGGTGCCGATCTGGTTGAGTTTGATGAGGATGGAGTTGCCTACGCCCTCCTCGATGCCGCGCTGCAGGCGCTTGATGTTGGTGACGAAGATATCGTCGCCGACCAACTGAATGCGGCTGCCCAGCTTGTCGGTGAGGATCTTCCAGCCCGCCCAGTCGTCCTCGGCCAGGCCGTCCTCGAGGGAGACGATGGGATACTGGCGGGTCCAGTTGTCGTAGAAGCTCACCATCTCCTCGCTGCTCAACTCGCGCTTGTCGCTCTTCTTGAAGACGTACTTTTTCTTTTCCTTGTCATAAAATTCACTAGACGCGGGATCGAGGGCGATGGCGATCTGCTCGCCGGGCTTGTAGCCGGCCGCCTCGATGGCCTCCAGAATCACCTCGATGGCCTCGGTGTTGGACTTGAGCGAGGGAGCAAAGCCGCCTTCGTCGCCGACGGCGGTGTTGTAGCCCTTCTTCTTAAGCACGCTCCTGAGGGTGTGGAAGGTCTCGGCGGCCCAACGCAGGGCCTCGGAGAAGCGCTCTGCGCCCACCGGCATAATCATGAACTCCTGAAAGTCCACGTTGTTGTCGGCGTGGGCTCCGCCGTTGAGCACGTTCAGCATGGGGGTGGGCAGGATGCTGGCGTTTACGCCGCCCAGATAGCGGTAGAGGGGGATCTCGAGGGTCTGGGCCACGGCGCGGGCAGCGGCCATGGAGACGGCGAGAATGGCGTTGGCGCCCAGCTTGGCCTTGTTGGGCGTGCCGTCCAGAGCGATCATGGTCTGGTCGATGAGCCGCTGATTGGCCGCGTCCATGCCCTCCAGCTCGGGCGCGATCACGCTTTCCACGTTTTCCACGGCCTGCAGAACGCCCTTGCCGCCATAGTGGGTTTTATCGCCGTCGCGCAGTTCCACGGCCTCATGCTCGCCGGTGGAGGCGCCCGAAGGCACAATAGCGCGGCCCAATGCGCCGCTTTCCAGGATTACGTCCGCTTCCACGGTGGGATTGCCGCGCGAGTCCAAGACTTCGCGGGCACGGATGGCAACAATCTCGGTCATATCTGTCCTCATGATGCGATGCCGCAGCCGGTCATTTAGTTGGGGACGGCGATCTATGGCAAGAGCTTCTCCCGCGGCGCTTTGAATCGAGCTCAGAAGCTCCTGCACGTTGTGAATCTCCACTCCGTCCAGCGCATAAAATTGCTGATGTACCCTACGGATTCTAGCAAACCGGGGTTGGGCGGACAGTGTGGCGACGGTCACACGGCGCAGGCCGTTACCGGCACGGGAAGCGTGCCGGAGCGAGTTGCCTTTTCTGATTCGTGCCGGGGAAGGCACCAGTCCGGCCGGCCCAGCGCGTCCTCGACGGCGATACGGGTTAATCTAAGATTGGGTGAGTAGGCGCAGTGGTGTGGAAGAGCATGCCGAAGCGAAACTCTCCGGCCCTGCCGGGGTTTGAGCAGATGGGGAGATGTTTGCCCGCGAAAGGAGTCCTGGATGAATCGTCAGATTCTTGTGTGCACCATGTTTGTAGCAGTCACTGCCGCCCTGGGAGCGCAGGAGGCGAGCCAGACAGGCTCCTACCAGGGAACCTCGAATCCTCCCCCGGATGACCAGATCACCACCAGCAGCACGCAGGCGGCCAAGCCCCCGGCTGGCCAACTTGTGTATATTCAGCCGGTTGCACCTGCCCAGGTGAAGGTTGAGCCGCAGCCCAGCCCCGTCGATCCTTCAGTCAACTATCCGGAGCCGGGCAGGGCGAACCAGCCGGTTCTGACGGAACGCAACTACCCCTACGATCCGGACAGCGACATTGTGCATCCGCACCCTTTGCGGCGGGGCGAAATCGAGGAGGGGACCATCATTCGCGTCCGGCTTCTGGAGCGGCTCTCGACCGTTCAGAGCGAGAAAGGCGAAGCCTTCCGCACCCGGGTTGCCTCAGACGTGCTTGCGGGCGGCGAAGTGCGGATTCCCGCCGGAGCGGAGATTGACGGCAGGCTGGTACAGGTATCGAGCGGCCATGCGGGCGGTCACGGCTCCATGCGCCTGCAGCCGGAGGTGGTGATCCTGCCCGACGGCACGCGCTACCGGTTGCGCGCCGAGCTTACCGGAACTCCCGGCTCCCGGACGCACGTTGGCAGCGAGGGCACGGTTCTGCCCAACTCGCGGATTAAACGCGACAGCATCGAGTATGGCGGCGCGGTAGGAGCCGGGGCGGTGACGGGCGCGTTCATGGGCGGTCCGGTGGGCGCCCTGGCCGGCAGCCTGATCGGCGCCGGCGTCATCACGGTCCACCTGCTGGTCAGCCATCCCCAGGCCACGCTGGAATCGGGCACGGCGCTGCTGTTAACGCTGACCGAACCGCTGTACATGGTTCCGGCGAGGGATAGAGAGAACTAGACGGGCAAGTTAGCGGGTCTGTGGGTTGGCTCTTTTCCCGCGTTTTAGAGAAATTAAGGCGAATCCCCTACCTTCCATTGGGACGGGTTATTGCGTTAGCGCTCAAGGGGTTATACCGGCGGCAATGCGTCCACTACCGGCACGCCGGGGGGCGGGGTGAAGTGGAAGGCATGGACGGGGATGGCGGGGTTGGGCTCTTCGCCGGTGAAGGTAAAGCGGGTCAGCGCACCGTCTGTCTCTTCGATCTCCATTCCGGTTATGGCTCCGTCCGCGGTCACGGTCAGGGTGATCCGCGCCACGCGTTTTTCCTGGCCCTGGGGCTGGCCGGTGAGCGTGAAGCTGCCGTTGGCGCCGGGGGCCAGGGCGAGGTTGCTCAATTCCTTTTCCAGTTTGGTGCGACCCAGCAGAAAGCGCAGCGGCGAGCGCAGGTCGTTCAAATCCCTGGCCACCATGCGCTGGACCTGAGAGTCGCCGGGGGCGTAGAACCAGGCATAAATGCCGTCCATCAGGAAGAGCTTGCCGGGCGGCGCGCTGTACTCCCACTTCATACGGCCGGGCTTGAGCAGCAGCAACGTCCCGCTTTCGGCGCGCCTGATCCCCAACCCCTCATAGCTCTCGGTAAAGCCGGCCTGGAGCGAATGCAGCTGGTTGTAGTGGCGATCCACGCGGCGGGCCATCTCTTCCGCATTTGGCGCTGAAATTTGTGCGGGAGATGAAAGCTCGGAAGCGCCCTGCGCGTGGGGAGATGACCCCTGTCCAAAACACAAGAGGGCGGAAGCCCACACCATGGCGCCGCCGCACATAAAGAGGATGCGCACGCTCATCGGGCGAAGGTCCGGGTGCAGTTGGCGCCGCCGTCTGGATCGTACGTGATGGTCCCAAACTGGTCGTCGCAAAAGCCGCGATTTCCGGTCTTGCCCACCTTCTGCGGTACGGCCGTGATCACGAAGCCGGTATACAGGTCTGCGCCTTTGACCGTCTCCTTAGTGCAGTTGCTGATAGCGAAGATGTAGCCGGACTTGAATCCCGAGGTCATATCCGGTTGCAGAATCTGCGCGGCGGTTGCCGAGGGAGGGCCTGCGCCGGGGTCGCCTCCCAGGGCCGTCAGCGCACACGCGTAACCGTTGGCGGGGTAGGTGTCCTGGTACTGCAGTTGCGCCTGGTAGATGGCCCGGATGGTCTGAATGGCCGCGGCTTCGTTGGCCCTCTTCTTCATGCTGCCGATGGTGGGAATGACGAGCGCGAGGATGAGGACGATAGGGATGAAGCCAACTGCCAACCCCACAAGAACCCAAACGAAGACGGGAACGGGCCGCGCGGCGCCCGCAGGCGGTGGTGGCGGGGTCCGGCCTGTCTCGGACGGCAAGGGGGGCATGCCGGGCGGAAAATCCTGTGCCACGTAAAGCAAGGCGCCATCGGTTGGGCATGTGGCGTACTCAGGGGGATAGCCTGCGCTACAAACGGGACATCTCTTCATTGCGAACCCCACTACGAATGCAAATGAATTGCCGGCCGAATCGTTTGGTATGCATCCGGATCGCTTTTTGCGAACTGTCCCTGAGCATTTCCCCGATTAAGACAGGAATTTCTCGGCGCGGCGGCCACCATGGGAGCGCCGTGCCGCAAGAGGATGCCCAGGCTCATTGGCCGAGGGACTGGGTGCAGTTGGTGCCGCCGGCCGGGTCGAACTTGATGGCGCCGAACTGGTCGCTGCAGAAGCCGCGATCCCCGGTTTTGCCCACGGACTGCGGAACGGCCGTGACCTGGTAGCCCGTATACCGGTCCGTGCTGTTGACCGTCACCTTGGTGCAATTGCCCACAGTGAAGATGTAGCCGGATTTGAAGCCCGAGACCAGGTCGGGCTGCAGCACCTGCGCAGAGGTCGCGGAAGGCGCGCCGGAGTTCGGGTCGCCGCCCAGGGCCGCCAGCGTGCAGGCGTAGCCGTTGGAGGGGTAGGTGGACTCGTACTGCAGTTCCGCCGAGCCGATCACCTGGATGGAGTTGATAGCCGAGGTCTCGTTGGCCTTCTTCTTCAGGCTGCCGATGGTGGGAATGGCCATGAGCATGAGGATCAGGATGATGGCAATGACGATCAGCAGTTCCATCAGGGTGAAGCCGTTGGAGTGCCTTTCGTCCCGGGCGCCGCGGCAGCCGCGACAGAGTGAGAAGTTGCGATTCATGGAGTTCCAATGCCTCTTGGAGCAGGCCGGAGATGCCAGGCCCTTCCGACAGAATGCTACAACGTTCAGACGCGGAAGGGAAATGGGACGCTCGGAAAAGGCAGGGAATAGGGAGTAGAAAAACTTGTTCAGTTCAGCGTATGGCATGACTCTGAGGACCGATGCTACGAAGGTTCTGAGGTTTCCCACCCTTTCCGCAGAAAGAAGCGGAAAGGATGGGGCACGGAGCATCCATCTATTCCCTATTCCCTAATCCCTGTTCTCTTTTGGGAAGGCCTGGAATACTGCGCGGCCGCGCTTCTGGATGCGTAGATTTCATTGATTGATTCTCCGATAAGGTCAAAGTGGAAGCGCAGGACGCGGCGGGGCAGTGTTCCTGGGCTGTGCGCGCCCATCTCATCCCGGCGATATTTTTTGACCGGGGGCTGCCGTTCCTTTGCTCGCATACCGCTCTGGCCGTGGCGGGTAACTCTCACGAGTGTCGCCACGACGGCGCCGACGGCACAAGATTATTGGATAGGCCAGTGGCCATGGGCGTGCCCAGCAGGTCGGAAGTTGCCGTCACTCTTGAGCAGGCCGGGCAAGAGCTTCAATCCGTGGTGCGCAATGCAGGCAAGGAAATCGAGACGGCAGGCGGAGAATTCGAGGAGCTTGCCCGTCATATCGACGCCATTTTGAATCTTGCGGCGGGGGTGATCGGCTGCGTTGAGGATGAAGGCGTGAACTCCATACCGGCCCAGGTGCAATCCCTGGGCGCCGAGGCAAGAAGATTCATTCAGGAGAGGTTGCGGGCGACCGCCGGGATTCTGGAGACGGTGACCGCCGAGGCGCAGTTGCTGGGGCGTCTCTCCCAGCTCACGCGCGGGCAGAGGTTGATTGCGCGCGAGACCAAGATGCTGAGCGTACTGACGAATATCGAGGTGGCCCGCCTGGGCCACTTGGGCGGGGGCTTCCAGTACCTGGCGCACGAGTTGGACGAATTCTCCCAGTCGGTGGCCAAGGGAACCAAGGAGCTGTCCAGCCACACCGACGAGCGCAAGACGGCCATCGAAGAGACCAAACGCATGCTGGCCTCCGGGCTGCCGCGGATCGAGCGGGAGTTCGCGCGCATCGAAGGCGACCTGGCGGCCGCACTGGCGGCGGTGGATTCCAGTCACGCCCGATTGGCGAAGGCGCCGGAGATCTTCCGCGCCTGCGTGGAGCAGATTGCCGGCCAGATTGACGGCGTGGTGGCCGCGGTGCAGGCGCATGACATTACCCGACAGCAGCTTGAACACGTGCGGGGGATGCTGAAGTGGATGGCGGCGAAGTTGATGGAGGTTGAAGAGGAGGAGCGTGGAACCGCGCGCGCACTGCCCCTGGTCTGGGCCGGTCTCAACATCCAGGCCTACCAGTTGAGAAGCATCCGGGAGACCGTGGATAGCTGGCTCAAGCAGATGGGAATGTGCATGGAAGGCATTCTGAGGATCAGCTCCTCCGAGGTGATGGGAATTGGCCCCGCGGTATTTGAGCAGGAGCGGGAGCTTTCCTCCCAGCTTGCCCGCATCGAACAGCTCAAACAGGAGTGCCAGGCGGACAACGAAGAGGTTCAAAACACCTTTGCCGGTCTCTCCAACCTGATGCAACTGGTGGGGGAACATCAGAAAGAGTCCAGTTACGTCCGGAGCCGGATGCAGTTGCTTACCTTCAACTCCATAGTCGAGGCCAGTCATCTGGGGTCGCAGGCCGACGCCATTCTGGAGATCTCGCAGAGCATCAAGCGAATCCAACGGCCTGGAGCGGGATGACGGAGCGGTCGGAGCAGGCCATGGAGCAGATTTTGTGCATGGTGGAGCAGGCCAAGGGCGGGATGCAAGCCTTTTCCCAGGCCGGCAAAGGCGCGCTGGAAGAGGCACAGGCCGTTACCCGGGCGGGTTTGGAAAATCTGCGCGCGGCGGCTGGATTTACAGCCCAAAAGGCGGAAGAGATTGAGGCCGCTACGGGCATGTTGCAGGCCAAGATGGCAGTCATTGGCGCCACCAGGGATCGCCTGGATGCCAGTTTTGCCTTGATCGGCGCCGTATTGGGCGAGATTGAAAGGGTGAAACTCCAGTTGGAGTCCGATTGTCCGGATGCGCGCGAGCGCTGCGACCGGGGAGAGACGGAAGCGATATTTTCCGCATCCTACACTACGGAGATGGAGCGCGAGGTGCTGCGCGCGGCACTGGCTGGAGGGCCTCTGCCGGCGGCGCAACAGAACCTGGCGGGAAACGATGTTGAACTGTTTTAGGCGGGAGCCGATATTCCGATGTGGAGGGAACCCTGATTGGAGGGTGTGCGAGGGCTGACGATGAGACAAATCTTAACCGTTGACGATTCGGCCAGCATTCGGCAGATGGTCAGTTTCACCCTGACCAAGGCGGGTTATGGGGTGGCGGAGGCCGTCGATGGCAAGGATGGGCTGGCCAAGGCCGGCGGGCAGCAGTACGACCTGGTGATCACCGATCTGAATATGCCCAATGTGGATGGAATCCAGATGATCACCGCGGTGCGCAAGCTGCCGGGATATGGGTTCACGCCCATCCTGATGCTGACCACCGAGTCGCAGGCGGAGAAGAAGGATGCGGGACGCAAGGCGGGCGCGACCGGCTGGATCGTCAAGCCTTTCAACGCGGATCAGTTGATTGCGGTGGTGCAGAAGCTGGTCAAGTGAGGTTTTTGACAGTTACAGCGGACGCTTGTTTCACAAGTTATCTAAGAGCGTGTTTCATAAATAGCTACCGTATCCCTGTTGCGATCCCCCAGGGGTTAAAACCTCTTGTTTTTTCGGCACTTTTCAGCACGCGACCCGACCCGACCCAGAGGGTACCCCGGTCGTGCCCTAAAAAGAAACTACGCTTTGCTTACGCTGCCAAGGGAGTGATTTTCACTTCAAATCCGAGGTTTTCCAATCGGCTGACGAGTCTCTTGACCTGTTTGTCTTTGGCGCGGTTGTCGAAATGGCCAGCGCCGCCAAGGCCTGGGGCACGGTCTGGCCGCCGATCAAGGCTTCGATAATGCGCCGCCCGCTGAGGCCCAGTATGTTGGTTACCACCGAATCCAATCTTGATGTTGGCATCCTCCAGCGTCTTCTGGATGCGCTGGATGTGGCTGGAGCGTTCCCGTACCATCTGCTTGCGGGTGCGCAGCAGATCGCGCATCTGCTGGGTTGGCTCGTCGGGCACGAAGCTGGGCCGGACGAGTCCATGGGCCATCAGATCGGCCAGCCAGGCGGAATCGTTGACATCCGTCTTGCGGCCGGGCACGTTCTTGACGTGAGCAGCGTTAGCCAGAATCAACTCGAACTCGCCATCGGAGAGAATGTGCCAGACTGGCTTCCAGTAGACGCCCGTCGCCTCCATGGCAATATGCGTACAACCTTCCGCCGACAGCCAATCCGACAAGGCCATCAGATCCTGGGTTGTCGTCTTGAAGGTCTTGACTTGTGGGGCGACCTTTCCATCGACCATGTGGCGAACGCAAGCCACCACGGACTCCTTATGCACATCCAGACCGGCGCAATGCGGGTGTAAGACTTCCATCGCTTCTCTTCCTGCGCCGTGGGCGTGGAACCCCTATCTAAAAATATCGCACTACTGTCCGGTTAAAACTCGAACAGAATCAGTTGGTTGGAGTAAGTTAGCTGCGGATTTGTGTAGTCCTTTTGCTGAAGTGCTTGTGAAATGGGCATTTTCTCGAACATGGTAACTGAGAGGACTTGCAGCAAAGTGTAGAGCGAGCCGGGCAGATCGAGACGCTTTTTGACGATGGCGACCAGCAGGTAGACCGAGATGGCGATCCAGAGTTGCGTTTTAACCGCGTTTTCGCTGGTTCCGTAGAAGGCTTTGATACGCAGGTCTGACGATACCAAGATGATAGGGTGCCAGGTGCCCCATCCTTGCGTTTTTCTAGCGAGGGTGGAAACCATCCCTGTTCGTTCCCCGAGCCGAAGGCCTCCGCAGGACCACTTGACACGTACGGAGATACCGTACATAATAGATACGTGAGGCGCCATGCATCTGGTCCGGTTTCGTCACAACGGCCTGGGCAGTTCTACGAAAACGGAAACGCCCGTTTTTTGCCCTCTGCAATGGCTGACAAGTTGGGCAAACTGCTCTTCGCCATCGAAACCGCCGGGACGCTGGAACAACTCGGCAGGTTCCCCGGCTGGAAGCTGCATCCGCTCAAAGGTGACCTGAAGGGGTTTTGGAGCCTGACCGTAACCGGAAACTGGCGATTGATCTTCCGCTATGACGAAGATGCCAATGCCGCCAGCGATATTGACCTGATCGACTACCACTGAGGAGGCCGAAATGCCCATGAAGAACCCGCCCCATCCAGGAAGCCTGATTAAGACCGAAGTCATCGAAGCGCTCGGCCTCAGCGTGTCAAAGGCCGCGGAGATTTTGCAGGTGCGCCGCGCTACGCTCTCCGATCTTCTCAACGGCAAGTCCGCCCTGACACCCGAGATGGCGCTGCGCATCGAAAAAGCATTCGGCCCGGAGATGGACCATCTCCTTCGCATGCAGCTCGCCTATGACGTGTCCAAGACCAGGGAGCACGAAAAGAACATCTCCATCGAGCGGTACGTGCCGGCTTAAATATGCCTTCCGGCGACGCCTTTGTTCTGGGAGGACGTTATACAGAGGAAGAGTGGACTCATCATCCTTCGCGTACTTTGTGAAGTGGGAAACCGCC
Organism: Occallatibacter sp.; assembly: GCA_049522735.1. Classification (GTDB taxonomy): domain Bacteria; phylum Acidobacteriota; class Terriglobia; order Terriglobales; family Acidobacteriaceae; genus Telmatobacter. The sequence goes on from JBEKNO010000003.1 coordinate 11,420, forward strand.
CCCGATCGTCCACCACGCCGAAGGCCGCTCGCCCCACCGCAGGCGGTTGACATAGTCATATGACTAGTGATATGACTATATAAGGAGGTTTAGCATGGCTTGGCAGGTCTACGACGCGAAAGCGCGCTTCAGCGAGTTCCTCGACGCCACCCTCAAGGACGGACCGCAGATTGTCACCCGCCGCGGCGTGGAGACGGCTGTCCTGGTTCCCATCGACGAGTGGAAGCACTTGAAGGAAACTGCCCAAAAGACCATTCCCGACCCGCTGCTTGATCCTAAGGGACCACGCAATCTCCCCCTCGGATTGCGTCCCGTCCTCAAGCTCCGCCCCTTTCCCTTCGACGATGAAGAGCAGTTATGACCTATCTTCTCGATACCAACATCGTCTCGGAATTCCGCAAACCGCGCCCTCACGGCGCAGTGACAGCATGGCGGCGGTCCATGCCAATCCATCAACTCGCCATTCCGGCTGTTGTTCTTGCAGAAGCGCAGGCAGGAGCGGAGATCATGCGCATGCAGGATCCGGCCAAGGCCGCTGAGTTGGAGTCCTGGATCGAAGGTTTGATGGTCTACTACACAGTTCTACCGGCCGACGGAGCGATCTTTCGCGAGTGGGCCCGTCTGATGCATGGGGTTTCTGCCGATCAGAGCGCCGACGCCATGATTGCGGCCACAGCCAGAGTCATGAAACTGGTCGTAGCTACCCGGAATGCAAAAGACTTCCTTCGCTTCAATGTACCTGTCTTCAATCCCTTTGAATTCACCCCAGCAACGCCAACATCCGGAGCAGCAAATTGACCGACCATCTCCCGCCTGCTATCGGCGTACTGGCAATTCAAGGCGACTATGCTGCTCACGCCGAGGCGCTTGCAGAGGCCGGCGCCGAGCCTGTTGATGTGCGCAAACCGGACCAGTTGGCCGCTCTGGATGGGCTGATCCTGCCCGGCGGCGAGTCGACCACCATGCTGAGATTCCTGGAGAAGCACCGCTTTTTCGAAGTATTGAAAGAGTTTTGCGGCCGCAAACCGGTTTTAGGCACCTGCGCCGGAACCATTCTGCTGGCGCGGGAGGTTCGCAACCCGGCGCAGCGCAGCCTGGGCGTGCTGGATGCCGTGGTGGAGCGCAACGCCTATGGCCGCCAGATCGACTCGACCATCCTGACCGCCGAAACCATGCTTTCCGGCGGCCCGCTGGAGATGGTCTTTATTCGAGCCCCGCGTATCGTCGGAACCGGCGCAGGCGTCCAGGTGCTGGCCCTTCGCGAAGGATTTCCGACGCTGGTGCGGCAGGGCAGGATCATGGCTGCCACCTTTCATCCCGAGCTTTCGCGCGACCGGCGGGTTCACCGCCTTTTTGTCCAAATGGTTACCGGCGCGCGTTGCAAATGAATATGGACCCGGTTGAGTCTGTGCTTTCCCACCCTTTTGCCAGAAAAAACGCGAAAGGATGGGGCACGGTGCATTTGTGCCGGCCTTCCCCTGAATGAGTTCGTCTGAATGAGTTTTTCCTAGCCGCATTGATTCCATTTCTTGCGAATCTAAGTGCGTCCAAGCCAAAGCTGGAGTAATCTCTTGTTCACAGAGGCCCCATGCTTTCCACCTTTACGCACACCCCAGCGGAAACGGAACGGAAAGAGCCCAGCATCGGCGGCAAACCGCCACTGGACCGCCGGCCAACCGGCGGGGGCGGCGGCGGGGGTGACGACGACGGTAAAAACCAGCACCGGGGCCCGCGCGAACTGCTTTACCGCATTCGCTTCTTCGTATTCTCCGCCCTTGCGGCCGACATGCTTTTCTTTGCCGTGCTGGTGCTCTTCTTCTTCGTGCGCCAGGCTGGCATGCGCATGGATCCCCGAACTCACCTGCTGAACGGCGACTGGCAGCCCGTGCTTCTGCCGCCCATTCTCTACCTGAATACCGCGGTGCTGCTGCTGAGCTGCCTGACCATGGAACGGGCCCGGCGGAATATCTTTCGCGAAGTTGACGTGCTGGAGGAATGGCTGGGGCTGGGCCGGCCTGCGCTGCGCCGCACGCTGCCCTGGGTGGCTGCGACACTTATGTTGGGCGCGCTGTTTCTCACCGGTCAGATTATGGCCTGGAGACAATTGACGGCGCAGGGCTTTGCCTTTGATCGCTGGGCGACGCCGGCAAGCTACTTCTTCTACGTCATCACCGGCCTGCATGCCGCCCATCTGATTGCCGGCCTAACCGCCCTGATCCTCTGCCTGAGCGCCCTGGGTATGCTCAAACGCGTGGAGTTCCGCCAGATCGCCGTGGACGCGACCGCATGGTTCTGGCACACCATGGGCCTGGCGTGGCTGCTGTTGCTGGCGGTGCTGGCCTTCGGCCAGTAATTGAAGGTTAATCTTGAAGCGCCCCTCGAGTAGGATTATGCCCAGAGAAGTTGCAGTATGAAACGCCAACGTTCGCCAAAGGTGGGCACTGCCGGACACTCGAAATATACCGTCCGGTTAAGCGACATAAGCAGCTGCACGGCCTTCATTTGCGAGCTGTTGGCAGAAAATGCTGCGCTTTCCTGGTAGAGCTCATCGGTGAGGTATGCGATAGCGTGACCCAGGATCTTCATGGCGCGCCCAGCCCGGGGAGTAATGCGGCGGTGTTGGCGGCGCAAACCAGCAGGGAAAACGGCCGGCGCTGAAACCGGAATCGGGAAATAGGTAGTCGTGGTAGCTGCCATGGCGTATATCCTCACCCTGTTCTTCGGCCAGTTGGTCACACTTTTCAGATGACGAACGTACTGTTTCCCGTTCATGAACAGCCAGGTAATTGTGTACAAAAATGGGAATTCCAGTGACGCAGTTCGCGGATGCTGCGCCCGTCCCCGCAGGCCTGAACCTGGCCGGCTAAGAAAAAGCCTCTCACAAGGCCACGTAATCATCTGCAAACGAATGCCTGTCAAGCGCCGCGAAGACGATTCCCTGTTCCAGCCGCTTGCAGCCGGTCCCCGGCGCGCCCGCCCCACACTGCCTTGACGGGATGAGGCTGAAAACCTAATCTCAAAACAGCATCCTGTTTGATCGGAGCCGTTGGCGCTCGTGGTGGCGGGGTGCAATCTTAACGGATTTTTTCGGATTGGGCGGCAATGATCCCTTACTACTGGCAGTATCTCCCGCTATTAATGCAGATTCTTGCCGCGTTTTTGCTTGGGCTGGGGATGGTTGCGGCATCGTGGTTTGTTGGACGGCATCGCAACTCGGCCACCAAGCTGGCCGCTTACGAGTGCGGAATCGAGGCCGTGGGCGACGCCCGGGGGCGCTTCAGCGTGCGCTTTTACATGGTGGCCGTGCTGTTCATCCTCTTCGACGTGGAAGCGGTGTTCATCATGCCCTGGGCGGTGGTCTACCGCAAACTGCCTCAGATCACCGGTTCCCGGCTCTTCGGCTTCTGGGAGATGCTGGTCTATCTGGGTTTTGTAGCCGTGGGACTCTACTACATCGTGCGCAAGGGCATCCTGAACTGGAGCCAGGACAAGGCGGACCTCTAGGTGGTCAAAGGCGGCACATTCACCGGCAAGGCGGCCGTGCTCGAAGGTCTTCCCGGGCACCCGGCGGTCAAAGCCATTCTTGCCTGGAACGCGCAGGCCCTGACGGATGCGAAATTCGACCGCAATGAGTTGACACTGACCATTGCGGCGGAAGAGATTCGCGCCGCGGCTGATGCCGTCAAGACAGCCGGCTACAACTTTTTCGAGGACCTGACCGCGGTCGACTGGTACCCCTCGTCGCCGCGCTTCCAGTTGAGCTACCACATTCTGTCGCACTCCTACAAGGAGCGCATCCGGCTACGCGTGCTGCTGGACGAGGCCGATCCGTCGGTGGAAACCATCACGCGGGTCTGGCCCTCGGCCAATTTCTACGAACGCGAAGTCTTCGATCTCTTCGGCGTGCGCTTCGACGGGCATCCCAACCTGCGCCGCATCATGATGCCCGACGATTGGCAAGGCCATCCCCTGCGCAAGGACTATCCGGTGGAGGGGTACCGCTGATGAGCGACGTTGGAGGCACGCCCATCCTTGAAGCCCCCATGGCCATTGGCGCCAGGGACCAGCACATGATCCTCAACATGGGGCCGCAGCATCCGTCCATGCACGGCGTTCTGCGCCTGGTGGTGGAGATCGACGGGGAGATTGTTCTCCGCGTCTACCCGGAGATCGGTTACCTGCACACCGGCATCGAGAAGACCTGCGAGGCCAAGTTTTATCAGCAGGTGGTCCCGCTCACCGACCGCATCGACTACCTCAGCCCCATGGCCAACAACCTGTGCTATTGCCTGGCCGTGGAGAGACTGCTTTCACTGGAGATTCCCGAAAAAGCCCAGTGGCTGCGGGTGCTGCTGGCCGAGCTGACACGGCTGAATTCACACCTGGTGTGGCTGGGCACCCACGCCATGGACATTGGCGCCCTCACCGTCTTTCTCTATTGCTTCCGCGAACGCGAAGAGATTCTCAGGATTTTCGAAGGTTTGTCAGGCCAGCGGATGATGACCAGCTACATTCGCGTCGGCGGCCTCGCCATGGAACCGCCGCTCGACTTCTACCACCGCGTGCAGTCGTTTATCCACATTTTTCCGGAGAAGATCGACGAGTATTCCAACCTGCTGACCGGCAACCCGATCTTTCGCAACCGGCTGAAAGGCGTGGGCATTCTCCCGGCCGCCGATGCCATTGCGCTGGGCGTGACCGGGCCGCCCATGCGGGCCTCGGGCGTGGACTTCGACCTGCGCCGCGATATGCCTTATTGCGGCTATGAGAAGTTTCAGTTCAAGGTGCCCGTCTCCACCGACGGCGATTGCTGGGCGCGGTATGAAGTCAGATTGGTGGAGATGCGCGAGAGCGTGAAGATCATTCAGCAGGCGCTGGATGGGATGCCCGAGGGGCCGATCAAGGCCGACGCGCCGAAAGTCGTCCTTCCCGACCGGGAAAAGATGAAGACCCAGATGGAGGCGCTGATTCATCATTTCAAGATCGTGACCGAGGGGTTTGAAGTGCCGGCCGGCGAGGTCTACCAGGGCATCGAGAGCCCACGCGGGCAGATGGGCTACTACGTGGTATCGGACGGCACGGCCAAACCGTATCGCGTGCACATGCGCAATCCGTCCTTCGCCACCTTGCAGGCCATTGAAACCATGTGCAAGGGCCGCATGATTGCCGACTTGGTTGCGGTCATCGGCTCTATCGACATCGTGCTGGGAGAGATTGACCGTTGAATTCAGAGACCATGAGCCTGTTTTCGCCGCAACTGGCGGCCCGCTTCGACGCGCTGGTGGAGAAGTACCCGGCGAAGCGCTCGGCGCTGGTTCCCATGCTGCTTTATGCGCAGGACGAGATCGGCTACCTCTCCGACGCGGTCATCAGCGAGGTGGCCCAGCGCATCGGCATCACCGAGCTCGAAGTGCGCAACGTGGCCAGCTACTACTCCATGCTGCGCTTCAAGCCGGTGGGCAGGTACAACATCCAGGTATGCACCAACCTCAGTTGCATGCTGAATGGGGCCTATGAGCTCTACGAGCGCTTCCAGGATGAACTGGGAATCGGCCCCAACAGCATCACGCCGGACGGCATCTTTTCACTTCAGGAGGTGGAGTGCATCGGGGCCTGCTCGTGGGCGCCCGCCATCCAGGTGAATTACGACTTCCATGACGAGCTCAAGCCGGAGCTTGTGCCCGGCATTCTGGACGGTTATCGCGGACAGGCCGGGGTTCCCAGCGACGGGTGGCTCGCAGAGCCGGGGTCGCTGGGGTGGAAGGCCGAGGCCGCAGGGAAGAAAACCGATGCCTAGGCTGGTCTCCCATCCCGATGAAGTCAAGATCGTCTCCCGCCGCTTTGGCCTGGGCGCGGAAAAGATCGACCGCTATCTTAAACTCGGCGGCTACGCATCCGTGAAAAAGTGCCTCGAACAAGGGCCGGAATGGATCATCGGCGAGATGAAGGCCAGTAACCTGCGCGGGCGCGGCGGCGCGGGCTTTCCGGCGGGCCTCAAATGGGCGGCCGTGCCCAAGAGGTCGTCCAGGCCCAGATACGTGCTGGTCAACGGCGACGAGAGCGAGCCTGGAACCTGCAAGGATCACTTGATCTTTTTGCACGATCCTCATGCAGTGATTGAGGGTACGATCATCGCCGGGCTGGCCATCGGAGCCAGGACGGGCTTTATCTACCTGCGCGGCGAGTACCGCTACCTGCTGGAGATCATGGAGAAAGCCGTCGCCGAAGCCTACGCAAAGGGCTTTCTGGGCAAGAACATCTTCGGCTCGGGGAACGAGTTCCAGATCATTACCCAGACCGGCGCGGGCGCATACGAGGCGGGCGAAGAGTCGGCGCTGATGGAGTCTCTGGAAGGCAAGCGGGGGATTCCGCGCATCAAGCCGCCCTTCCCTGCCGTGGTCGGTCTCTACGGCGGTCCCACGGTGATCAATAATGCCGAGACCATCGCTACCGTGCCGCAGGTGATCGAGATGGGCGGCGCGGCCTATGCCGCTGTGGGCACACCGGGCAATGGAGGAACGCGCCTGTTCTCCATCAGCGGCCACGTGGAGCGGCCCGGCGTCTACGAGCTGCCCATGGGCTACAACCTGAAGAAGATGATCTATAAAGTTGCCGGTGGAATCCGCGGCGGGCGAAAGCTGAAGGCTGTGATTCCCGGAGGCTCCTCAACCCCGGCGCTGCTGCCCGAGGAGATCGATATCGGCATGGACTTCGACCAGGTGGAAAAGACCGGCTCCATGCTGGGCTCGGCCGGCGTGATGGTGCTCGACGACCATACCTGCATGGTGGAGTTTGCCCTGCGCACCATCAGCTTCTACCAGCACGAAAGCTGCGGCTGGTGCATTCCCTGCCGCGAGGGCACGGACTGGCTGAAGAAGTCGCTCACCCGCTTCCATGCCGGCTTCGGCACATCCAATGATATTGACAACATTCAGCATCTGGCCGAGAACATGCTGGGCCACACCTTCTGCCCGTTGGGCGACGCGGCGGCCATGCCCATGCTGGGATTTGTGAAAAAGTTCCGCAAGGAGTTTGAGGACCACCTGAACGGCAAGCCCTGCCCGTTCGGCAGGCATGTGGAAATGACCGTGATTTAAGGGCGCTGGAGACGAATGGCAGACGTAACCTTCAAAGTCGATGGAAAGAAGCTGACCGCTCCCGCGGGGACGCTGCTGATTGACGCCTGCCGCAAGGCGGGCATCGAGATACCGGCTTTCTGCTATTACCCCGGGCTCTCCTTGCAGGCTGCCTGCCGCATGTGCGTGGTGCGCCAGGAAAAAGTGCACAAGCTGCAAACGGCCTGCACCACCGCGGTCGCCGAGGGCCAGGTCTTCATCACTGATTCGCCCGAAATTGCTCAGGCGCGCAAGGCTACCATCGAACTGCTGCTGGGCAACCACCCGCTCGACTGCCCGGTCTGCGACGCCGGCGGCGAGTGTGAACTGCAGGATATGACCTTCAAGTACGGAGCCGGCGAAAGCCTGTATGCGGAGGCAAAAGAGCACCGTGAGGAACAGCAGTGGTCGCCCGCCGTCTATTTTGACCGCCCGCGCTGCATCCTTTGTTACCGCTGCATTCGCGTCTGCGGCAAGGGCATGGACGTGTGGGCGCTGGGCGTGCAGAACCGCGGCGTCCACTCGGTGATTGCGCCCAACGGCGGCGACCATCTGAACTGCGAGCAGTGCGGCATGTGCATCGACATTTGTCCGGTGGGCGCCTTGACCAGCGGCAGCTACCGCTACAAGACCCGGCCCTGGGAGATGAATCACGTCTCCACGGTATGCGCTCATTGCGCCGACGGCTGCAAGGTGACGCTAGGCGTGCGGCAGGTGAACGATGGCGCGGCGATTGTGCGCGCGGACAATCGCGACAAGAGCGGCATCAACGGCGACTTTCTCTGCGCCAAGGGCCGCTTCGGCTTCGATTTTGTCGAGAGCCCGGAGCGGCTGACCAGGCCGCTGGTACGCAACGCCGAGGGCAAGCTGGTTGAGGCCACCTGGGAGCATGCGTTGCGCTACGCTGCTGACAAACTGAAAGAGATTCGCGACAGCAAAGGCGGCGCGGCGATTGGAGTCGTCGGCTCCAACCGGACCACGAACGAAGAGAACTACCTGCTGCAGAAGTTTGCCCGCACGGTGCTCCAGACCAACAACATCGACCACCAGCGCAGTACGGATTACGCGGCCTTTGCACGCGCCCTGGCCGGACAAATGGATAAGGCAGCCAGCCTGCGCGACATCGCAACGGCTCCGGCGATTTTGCTGATCGGCGGCAATCCTACTGAGGAGCATCCGCTGCTGGCGTGGAGCCTGCGCACCAACGTGCGGCTGAACCGCGCCCGGCTGTATATCGCCAATTCCAGGCCCATCAAGCTGGAGCGGCAGGCCAAGGCCATACTGCAATTGCCGGAGAACGGCTACCAGGCCCTGGCCGCCTACCTGAGCCGCAACGATGCCAAGAATGAGAACGCCGACTTCAGCAAGGCCGTGCTGGCCGAGGAGTCGCTGGTGGTGGTCTTTGGCCAGGAGTTTAGAGGCCGGGTAGTCGAATCGCTGGTCGCCTGGGGATTGAAGCGCGGCAATGTGCGCTTTGCCTTCCTCGGCGACCACGTCAACTCTCGCGGCGCCGCCGACATGGGGCTTTTACCCGACCTGCTGCCAGGCTATGTGCCGGTGACGGCGCCCGGCGCCTTTGATGAGTATCCGGGTCTTCCCACGAAGCCAGGCAAGTGCCTGACGGAGATGTTCGATGCGGCAGGTAAAGGCAAGTTGGGCGCATTGCTGGTAGTCGGCGCCAATCCGATGGCCAGGCCGGGCGTGGATCCCGCGGACTTGAAGAAAACCTTCGTTATCGTTCAGGACCTCTTTCTCACCGAGACCTCGACCCTGGCCGACGTGGTGCTTCCCGCCGCCAGCCTCTACGAAAAGGCCGGCACGGTAACCAGTACGTACGGCGATGTGCAACTGGTAAGAAAGGCGGCTGACCGCGCCGGCGTGAAGCCGGACTTCGAGATTCTGGTACGGCTGGCCGGGGCTATGGGCGTGGATGTGAAGGCCCTTGTTCCCTTTGGCAAGGGCGGCGTAACGGCCGATCTGGGACAGTCGCGCGGCGCGCAGGCCGGCGAGGCGGATCGCCACGCGGTGTGGCTGGCGGCCAATAACCTGGAGCCGAAGCTGAGCCCCTTTGATCCCCTGGCGGTGTTGGACGAGATCGAGCGTCTTGTTCCCGGCTATGCCCTGGATCGGATCAATCTCTTAGGAGGCAACGAGATGCGCACGGAGCCCGGCTTTGTGCCGGTTTCGGCTCTGACTGAGGCACAGCCCGGCCTGGTGGTTCCCGCGCACAACGGATTGTTCACTTCCGGAACGCTGGGCCGGTACTGCACTACGCTCAAGGAACTCGAAAGGCATCAGGCGCAGGAGTTGAAAGAGTCCGCAGCGGATTGAGTTATTTCTGAATCTTCGATGAGATGAGCGAAAAGCAACCGTAGGTTCTTCGACTCCGCTACGCTTCGCTTAGGATGACAATTTAAAAGGAAGGACGAGGCTGAAGGCAAGTGACGATACTGCAATTCTTTCTGTGGAGCCTGCTTAAGGTGGCCGTGGTGACGGTGGTGATGCTGCTGGGCGTCGCCTACACCGTGCTGCTGGAGCGCAAGCTGGTGGGCCGCATTCAGAACCGCTGGGGTCCCAGCCGTGTGGGCCCCTTCGGCCTGCTGCAGCCGCTGGTGGATGGCGCGAAATCCTTTTTGAAAGAGGATCTGATCCCCTCCGCGGTTTACAAGCCGCTTTATCTGCTGGCGCCCATCATCGCCCTGGGCGCCGCGCTGGTCTCCATCGCTGTTGTTCCCTTCGGCGAACCCCGGATCGGGCCGGGTGGCCTGGATCTCTTCGAGATTTCCGACGTCAACATCGGCCTGCTGGTGATTCTCGGCGTCACCTCCATGGGCGTCTACGGCATCGCGCTGGCCGGGTGGTCGTCCAACAACAAGTATTCGCTGCTGGGCGCGCTACGCTCCTCGGCGCAGTTGATCAGCTACGAACTGGCGCTGGGGCTATCGCTGGTAGGCGTGGTGCTGCGCGCCGGCTCGCTCAACTTGCGCGTCATCGTGGAGCAGCAGGCCACCACGGGCGTCGCCACCTGGAACATCTTCGGAGGATTCCAGTTTGTGGCCTTCTTCATTTACCTCATGGCGGCCTACGCTGAGACCAACCGCTCGCCCTTCGATCTGCCCGAGGCGGAGAGCGAGCTGACCGGCGGCTACCACACCGAGTACAGCTCCATGAAATTCGCCATGTTCTTCATGGCCGAATACGCCAACATGATCAACGTGGGCTGCGTGGCCACGCTGCTCTTTCTGGGCGGATGGACCAGCCCCCTCGGCGACCTGGTGCCGCCGCCGGAGAACGTCCTGGTTCATGCTCTCTTTCCGATTTTCTGGTTTGTGCTCAAGGTCTTTTGCTTTCTCTTCCTGTACGTTTGGGTGCGGGGAACGCTGCCCCGCTTCCGCTATGACCAGTTAATGAACTTCGGATGGCGAATCCTCATGCCGCTGGCCATTCTGAACATTGTGGGAACAAGCCTTTGGCTTGCCTACCACTGATTTACAATCGGGATGGATTTTTAGAGCCGTTTGCTCACCACTCTATCCTCTAACCAGCCGGATTTTTTCCGGCTCTTGCCCGCACGCCAGGGACGCGATGCACCTGATCCTGTTTGTCCTGTTTGCCGGATTCTGCCTGGCCGGAGCCATCAACCTCCTGCTCCAGAGCCATCCCATCTCGAGCGCCCTATCGCTGATTGTGGTGATGACCTCGCTGGCCGTGCTCTACCTGTTGCTGGGCGCGGAGTTCCTGGCCATCGCGCAGATCATCGTCTATGCCGGGGCCATCATGGTCCTGTTCACCTTCGTGGTGATGCTGCTCAACGCCGGTCGCGAAGAACGCACCCTGGGCAGCCGCGTGGCGCGCGCTGTGGGTTTTCCCGCTGTAGTGGTCATCCTGGGCGTTCTCGCCACCGTGATTCTGAAGGCGCAGGGCCTGGGCGTGGCGGGAGTGCAGGAAGGCATGACTTCCACTGAAGACCTGAGCCGGGTGCTCTTCCACGAACTGCTGCTGCCCTTTGAGGTGACCTCGGTGCTCGTTCTTATCGCCATTCTGGGCGCGGTCGCGCTGGCCCGCCACGACGGAGAAAGGACGCCCGGGCAATGAATTCCATCTTCACGCAGGAAGTTCCCGTCTCCTGGTACCTGCTGTTGAGCGCGGTGCTGTTTTCGCTCGGCGTGGTCGGTTTCCTTATCAAGCGCAACCTGATCACCGTCTTCATGTCCATTGAGCTGATGCTCAACGCCGTGAATCTCTCCTTTGTGACCTTCGCCTACCAGTGGCACGCGGTGAAGGGCCAGATTTTCGTCTTCTTTGTGATGATGGTGGCCGCGGCGGAGGCTGCCGTGGGACTGGCCATCATCATTGCCGTCTTCCGCGCCCGCGCTACCCTGGCCGTCGACCGTATCGACCTGATGAAACTATGAACGCACCCCTTCATCTCTGGCTGATTCCCCTGCTGCCTCTGGCCGGGTTTCTGTTCAACGGACTCCTCGGCCGAAGGCTGCCGAAGTGGCTGGTGACTACGGTCGCGCTGCTGGCGCCGCTGGCATCGTTCTGCGTGGTGCTGATTGCGGCTTTGGATTTCTTCGGGATCAGTCGGGAATCTATTCATGCGCTGGGTTCCCTGCCCTGGCCCCCGGCCAGTTCCCTGCCCTGGGTGGAGACCTGCCCGTACCCGTGGATCAACGTCGGCGCGCTGCATGCGGACTTCAGTTTCGTCCTCGATCAGCTTTCGCTGATCATGCTGCTCGTCGTCACCGGCGTCGGCTTCCTGATTCACGTCTACTCCGTCGGCTATATGCACGAGGACGAGGGCTACGCGCGCTACTTCTCCTATCTCAACCTTTTCATGTTCTTCATGACGGTGCTGGTGCTGGCCGGCAATGCGCTGCTGATGTTTGTGGGCTGGGAGGGCGTGGGCCTGGCGTCGTACCTGCTGATTGGCTTCTACTTCAAGAAAACTTCAGCGGCGGACGCGGGCAAGAAAGCTTTCATCGTCAACCGCATCGGCGACGTTGGGTTCCTGATAGGAATGTTCCTGCTTTTGGAACAGTTCAGTACCCTGACCTTCGGAGAGATCGGCGCCAGGCTCGCGGCCAGCCCCCGCTGGCAGGGCGGCGTGCTCACCGTCATCGCTCTCTGCCTGTTGCTGGGCGCCATCGGCAAGAGCGCGCAGCTTCCGCTCTATATCTGGCTGCCCGACGCCATGGAAGGCCCCACGCCGGTCTCCGCGCTCATCCACGCGGCCACCATGGTCACCGCCGGCGTCTACATGATCGCCCGCACGCATGTTTTGTTCGACCATTCGCCCTTTGCGCTGAGCGTGGTTGCGGTCATCGGCGCGGCCACGGCCCTCTTTGCGGCCACCATCGGACTGGCGCAGAACGATATCAAGCGCGTGCTGGCCTACTCCACCATCTCGCAGATCGGCTATATGTTCCTGGGCTGCGGCGTGGCGGCTTATTCGGCAGCCATCTTTCACCTGGTCACGCACGCTTTCTTCAAGGCGCTGCTCTTTCTGGCCGCGGGCTCGGTGATTCATTTCATCGGCGGCGAGCAGGATCTGCGCAAGATGGGCGGGTTGTGGAGAAAGCTGCCGGTCACCTTTGCCGTGACCACTGTCGGCGTTTTCACCATCGCCGGATTTCCTCCCTTCTCCGGATTCTTTTCGAAAGACGCGATTCTCTACGCGGCTTTTACGCAGGGAGCAAATGGCCGGGTGCTGTGGCTTGTGGGACTGGTTACGGCGATGCTGACCTCGTTCTATATGTTCCGGCTGTGGTATCTGGCCTTTCTGGGCCAGCCGCGCGGCGAGGCCGGCGATCATCACTCGACCCCGTGGTCGATGCTCGGCCCGATGGTGATTCTCGCCGCTCTCTCGATGGGCGGCGGCTGGATCAGCGGCGCCTGGATGGGCGTGGGGCGCTTCGGCGCTTTTCTGGCGCCCGCGGTGGGCGTGCGGGCCGCGCAGGCAGGCAACGCGCATCTGGATCTGATGCTGAGCATCGCGGCTGTTGCCGTGGCGGTCGCGGGCTGGCTGGCGGCCGATCTGCTCTACCGGCAAAAGCCCACGCGGCCGGCGCAACTGGCCGCAGCTCTTCCCGGCGGTTACAAGCTGCTGGCCAATAAGTATTACGTTGACGAGTTTTATGGCGCGACGCTGGTCAAGCCGCTGCTGGGCATCTCGAGGTACCTGCTGGGCTGGGTCGTGGATACGGCGCTGCTGGGCGGCATCGCCTGGCTGCTCGGAGGCATGGCCACGTTTACGGGGGCGCTTTTGCAGCAGTGGCAGTCGGGCAACATTCGCTCCTATGCCGCGTGGCTGGCGGCAGGCGCGGCGGCCGTGCTCTTGTTTGTGCTGGTTCCGTGGGCAACGGTGTGGCCGGCTTCTCTGGAGTTGGTCTTGAAAGTGGCGGGGCACTAGAGAATGACAGCGATAAACCAATCGATTCTCACGTTGATTCTCCTGCTTCCGCTGGCCGGAGCGGCGTTGGTCGTGTTGGTCCCCGACCGCTTCAAGCTGCCCAACTGGATCGCCTTGCTCACGTCTTTGGCCACCTTCGGCCTCACGCTCCATCTGCCCGCCCACTTTGCCCTCAGCCAGGGCGGCTTCCAGTTCGAGATCAAACGCGCGTGGATTGAAAAACCCGCCATCTTCTATCACGTGGGCGTGGATGGGCTGAGTCTCTGGCTGGTTGTCCTCACCGGGCTGCTGGCCCCGGTGGGCGTACTGGCCAGTTGGAACGCCATTGGCGAGCGGCGCAAGGTCTTCTACTCGCTTTTTCTGGTGCAGCAGACGGCCATGTTCGGCGTCTTCATTTCGCTGGACCTGATGCTCTACTACGGCTTCTGGGAGCTGTCGCTGGTTCCCATGGCCATATTGATCTCCATGTATGGCCGCAAGGAAGGATCCAAGGCCGCGCTCAGGTTCTTCCTCTTCACCTTCATTCCCTCCGCGCCGCTGTTGGTGGCAGTCCTGTGGCTATACGCCCGGACGGGCAGCTTCGACTTTACCACGCTGCAAATCCTAATCGCCCACGGAAACTTTCCCGCCTACCAGATGTTCTGGGTGGCGCTGGCATTTCTGCTCGCCTTTGCGGTCAAGGTACCGGTCTTCCCGCTGCACGGCTGGCTGGCGGATACCTACTGCGAAGCGCCGGTGGCCCTGGCTATGGTGGTGGCCGGCAAGCTGGGCCTCTACTCCATGCTGCGTTTCCACGTGGGGCTCTTCCCCGCTCAGGCGCGGTTGTTGGCTCCGCTGATGATTGGTCTCGCGGTCGCTGGCATTCTTTACGGCGCGTGCCTGGCATTGGTGCAGCGCGACTTCTGGAGACTGGTGGCCTTCGCGGCCCTGAGCCATCTGAGCCTGATTACGCTCGGCATCTACGGCTTCACATTTACGGGTACAGCCGGCGCGGTCTACCAGATCCTCAGCCACGGCGTCGTCGACGGCGCGTTGTTCCTGCTGCTCGGCGCTCTCTACGATCGATACGCCACCAGCCAGATCGGCGACTACGGCGGCCTGGCAGGCAAGCTGCCGCGCACGGCTACGCTCTTCGTCATCACTTCCCTGGCCATGATCGGACTGCCCATCCTGAACAATTTTGTGGGCGAGTTCCTGATCCTCTCGAGTACCTTCACCGGCGTAAGCCGAGGCTGGGCGATTGCTGCCTCGATGGGCGTGATTCTGGGCGCGGCCTACATGCTTTGGCTTGTCCAGCGCCTCTTTTACGGGCCGGAGAGCGTGCTGACCGCGTCAAAGCCGGCTCACGATCTGCACTTCATGGAGCTTGCCGTCTTGTGTCCGCTCGCCGTTTTGATGTTGGTGATGGGAGTGGCCCCGTCGTTCTGGCTGCCATCGATCGAGACGGGCGTGCATCCTCCGCAGAGTAAGGAATCGGCCGTTACATCCACATTTGTTCTGCCTCAATCTGTATACATTGTTCCGTCTCATGGGGAGGGCCAGCGGTGAATCCTGTTGCCGATATCTTCCGCATCCTTCCCGAGCTCATCCTCACCCTGAGCGGCGTGCTGGTGATGCTGCTCGATGCTTCGCTGCCGCCCGGATGGCCGCGCCGTCCGCTGGGCTGGGTGGCCGCGTTGGGAACCACACTGGCTCTGTGGGCCAGCCTTTGGCAGTTCTCCCTGCCCCAGGGAAGCGGCTTCTTTGGCACCGTGGAGACCAGCGCCTTCACCATCTTCTTCCACGTGCTCATCTGCGGCATCGTGCTGGTGGCCCTGTTGCTCTCGCTGGACACGCTGCCCGAGGATAGCCACCACCAGGGCGAGTTCTATGCCCTCATCGTCTTCGGCGCGGTGGGCATGTGCCTGCTCACCGGCGCGGTGGAGTTGCTGGTGGTCTTTATCGCCCTGGAAATCTCATCCATCTCCACCTACGTTCTGGCCGGTTACCGCAAGCAGTCGGACCGGGGCCCCGAAGCGGCCATTAAATACTTCCTTCTCGGCTCCTTTGCCACCGCCTTCCTTCTCTACGGCATCGCGCTGATCTTCGGCGCCACCGGAACCACGCAGATCTACGAGATTGCCCGCCTGGCGCCCTCCGCACAGAATCATTCCTTCATCCTGGCCGGCCTGGCGCTGATGCTGGTGGGCATTCTCTTCAAGGTGTCGGCAGCGCCCTTTCACGTGTGGACTCCCGACGTCTACGAAGGCGCGCCTTCGCCGGTGGTGGCCTTGCTCTCCACCGCGCCCAAAGCCGCGGCCTTCGCGCTGCTTTTGCGCGTGGTGTACGAAATGTTCCCCACGCTGCACTCCCTGTGGTCGCCGCTGCTGTGGGTGGTGGCCGTGCTTTCCATGACGGTGGGCAACCTGGCCGCACTGCGCCAGGAAAACGTGAAGCGCATGATGGCCTACTCTTCCATCGCCCATGCCGGCTACATGCTGGCGGCCTTCGCCGGGCTCGGAAACATCGGCATTGCCGCCGCCAGCTTCTACATGGCGGCTTACGCGGCCATGAATGTGGGCATCTTTGCCGTGATTACGCTGGTGAGCGGATACGACGACAAGCGGCCCCTGGTGGAGGATTTTCGCGGGCTCATCTACCGTTCGCCTCTTCTGGGCAGCCTGCTGATCTTCTTCCTCGCCTCGCTGGTGGGGATTCCCTTCACCGGCGGATTTTTTGGCAAGTTTTATACCTTCTCGGCGGCGGTTGACGGCGGAGCCATAGCGCTGGCCATCATCGGCCTGCTGAACTCGGGATTGGCGGCGGCCTACTATCTGCGGCTGGCCCTGGCGGCTGCGCAACGTGAATCCGGAAAGAACGCCGAAGCTGCGGCTCCCGCTCCGCATGTAGGCATAGCGGTCAGCGCGGCCTTGCTGCTTGCGGTGGCCGCCACGCTGGTGCTGGGCATCGTGCCCAACGAGGTGCTGCGCGCAGCCGAGGCAGGCGCGCATACGCTGGAAGCGCCTTCCGCGCTCACCGGCGCTCGGGAAACCGGTGTTGTGCGGGAGCCAAAGCCTTAGGGTACGGCCGGAATTCCCTGCGCCGCCGGCTCCAAAAGGCTCCTGTAATAGGTTGCGGCAAGCCCCAGGACGTGTTCATCCACATAGTGTTCCAGGATCCAGGCGCGTGCGGCCTGGCCCATGCGCATGCGGCGCTCCGGATCGCGGAGCAACTTGAGCACCGCCTCGCTGATTGCTTCAGGGTAGCCGGGAGGGATGAGCAGCCCGGTAACTTCGGGCACCACGGAGTCGCGGGAGCCGGTGCACAGCGTGGTGATGACCGGAATGCCCGTGGCCGCTGCCTCCAGCACGGCGTTGGGAAAGCCCTCCCGCCAGGTGGGCAGAACCAGCAGGTCCATGGCGCGGTAATAAGGCGCTGTATCGGTCACAAACCCGGTGCAATGAATGCGCGGATAGTTCTCAATGCGGGCGCGGAGAGCGGCGCTGAGCGCGTCTTCAGAGGCATCGAACCAGCCCACCAGCAACAGGCGCGCTTCTGGCTCCGACTTCAGAATGGTGTCGAAGGCCTCGATCAACTCAGGGAGGCCTTTGTCGCGGGTCAATCGTCCCACAAAACCCAGCACGGGGGCTTCAAGAGGAAGGCCCAGACGCCTACGCACGTTACTCCGCCCAGGCGCGAATCGCACCACATTGACCCCGTTCGAGCTGCCCTCGCCGAGCAGATGCAGTTTGGCCGCGGGCGCCATGCCCAGCGCCAGCGCTTCAGCGCGCATGCTGTTGCTGTTGCACAGCACAACCTGCGCACAGGCTGCGACCAACTGCTCCGCCGCCAGCAGAATGCGGCGCTTGAATCCGGTGCAGGTTTCGAGTTTTAGGCCGCGCAGCATGTAGACCCGCAGGGGCACACCGCAAAACATGGCTGCCAGGGTTCCCAGCAGTCCAGCCTTGGGCGTGCTGAATTCGGTCATGTCGGGTCTGAGTCGGCGCAGCAGAAGCCAAAGCCGCACCAGGGACACAAAGTCCGCAACCGGAGCTATCTGCCGTTCAATTGGGATGGCAATCGACTCGACCCCTTCGCGGGCTGCCGTGCGGTCCAGCAATTCGCCGGGGCTTGAAACGAGGGTCACGCGAAAGCCCGCTTCGCGCAGTGTGCGCAGACGCCCGGTGAGAGTCAGGCAGGTCTGCGGATGAGTGATGCCCACCACGATGTGGGGTTGCGGCTGGGTTGAGCGGCACTGCAGCTCTGTAATGAGTCGAGGCGCTTCGTAAACAAACATAGGCCGGCCTGCGTTTCTGCAGAATTCCGGACATGTTCTTGGAAATTGTCCAAAAATCCGCTTTCAACGCAGAACTGTAGGCCCGTCATGGCATTGGCCATAAAAAGGGGTCAAACCAAATCAAAGGGGCTATAGCCCCAAAGCCTGTACTGCGGGCATTCCTTTGAAGTCCCATTCCAGTTCTTAAAGAAAGCTAAGATACTGTACCAGTTTTGCACAGTTTGGTCTATGACAAAGCAAACATGAAGGCACTGTGTACCAGGCTTATACTCGCGTTACCTTCAAATGGCACTCTGAAAGCTCATGCATCAACGTCCCAGGGTTCTTTTGCTGATTCCGCATCTCGGTGGCGGCGGCGTGGAGCAGGTGACCGCTCTGCTGGCGCGAGGCCTCTGCGGCCGGAAGTATGAGCTGCATTTGGGACTGGTTACGCAGGCGGTTGCCGGTCCGGCGCACCTGCCGCCGCAGGTGACAGTGCATGCTCTAGGCGCCAAAAGAGTGCGCGCCGGAGCTTTACGCTTGCTCAGGCTGGCGCGGCGGCTCAAGCCGGACGTGATCCTCTCCGGAATGGCGCGCCTGAACTTTCTGGTGCTGCTGCTGCGTCCCTTTTTTCCGCCAGGAACGCGCGTCCTGGTGCGGCAGAATGAGACCGTTTCCGCTGCTTTGGCCTTTGGAGGCCAGCCCGGTTATACCCGCCTGCTTTACAGGCTTCTCTATCGCCATGCGGACCGCGTGATCTGCCAGACGCCGGCGATGGTCAAAGACCTTACCGCAGAGCTTGGGATTCCGGAGGAGCGGCTGGCGGTGCTGCCAAACCCCGTGGATGTAGATGAGATTCGCGCTGCAATTGATAAAAATCCGGGTCTTTGGACTGGTCCGGGTCCGCATTTGCTGGCCGTGGGCAGGCTCTCCCGCGAAAAGGGTTTCGACCTATTGTTGCAAGCGCTGGTTACGATGCGCGAGCGGTTCCCCAGCGCCGAACTCGTGATTGCCGGCGCAGGTCCTGAAGAAGCGGCCTTGAAGACGGAGTGCCGTGAGCTGGGGCTGGAAACCGCCGTTCGCTTTGCGGGCTACGTCGAGCATCCCGCAGCGTACTTTCCGGGCGCGTCGGTATTCGCGCTCCCGTCCCGGCATGAGGGTTTGCCCAACGCCCTGCTGGAAGCGGCCGCAGGAGGCTTGCCCATTGTTGCTTTGCCCGCCTCGCAAGGCGTGGTGGAGCTGCTGCGCGGTCAGCCCGGCACCTGGCTGGCGCCGGAAATTTCCTCCGCGGCGCTTGCGGGCACCTTACTGGCGGCGCTGGAACTCCTCCGGCCCGGTGAGCGGTTTGCGC
The DNA here is from genome assembly GCA_049522735.1 of Occallatibacter sp. Lineage (GTDB taxonomy): Bacteria > Acidobacteriota > Terriglobia > Terriglobales > Acidobacteriaceae > Telmatobacter. The sequence continues at coordinate 30,556 of JBEKNO010000003.1, forward strand.
ACGCTTTCATTGAGGAGTTCAGAATCGACCGCGCTATTCATGGCTATGAGGAACTGATCGACGCGGTTCTCAAGCGGAGGCGGCCGTGAGCCACGTTGCCCTGATTATTCCCGGCCTTGACCGGATGGGCGGAGCGGAGCGGCAGGTGATCCTGCTGGCCAGGGGGCTCTGCCGGCGTGGCTGGCGAGTGAGCGTGGTGGCGCTTTCAGGCGCCGGAGGCGATGCGGCAGCCGAGTTGACCGGCGCGGGCTCCGGGTTCCTGAGCCTGGGGATGCGCAAAGGGCTGGCTGATCTGCGGGGATGGATGCGCTTCCACCGCTGGCTCAGGCAGGAGAAGCCGGAGGTGGTCCACGCCCACCTGCCCCATGCGGCCTGGCTGGCCCGCTGGTCCAGGCTGGCCGCGCCGGTGCGGGTGATGGTGGATACGCTGCACAGCTCCTCTACTGGCTCTCTTGGCCGTAGGCTGGGCTATCGCTGGAGCAGATGGCTCCCGGACAAAGTAACTGTGGTAAGCCAGGCCGTGGCAGAGACGCACATCCTAGCCGGTATGGCCTCGACGGGCAAACTCGCCGTGCTGCCCAACGGAGTGGATGTGGAGGCGTGGCGGCCGGATAAGGCAGTCCGGACTGCCATGCGCCGCGAACTGGGCCTGAAGAAGGATTTCTTGTGGTTTGCCGCCGGCCGGCTGGACCCGGTGAAAGACTATCCGGCGCTTTTGTGGGCTATGGTGGAAGTCCCGGAATCAGCACGGCTTATCGTTGCCGGCAGCGGACCTCTTCAAGTCGAACTCCTGCGGCTGTCTACGCTCCTTGGCCAGGAACGGCGGATCCGGTTTCTGGGCTTTGAGCCGGATGTGCGCCGCTGGATGCAGGCCGCGGATGGATTTGTTCTCTCTTCCTGCTGGGAAGGGCTGCCGATGAGCCTGCTCGAAGCCGCAGCCTGCGCCTTGCCCACGGTGGCAAGCGATGTTCCCGGTACCCGCGAGGTCATTGTCGATGGGAAGACCGGCTGGCTCACCCTGGCAGGCGATCCCACTGCCCTGGGCGAGGCGATGACCCGGATGATGGGGACTTCGCCGAAAAAGCGCAACGCAATGGGCCAGCGGGCAAGACAGCGTGTGATCGAGCTATATAGCCTGGAGGGCGTGCTGGAGCGGTGGGAGGCGCTCTATGGCGAGTTGCTAAAGCGGAATCCCAGGCCGATCCGTTGGGGCCGCGCGCATTGAGACGGTTTGACTGAAATCATGGCCGATCCGGCATGGTGGGATTCCTGCATAAGCGGGCGAAGAGCAAAGCCAAGTGCTTCAATCTTATGTAGTACTTTAATAAACCCAGTGTGCTGGCCTATTAATAATAGGTTTAACCTTTGCGCGACCTTTTAGTTCGATGCGGCAGTCTCCTCCTCATCCTGGCTGCCTGGGTGCGAGCCAGCGCGAATGCTTCAAAGAGCCGTTCGGCAGGGCCCAGTCTCGCCGGCGGGAATTCGGCCAACACGCGGTCCACGGAGGTGAACTGCGCGGCATGTTGGCCGAGGAAGGCACGCAATTTATCAACCAAAGGACCGCTTGCGGTATTGATATGCAGGCAGATGGTCCAAAGGCCCTTGGGCTTGTCCACCGGCGCCCAAAGCTGCTGCGGAATCCAGGTGAAGCCGTAGCGGGTAAAAGGCACGCGGGCCAAGCCATCGGATAGCAGGTTGATTCCCTCCTGCTGGAGAGCGCGGAGCGTGCCACGATCGAAGCCGTGGCGCGGCGCAACCCATATGCGCGGGTTAAGCCCGTGACTGCGGAGAATCTTAAGACCCGAGCGAATCCACCGGCGCTGGGTTTCCTCGGGAATGCCGGCGAACTCGCTATGGCGGTGCAACGGCAGCAGGCTCCGGCCTTTGCTATTGCAGTTATGGTGGTAACCGTGCAGGGCGATGGTGGCCCCGGCGGCCTCCATACGGCACATGCGATCCCAGAACTCAGGGTCCGGTGACGAATGCTGCAAAGCGATATCCCGGTTATCGGGAACCACGGCGAGGATGGGGCGGATTCCAAACTCTTCAATCAGCGGCAATAAACGCTGCCACCGGGCGTGCGCTACAGTGGGACAGAGGTCGTCAAAGCGAAGAAGATATTGCGCCGGCCTTGGAATCATCACGCTGCCTCCGTTGCAGCTTTTTTGCGCTCCCAGTAGCAGTGTGCCCTTCCTGATTCAGATCACGCTGCCGCTCTATGCTTCTTCCGCTGTCCCTCGTGGCAAAAGCTTCCAGGTCCAATACCAAAGGAAGAGGAACGTGCTCGCAGTCCAAAGCGAAGTGGCCAGCGCGATTCCGGCTACGCCGAACCAGCGCATCAGGATGAGGTTTAGAACCACATCAAGAATTAGATTGATGGTACCGCAATAGAGAATCAGATCGGTGCGGCGCATGGCAACAAGAAAACGGTAAAAGACGCGGCTGGATACGAAAAAAGGAATCTGAATAGCATACATGGCCAGCACCGGCGTGACCACGGCGGTGTCGCGCGGCCCAAAGACTCCGTGCTGGAAGGTGATGCGGATCAGCAGGTGCGAACCGGCGATCAGCGCCGCCGCGATGGGCACAGAGACCAGCGCTGTAATGCGCACCCAGGTGCGCAGAGTATTCCGGCATGCGGCCCAGTCCCGGTGCGCGATCATGCGCGAAAAGTGGGGCACCACCGCCGTTGAAACCGCTCCCGCCACCAGGGTGAGCACGACGCTCACAAAGCGGTTGGCATAGGCCAGCGCCGAGACGCTCCCCGAGGGCAGCATGGCGGCCATCGACTGGTCCACCAGCAGGCCGCCGGAGGCCACCAGGCCGCTCAGCAGCACAGTTCCGTACTGATGCGCCACTTCGCGCGTAGCCTCAGTTGCCCCATACCAGCGCAGGCGGAAGCGGTATCCGTGACGGTCCATCATGCCCGCCACCAGAGCCGCCTGGACCATCGCGCCGGCCAGGCAGGCGTAAACCATGGCCCAGACGCCCACGCGGCCGCCCAGCAGTAACGCGCCCATGATGATGGCCGCCGGGGTTGCCACGGGCGCCAGTGCGGGCAGGGCAAAACGGTCAAAGGTGTTCAGAACTACCGTGCAGACGCTGGCGATGCCGGTAATCAGCACCACAGGCAGCAGGGCGTAGAAGAGGTGGATGGAGAATTCGAGTTTGGCGGCCGGAAAGTGCGAGGCGATCAAGGGGAAGAAACCGCGCGCGGCCAGAGCCATCACGGCCGAAGCCGCTCCCAGCAGCACGCAGATCCACAGCATGGCGCTGGAGAGCAGTTGCTGGGCGCGTTCGTGGCCTTCCTGTTCCCTCACCCGCACCAGCGTGGGCACCAGAGCCTGATTCATGGACTCGGAGATCAGGTTGATCAGCAGGTTGGGGATCAGGATGGCCGCCACAAACGCATCCATGGCGTCGGAGCGGCCATAGACTCCGGCAACGGTAAATTCTTTGAAGGCGGCGACGGTCTTGACCAGAATCCCCGCGGCGGTGACCGATGCCGCGGCGCGGAAGATGCGGCGATTAACGCTGCCGCCCTTGAACAGCCGTGCGATTTGGGGGATGGGAAACATGGGGACGGAGGTTTCCGCCAGTCTACAGGATCGGTTCCGGGACTTCCCTCAATAATGCTGCAAAATTGCGCCGATAGGCCGTGAGATCCAGACAAGTCTCATCGGTGATTTCGGAGAAGCGGTTTGCTCTACGCAGAACCCATCGTTCCTGTTCCCCTTTCAAGCGTGAGATGTACACCTTGCGCTGGCCTTTGCTGGGGATGCCGCAGCGGATGATTCTGTCGAAGTCACGAATTGGGAAGATG
>JBEKNO010000004.1:0-32321 GCA_049522735.1 Occallatibacter sp.
CGCAAGCGCGAGCAATATGATTTGTGGCAGCCTACCGGTCAGCTCATCGAGTACGACCCCATCGATGGATATTCCGCTTACTATGGCAACATGGTTACGATCACCGGCGCCAACGGCTCCTCAGCAACGGGACAAGCGCAGCTAGACTTTCCCCAGACTTATCCCTACATCTACCAAGTGGTCTCCAATCGCGATGAACTCGTCTACCAGGGCGATTACAAGTTCACGCCACACCTGACCGCGCTGATCGGCTTCCACTATGAAGATGAGAGGGGCATGGAATACGTCCCAACCTACAGTACATACGAAGTTGCCGAACGCACCAACTCCGACTACCTGGCGGCAGTGCACGGCGACATCAAGAATCGTTTTTTCTACACGCTGGGCGGCAGCCTGGAGCACTACTCGCTGTTCGGCGCACAAACCTCGCCTCGCGCCGGGCTTTCGGTCTATGCCCTTCGCCCGCGCAAGGGCATCTTCAGCGGCACGCGCATCCTATTCAACTTCGGCGATGCGGTGCGCGAACCCGCGCTGACTGACCAGTTCGGTTCGCTCTATCAGTTTCTGGTAACGAACGGCTTTCAGTCCGTCGCCCGGCAACTCGGCATCTCGCCGTTGGCCGCACCCGCCGTACGCACTTACGAAGGCGGCGGGGAGCAGGGTTTTTTCGGCAACCGGCTCATGTTGCGAGCCAGCTATTTTCACAACCAGTTCGGCAAGCAGATAGAATACGTGGGCGGCAAGCTGCTGCCTGATCTGATTTCCGGCCTGACTCCGGCTGAGCTTGGCTACTATTACACCTACGACTATGGGCTAACCGTCAACACCGAGGCTTTCCGGGCGCAGGGCATTGAAACCACTGTTGAAGGAGGGATTGGACGCAACCTCTTCATGCGCGGCGGCTACACCTATCTCGATGGCGTGGTGCAACGTTCCTTCGACAGCGACAATGAAGCGCTGACGGGAGGCAAAGCGCCCACCTACAACGGCATTCCTATCGGCGCCATTTCGCCGCTGGTAGGTGCTCGTCCCTTCCGCCGCGCTCCGCATACAGGGTTCATCACGGCAACGTACGCGGAACGGAAGTTCACCGCGGTCTTTACTTCGTCCTTTGCCAGCCGCAGCGACGACTCCACCTATCTGGAGTATGCGGATACCAGCGGCGGCAACAGTTTGCTGCTGCCCAACCGCAATCTGGATTACGGCTACGCCAAGCTGGATCTGGGCGGCAGCTACAGTTTACTCAAGTGGCTGGGCATCTACGCCCAGGCAGAGAACCTGCTGAGCGAACAGCACATCGCGCCTATCGGTTACCCCAGCCTGCCCATGAACTTCCGCACCGGCCTCCGCCTCCAGTGGGGTCCGGGTAGCAAGTAATGATCTCAGGTATATCTGCCGCAGAGCGGAGGAATTTCATCCACTTCCCATTCGCCCCGGCCCTACGGGACGGGGCGAATGGTGCGAACGCTGTCCCAGGGTTTCGCTGCGCTCCACCCTGGGCTACTTTCGTATTCTCCCTGCCGGGAGAAATGCCGCCGCATCTCTAGAAAAAGTGGACATTTCTAGCCGCGCAATATGTCCTTGGCCTTTTGGACAAGTACGTCGCGGCTTACGTCGGAGATGGCGTTGGTAAGGGGAATCTGCTTGGGGCAGGTATCGACGCAGTTCTGGGCGAAGCCGCACTCCTGGATGCCGCCGTCGCCGGCCAGGGCGCGCAGGCGGTCTTCCTTGAAGACCTTGCCGGTGGGGTGATTGTTGAAGAGCTTGACCTGGGCAATGGTGGCCGCGCCCACAAAGCCCGTGGTCTCGTTGAACTGCGGGCAAACGTCCATGCAACAGCAGCAGGAGATGCAATTCGAGAGCGGGTAGTTGGCTTCCTGCTGCTGGGGATAGACGCGCGGCCCGGAACCGAGATCGTAGGTGCCGTCGACGGGAACCCAGGCTTTGACGGCCATCAGATTCTCAAACAGAACCGAGCGGTCCACCTGCAGGTCGCGGACCAGGGGGAACTTGCTGAGCGGCTCGATACGGATGGGCTGATCCAGAGAGTCAACCAGGGCCGAACAGCCCATGCGGGCCTTGCCGTTGATGCGCATGGCGCAGGAACCGCAGATCTCCTCCAGGCAGCAGGAGTCATAGGTGACGGGAGTGGTCTTGCGGCCGTCGGCGGTGACGGGATTGGCGGCGATCTCCATCATGGCGGAGACGACGTTCATGCCGGGACGCCATTCGAGTTCAAAGCGCTCCCAGACGGCGGGAGCATCGGGGTTGGCCTGGCGCTTGATTTCGAATTGTACGGTTCTGGTTGCCATGATCCCTTTCTCGTGAAGGCTCTCTGTTGTTTCGGCCTTTCCCTCAGGGGCTAAAGCCCACGATCATCAAACTCATCTTGCGGCACGAGTAAACTCGTGCCCTGATACAAAGCTAGTTGGTTGCGCCGTAACGACGCGGGCGCGGCTTGATGAACTGCGTATCAACCTCTTCGTACTCGAAGCGTGAACCTTCAGGCGAGCCGGTGAAGGCGGCCTTGGTGGTCTTCAGGAACTTCTCGTCGTTGCGGTCGGGGAACTCGGGCTTGTAGTGCGCGCCGCGGGACTCGTCGCGGAGCAGCGCTCCCTGAACCACGGTGCGGGAGAGCTCGAGCATGTTGTAGAGCTGGCGTGCAAAGGCGAAGCTGGTATTGGCCCACTGGCTGCGGTCGCTGAGGTTGATGTTTTTGTAGCGGTCGAGCAGTTCGACGATCTTTTCGTCGGCCTGCTTCAGGCCCTTGTTGTAGCGAATCACCGTGGCGTGCTTGGTCATGGTTTCGCCCAGTTCGCGCCACAGCTTGAAGGGATTCTCCGTCCCTTTGGAGGAGAGCAACTGCCGGTTGAGCGAGGCCTGACGGGCTAGCTCCGCGGCGTGGCCGCCGTCGCCTTCCGTGGCGGGCAGGTTCCCGGCGTAGCTGAGAGCATTGGGGCCGGCCTTGAAGCCGCCGAAGATGCAACTGACCAGGGAATTCGCGCCCAGGCGGTTGGCTCCGTGGTACTGGTACTCGCACTCGCCGGCGGCAAAGATGCCGGGAATGTTGGTCATCTGGTTGAAGTCCACCCACAGGCCGCCCATGGTGTAGTGCATGCCGGGGAAGATCTTCATGGGCACGTCGCGCGGGTCTTCGCCGACGAACTTCTCGTAGATTTCGAGAATGCCTTCGAGCTTGCGGTTGAGAGTGGCGCGGTCGATGTGGGTGAGGTCGAGATAGACCATGGGCTGGCCGTCGATACCCAGGCCGTTCTCATAGACCACCTTGTGAATGGCGCGGGTGGCCACGTCGCGGGGGACGAGGTTGCCGTATTTTGGAAACCACTCCTCGAGGAAGTAGAAGCGCTCGGACTCGGGAATTTCCTTGATGGGGCGCGGGTCGCTGGGCGTGCGAGGAACCCAGATGCGGCCGCCTTCGCCTCGGGCCGATTCCGACATAAGGCGCAGCTTGTCTTCGCCGGGGATGGCGGTGGGGTGGACCTGGACGAACTCGCCGTTGGCGTAGAAGGCGCCCTGCTGGAAGACGGCCGATTGTGCCGAGCCGGTGCAGACCACGGAGTTGGTGCTTTTGCCGAAGATGGCTCCGATGCCGCCGGTGGCCAGGATGATGGCGCCGGCGGGGAAGCTGCGCAGTTCCATGGAGCGCAGGTCGAGGGCGGTGATGCCGCGGGCCACGCCTTTGGAGTCGAGCACGGCGGAGAGAAACTCCCAGCCCTCGTACTTGCGGACTTTTCCATCGGCCTCGTGGCGGCGGACCTGCTCGTCGAGGGCGTAGAGCAGTTGCTGGCCGGTGGTGGCGCCGGCGAAGGCGGTGCGGTGGTAGAGCGTGCCGCCGAAGCGGCGGAAATCCAGCAGGCCCTCGGGGGTGCGATTGAAGGGCACGCCCATGCGGTCGAGCAGGTCGATGATGGCGGGCGCAGCCTCGCACATGGCCTTGACAGGGGTCTGGTTGGCCAGAAAGTCGCCGCCGTAGATAGTGTCGTCGAAGTGCTTGTCGGTGGTGTCGCCCTCGCCTTTGAGGTTCTTGGCTGCGTTGATGCCGCCTTGGGCGCAGACCGAGTGAGAGCGCTTGACCGGGACGATGGAAAACAAGTCAACGGTGCCGCCGGCCTCGGCGATCTTGATGACCGCGGCCAGTCCTGCCAGGCCTCCGCCAACCACGATGATTCTGGGTGCTGCCATGAACAATCTTCCTTTCGACAACAGCTTCTAGCAGCTAGCTCCTAGCTTCTAGCTAAAGCTGGATGCTAGTCAGTGGAGCAGAGCCGCCGGAATTGACCGGGGCAACCATCCTTGAGACGGCTGGAGTTACGTCCGCGGGTGCATTCCTGTAGTTGGGTCCGACAAAGGCCCAGATGCTGGCCAGGCCCATGACGGCGAGCAGAATGCCGCCGGCAATGCAGACGTAGCCGAAGCGCTTGCGGGCAGTGACGCCGGGAGTGATGCCCCACTTGGCGGCGAAGAGCCAGACACCGTAAGAGAAGTGCCAGCAGATGGCGATCATGGCGATCACGTATACGGACAGCATCCAGGGGTTGGCCAGCTCCTGCTGCACCTTGGCGAAGGCCGCGTAGGGGTGCTCGGGCAGGCTTTGCCCCAAGAAGCGCTGGCGGAGGACGTGCTGGCCGATGTACAGCATGGCGATGAGGCCGGTATAGCGCTGGGCGGTGTAGAGCCAGTTGCCGGCCCAGGGGTAGTAGACGAGGTTGGACTTGCCACGCAGCCAGATCCACAAGCCGTAGAGGCCGTGATAGAGGATGGGCAGAAAGATGAAGGTCCACTCCAGGGCGCGGACCAAGGGCAGGCTGTTGAGGAACTTGACCTGGGCTCCGTAGGCGGCGGGGCCATGGATGGCCTCGAAGTTCGAGAGCAGGTGCTCGATGAGGAAGGCGCCGATGGGGACTACGCCCAGCAGGGAGTGCAGCTTGTGCCAGAAAAAGGTGGTTCCCTGGCCGGCGCGCAAGGGTGGGACGCCGCGACGTACGGTGGGCGCGGCAGGTTGTTGAGCGGTGGCCATGGAAGTCGAGGCTCCTGAGAGGCTGCGGACAAAATCGGTATCGTATTGAGGGACTATGAAGCGCCCTCTAAATTCATTTGCATTATTGGTGTTCCACATTACACACGTCAAGGCGGTGCATGGGTTGGCTGCGGGTCAGTTTCTGAATCGAATGCAACTCAAGCACACGCATTTCCACCCCAATAAGGGCGTCGGAAGAATGCGCTAGCTTATGGTCGTTTTTAAAATTCAGGAGGCTTGGGCGGCAGCGACGAGGATTCGATGCCTTCGCACTTCGTGAAGTCCGCCATCAGGTTGCCCGCGCCGTCCAGGGTCAGCGTCCAGAGGGAGTCGTAGTCGGTTTTCGACCAAGTGGGCACTGTTAAGGAGATGGGTAAGGGGATGGGAGGGTTCGGATAATAGCTCGACACCAACGCCTGGACTGTCGGCTGGATTTGCTGGTACGACCACCCTATAAGAACTTTCTGATTAGAGAATCTGCCGCCAGTGAAGAAAAAATTACTAATTAGCTGGGCCGCGTTCGTATCGGATAACTCGAAGCTCGATACCAGATTATACGGCAGGTCATTGGCGATTGCGTATGGCTCGACCGTTAAAGCGGGCGCAATACCCGACCAAAGATCCTCGCCAGAGGTTGTCATTGTTCCCTGGGTAAATTGAGAGATGTCCCCCGACCAAACCTGGCTGGGGCTGATCTTTCCTAGAAGCGCATTGGGAAGATCGAGCGCGCGCCATTGTCCCGCGCCGACATAGCCGTTGTCGGACCATTCGCCCAGCGGATGCGCCTCTGCATGACGGACAAAGTAAAGTGTTTCGTTGGTGTTGGCTCCCGCCGGAAGTACGGCGCCGCCGCTACCGACGGTCACTGTGATGCTGGACGGAATATTCGACGTGGTGCAGGAAGCGCTGGCCATCGTCGACGGGGGCAGCACAGGGTAGGTGTTTGGCGGATTCACATTGCTGTTGTAGGTGGTCAGGCGAGCGCTTCCCGACGGCGGAATCGAGATCGCATAGATATAGTTGGGACCATGATAGCCCGACGGAAGATTCAAGTGAAAACGCTCGAAAGTATTGATGTTTTCCAACAGGGCGTGGGTGGTCTCCCACGGCGCCGAAAAGACATAATACCCTGGAAGGTCCGCATCAATGATACCGGTTACCAGGGTTTCGTTGTCGCCTCCCAGATCATTGAAATCGAGTCCCTGGCAATTGGGGCAGGCAGATAACGGCTCGGCAACTCCGCTGGGTACGGAGCCCAACGCATACGATACGTAGATCGGGTAGTTGTTGCCGGTATAGAAAACCTCGCCGGTAGTATTGGTAGTATTGGTGGAGAGATTGATCTGGTTGAGAAGGGCGAACTGCTCAATGGTCTCAGTTGCCGCCATATCGGGGTAACCGTAGGTGGTTTGCTGATGGGTCATCGGCTCGAGCGCGTAGATGCCGGTTACGTTATTCATCCCCAGAACGTTCTTTTGCAGGAACGGGGCCATCAGGAGCGACCGCTGCAAGCCCTGATTGGTCAGGTTGGCCGTGCTTGCATTAATGTCTCCGGCAGCCTGATAATCCAAATCCCCGCTTACCACGAAGATCAGGTTGATGTTTCCGGCGTCGAGCGGAACAGAGGTTGAAGGCGCCGGAGTGCCGCCATTGCCGCCGCATCCCCAGCAGAGAAGAACGAATACCGGGGTCAGAAAAAGAACAACTCCTCGCGGAAATCTCATAGGAAACCGCCTTTCCCCGCTTTCGGCGCGACGTATGGCTGAATCGCGAGCCACTCTCGCTGTAAACGACACAAATTTACTAAATAGCAGATTGAGTTGTCTGTTCAAAATTGCCCTCATTTCTGAAAATATGTCGGATTTCCACAAGTGACTGTCCATTAGCAATTTGAATCAGTTCTGCGTAAACAAGGCAAACTGATGTCTGTACAGGAACGTGTACCCAAGTCAGAGGAATGTTGCAGCACTCGTCATTGCATGTTTTACAGTGCTGCCAGTTTCCGGATTGCCATGACCAGCCCACAATCGGCATCCGACGTAAAGATCGGCGTGTGGCCCATGTCCTTGCACGAGAATATGGGTAGTCCCAGGTCCGGATTCTCAGACCTGGGACGCTGCTGAATCTTGCCGATCAAGGCTGGTGGGGAAGTCACTTGGCGATAGCAGGCCTACGCCCTCACAGGCGCACTCAGGAGAGGTACAGGCTCAGCAAGGGCAGCAGCGCGGCAATGGCGCGTCCGCGATGGCTGAGGGAGAGCTTGGTTTCGAGGTCCAGTTCGGCCATGGCGCGGTCAAGGGCGGGAATGTAGAAGAGGGGGTCGTAACCAAAGCCGCCTGTGCCGCGGGGAGCTTCAAGGATGAGGCCCTCGACCGCGCCCTCGGCGGTATGGAGAGCCTGACCGTCGCGGGCGGCCACCAGTACGCAGCGATAGCGCGCGGTGCGCCGGGCACGCGGCACACCGGCGAGGCGCTGCAGGAGCACGATGTTGTTCCACACGTCGGTATTGTCGTTGGCGTCGGGGGAGTCGACCAGGCCGGAGTCGGCGGCAAAGCGGGCCGAGCGCACGCCGGGAGCCCCGTCAAGAGCGTCTACCTCGAGGCCGGAGTCGTCGGCCAGGACCAGTTCGCCGGGGACGAAGCGGGAGTAATAGACGGCTTTTAGCGTGGCATTGGCGGCGAAGGTGGCGCCATTTTCCTTGGGAGCGGGGATTTTTTCCAGATTTGGAAGTGGATCAATGCTCAGCGAATGGGCCTGGGCGGCGGTGCGGAAGTCGCGCAGCTTGCCCTGGCTGGTGGTGGCGGCGTAGAGGCGAAGGGCCATGGGGAGAGTGTAACGGGTGAAGCGGACAGAAATGTGCTCTTCAGGTTCGGTGGCCGCCACAGGGCGATTTCCAGCGGGATTGCACTCTGTTATGCAAGAACATTTCAGCGGCTCAAATGCACACAGGCACCATCCCGGCAGCCCTGCGGATTGCTTTTGACAAAGGCAGGGTGGGTTGCTTAAGGTTCTTCCTTCCGGAAAGTATTTTATTTGGTAAGCGCCGGCGTGAAAGTGCAAAGCATTTCATGGGCGCTATGAAGCGGGGCGATGAAGACGGAACAGGCGATTCGATGCGCAATATTGGGGTTGGCAGTGGCGGCGGGCATTCCCGCTGCTCTATCGGGGCAGACGGCTCAGCAGACGGCGACAGCCAGCCTCGAACAGGCTTTCCAGCAGCCGCCGGACAGCGCCAAGCCGCGTGCCTGGTGGCACTGGTTGAGCGGCAATGTGACCGAAGAGGGCATTACGGCCGACCTGGAGTGGATGCACCGGGTAGGCATTGCCGGGATGCAGATGTTTGACGGCGATCTGGGCGCGCCGTTGTTCGTCGACAAGCCGCTGATCTGGATGTCGCCGGAATGGAAGTCGGCCTGGCGCCACGCGGCGGCCGAGGCCGACCGCCTGCACATGGAGATGGCCATGGCCGCTTCAGGCGGCTGGAGCGAGACGGCCGGACCCTGGGTAAAGCCTGGCCAGGGCATGAAGAGATATGTGTGGAGCGAGACGGTGGTGGAGGGACCGGGGCACTTTTCCGGCGTGTTGCGCCAGCCCCCGGCGACGGTGGGCAAGTTTCAGGATTTGACGCCGCAGCCGGAGGAAGAATCAAAGCGGGATTTGACTCTGCCCGGCGCCAAGCCGCAACCTGAGCCGCCCAAACGGGAGCCCACGCCGGAACTCTATGTCGACGCAGCCGTGGTGGCTTTCCCGGTTCAGGAAGAGGATGCGATAACGGCCGCGCAGAAGCCGGTGATCACCTGCAGCTGCGGAGCCATCGACGGGGCAGTCTTGCAGGATGTGTCGTTTGCCAAGTACGTGGAGGTTCCGTACTTGAAGGATGGGACGGCGTGGGTGGAGTTTGCTTACGCGCAGCCGAAACCGATGCAGTCGGTGATGTTTGCGGGCGCGACGGTCCAGAACTGGAGGGGTGTGCCGATTCCGGCGGGCAGGATTGAGGCCAGCGACGACGGGCGCCATTGGCGGATGCTGGCCGAGATGCCCGGCGGACCAAAGGGAGCAGGCTCAGTGAACCTGCCTATTCGCACCTATGCGATTGCTCCTGTGAAGGCCAGATACTACCGGTTGTTTTTCAAGGCGCCGGAGCCGGACCTGTCAAGAGACGATCAGGCGGAGAAGAAAAAGCCGGAGCCGGTGCGGCTCACGGAAATTGAGTTCCTGGCAGCCCCGCGCGTGAATCGCTGGGAGGATAAGGCCAGCTTTGGCATCTACGCGCCGGATGAGAATTCTATAGGGGCTGAAGTGCAGTCCGGCGAGGCCATCGATCCAGCCAAGGTGATCGACCTGACGGCGAAGATGCAGCCCGACGGCACACTGGACTGGGATCCGTCCGCGGGCAAGTGGATCGTGCTGCGCCTGGGCTACGGACTGACCGGCGAGGTGAACCACCCGGCCACGCCCGCGGCCACCGGCCTGGAGGTGGACAAGCTGAGCAGGAAGGACGTGCAGGCCTACGTGGAGGAGTACGTGAAGATGATCTCCGCGACGGCCGGCCCGTACTGGGGCAAGAGCTTCAAATCGTTCCTGATGGATAGCTGGGAGGCTGGGCAGGAAAACTGGACCGAAGAGATGCTGCAGGAGTTCGAAACCCGGCGCGGCTATGCCATGACCAGGTATCTGCCTGTGCTGACGGGCAGAATCGTGGGCAGCCGCGCGGAGTCGGAGGGTTTACTTTGGGATTTGCGCCGCACCCAGGCCGACATGCTGGCCGAAAACCACTATGGCGTGGCAACTAAATACTTTACGGCTCATGGCGTTGGACTGAATGCCGAGGCGATGGGCATCGGGATGCCGACCACCGGCGACGGCCTGCTGAACAAGGGACAACTGACGATACCGATGGGCGAGTTCTGGACGCCGCTGCCTGGCAAGAAGGGCGATTCCGCGTACGAGGCGGACGACCGCGAGGCTTCCTCGGCCGCGCATGTCTATGGCAAGCCTCTGGCGGCTACCGAGTCCTTTACCACCAGCCCCGACCTGGTGGCGTGGGGTGAGGGGCCGTTTTATCTGAAGGGACTGGCCGACCAGGCATTCTCGCGGGGCATCAACCGCATTATTTTTCATACCAGCGACCAGCAGCCGTTTGTGGACGATGCTCACAAGCCGGGCATGACGCTGGGCCACTTCGGCCAGCATTACACGCGCAACATTACCTGGGCGGAGCAGGCCGTGGCGTGGAACACCTATCTTGCGCGCTGCTCCTATCTCTTGCAGCAGGGCAAGCCGGTGAGCGACGTGGCGTATTTCTATGGCGAGGACGCGCCGGCCACGGTGCCGTACTGGAAGAAGATCGATCCGGAGCAGCCCGCGCACTACGACTTCGATTGGGTGAATGCCGACGTTCTGCTTCACGGCGCCACCGCCGGGCCGGGCTGGCTGCAACTGGCCAGCGGCATGAGTTACCGGCTGCTGGTGTTGCCCAATGATGTGCATATGCTGTCTTTGCCGCTGTTGCGCAACATTCATGCGCTGGTGGCTCAGGGCGCGGTGCTGCTGGGGCCGAAGCCGGTTGGATCGCCCAGCCTGGCCGACGGCAAGGATGGGCAAGCCGAAGTACGCAAGATCGCGGAAGATCTATGGGGCAAGGGTGACGCAGCCGCGGGCGGGCACGTCTTTGGCCAGGGCAAGGTCTACACGGGGAAGAGCATTGAAGACGTACTGGCCGCAGAGGGCGCTCTGCCCGACTTTACCTGGAACCCGGCGAAGCATGTGGGCAGGGAGATTCCTTACTCGCTGCCCGCCAGGGACTCAGATTTGGATTTAGTATTTATCCATCGCAACGACGGGGAGCGCGAGATCTACTTTGCCGCCACGCAAAAGCATCACAGCTTGGATGTGAAGGCGAGCTTTCGCGTGACCGGCAAAACGCCCCGGCTGTGGCATCCCGAGAGCGGCGAAATCGAGCCCGTAAGCTACACCATCGAGCATGGGCAGACGATTGTGCCGCTGCACTTCGATGCGCAGGGATCGGTCTTCGTGGTATTCGAGGGCAGCGCGGCGGCGCCTTCGCTTATGGTTCCGGAAAGAAAGAATGCGCGGCTGGCTACCGTGAAAGGGGATTGGAAGCTGACCTTCCCGCCCAACTGGGGCGCGCCGGCGGAAGCGAGTTTTCCCGCGCTCATCTCCTGGACGCAAAGCGCCGATGCCGGCGTGAAGTACTTCTCCGGGACAGCCACTTATCACAAGCAGATTGACGCGCCTCAAAACTGGTTCAGGCCCGGAGCCAGGGTGCTGCTGGACCTGGGAACGGTGAAGGAGATCGCAGAAGTCTCGGTCAACGGCGAGCCGGTGGGCGGAATCCTGTGGAAGCCGCCCTTTGTGGCCGATGTAACCGCTGCGCTGAAGCCGGGCGCCAACGAACTGAGCGTGAAGGTGACCAACCTGTGGCCCAACCGCATGATCGGCGATTTGCAGCCGGGCGTGACGAAGACCTACACATGGACGGACTTCCGGCCCTTCAAAGCCAATTCGCCGCTGCTCGAATCGGGGCTGTTGGGGCCGGTTACGGTGTGGAGCAGCGAGGCGGCTTCTCAAAGCAGGTGAGCATTGAGGCGGCCCGCGGGCCGCGCAATAAGGCAAGGAGATTGGACTATGAACGAAGCGAATGCCACGAATCCGATGTTCGGCATCTTCCTTTTCATGTTGGGTGGACTGTCGGGCGCGGTCTTTTATCTGCCGTTTTCCAGGGTCAAGAAGTGGGCATGGGAGAGCTACTGGCTGATCTACGCGCTGGTGGGCCTTGTGCTAGTGCCGTGGATATTGGCTTACACTACCTCTCCGAACACGCTTGCGGTACTGCGCGCCGCACCGCGCCCAGAGATTGTTTATTGCCTGGTCTGCGGGATGTTGTGGGGATTCGGCGGCCTGACATGGGGACTGATGATCCGCTACCTCGGGGTGGGCCTGGGCCTGGCGATGGGCGCGGGGCTGACCTCGGCCGCGGGCACGCTGATTCCGCCAATGCTGAAGGGCAGCGCAGCGGTGGCGACGATGTTCCATACGCCGGGCGGGCAGGCTTCGGTGGCGGCTGCGGCGGTCTCGCTGGCGGGCATTGTCTGCGTGGGACTGGCCGGGCGCTCGAAGGAGTCGGAACTGCCGGAGGTGGAGAAGAAAAAGATTGTGGCCGAATTCAACTTCCGTAAGGGGATCACGGCGGCGTTATTTTCGGGGCTTATGAGCTCGGCGATGAGCTTCGGATTGCAGGGAGGGCCGGGGATTCAGAAGCTGGCGCTTTCGACCGCGCCGGTCACCACTGTCTCCTGGGCGGGGATTCCCGTGCTGGTGGTTGTGCTGATGGGCGGCTTCGTCATCAACGGCAGCTGGTGCCTGGTCCTCAACTTCCGCAATCGCACGGCGGGCGACTACGTGAAGGCCGGCGCGCCGGTGGGGAGCAACCTCTTCTTCGCCGCCTTAGCCGGCATCCTGTGGTGCCTGCAGCTTGTCTGCTTCAAGACAGGTGAACCGAGAATGGGCAGCACCTCCTATATAGGCTGGGCGGTGCTGATGGCCGCCACGATTCTCTTCAGCCAGTTGCTGGGCATATTGCTGGGCGAGTGGAAGGGTACAAGCGCGAAAACGCGCGGACTGCTGGCAGCCGGTCTGGTGCTGCTGATTGCCTCTGCGGCGCTGGCCGGCTACTCGGGCTCGCTTTAGAACAGCATAAGAGTTCACGCGGGGCGGCCGGAGTTGGGCAAGGGACTGTTGTCTTTCAATGCGGAGAGGAAGACAGCGCCTGACTGCATCAACCCGGATTTCTCTCTTGCAGCGCGCAAATCGCCGGATGAAATACTGGACCATGCGCACAGCAATCGCGATGCGAGGAGAATGAATGACATCGATGGTGGCGGGAATCGGCTGGCATTTAATGGGTGCGGCGATGGCTGCATCCTTTTACGTGCCCCTAGAGCGAGTGAAGAAGTGGTCGTGGGAGACGACCTGGCCGGTTTCCGGTCTCTTCGCGTGGGTACTGCTGCCCGTCGGCGTCAGCCTTATGCTGCTGCCGGATTTTCACGGATTCTACGCCTCAAGGCGAGGGTGGGGCGCCCAATATTCCAACTATGGAAGCGGAAGCTCGGCATCTAGTCCCTGTGCGATGAGGTCTTCGCGCAGGCGCTCGACGGTCGAGAACTGGAGGGCCTGGATGCCCAGCGCCCGCGCCGCTTCGACGTTGACCAGCTTGTCGTCGAGGAAGAGCGTCTCTCCGGGCTGTGTGCCAAGTTCTTTGAGCACGTGGCGATAGATGGCGGGGTCGGGCTTGGCGATGCCAAGCTGATAGCTCCAGACCAGCACGTCGAAGCGATGAATCCAGTCGAACTCCCGCTCCACGCCGGCCAGCACATTGTCGCCTATGTTGGAGAGGATGGCGGTGAGCAGGCCGCGCTCCTTGAGTTGCTTTTGCCAGTCCAGCATGGGTAGGTTTTCAGTGGTCCACATGCGGGCGTCCCAGAGGTTCAGTTCCTCGATCTTGTCCTGGCTGAGCGTGAGCCCGCCGTCGCGGGCGATCTTCTGCCACAAAGCGATGCCGTTGAGCTTGCCTTCGTCGTAAGCGTGGCGGTCGGCCCAGTAGAGGCTCTCAAAGCGGGCAGCAGGCAGCCCGGTGATGCGCAGCAAGGCTGCATGGGCGTCAGGGTCCGGCGGACCGGTCAATACCTTTCCATAGTCGAATACAACCGCGCGCAGACCCAATGTTCCTCCCTGAAGGCGCCCGTGTATGGTTGAAAAAGGACGCCTGCTCTTATTGTGCACGACCGCCTGTGGTGGAGCGGGCGACTTCAGTTTGTTGATGGAACGAAAGAATGCGCTTTTCGCTAAGGACGGGCTGGAATACGGAGGAGAGCGAGCTGGCGCGGGCGCACCGGATGCGCGTGCAGGCCGGGCTGCCTGTTGCCGACCTGACGGCTTCAAACCCGACCCGCTGCGGCTTTGAATATGCTCCGGAACTGTTGGCGGCGCTGGCCGATCCCAGGGCTCTCGATTACGATCCGCAGCCCAGGGGCAGCCTGCGCGGGCGGGAGGCGGTCTGCGGCTACTATGCGGATCATGGTGTTGCCGTTCGACCGGAACAGATCGTGCTGGCCACCAGCACCAGCGAGGCTTACAGCTATCTTTTCAGGCTGCTTTGCGATCCGGAGAGCGAGATCGTGGTTCCGCAGCCGGGGTATCCGCTCTTCGACTTTCTGGCCGTGCTGGACGATGTGCGGCTCAAGGCCGGGCCGCTGGTCTACGACCATGGCTGGCAGATCGATGCGGAGGGATTTCGCAGGGCCGTTACGCCCCAGACGCGGGCCATGGCGCTGGTTCACCCCAACAATCCCACCGGCCACTTCATCAAGCCCTGGGAGGCGGAGGAGCTGGCGCGGTTGTGCCGGGAGCGGGATCTGTCGCTGATTGTGGACGAGGTTTTCCTGGACTACGGCTTGCGGGGAAGTGGGCGGAGCTTTGCTGCGGGGCTCGATGGGGTTCCGGTCTTTGTGGTGAGCGGGCTGAGCAAGATTGCCGGGTTGCCGCAGATGAAGGCAGCCTGGATTGTGGCGACAGGCCCGGCGCAAGCGCAGGCCCTGGAGCGGCTGGAGGTGATTGCCGATACGTTTCTTTCCATGAATGCGCCGGTTGAATGCGCGCTGCCCAGGTGGTTGCAGGGGCGCGCGGCCATTCAGGCACAAATCAGGGAGCGGCTGGCCGCCAACCTGGCCGAACTGGACCGGCAACTGGGGAAGCTGCCAGCCGTGCAGAGATTGAAGGTGGAAGGCGGCTGGTACGCGACGTTGCGGATTCCGGCGCTGAAACCCGACGAGCAAACCGTGCTGGCACTGCTGGAACGAGGTGTGTGGGTCCATCCGGGGTACTTTTTCGGGATGGCTGAGTCCGGCTGGCTGGTGGTGAGCCTATTGGGGCCGGAGGAGGAATTCAGTACCGGAGTATCCGGCCTGGTTGACTATTTTGAAACGAATCCAGGTGGTAACAGTACCGCCTCTGGGGTGTAAGTATTGCTTGAAGTGGGTATTATATGCAATTATTTCTAAATAGCTTAAGTTGACGACTTCCGCTAATTCATGGTACGCAGGAAAGGGTTGCTTTTGCGTTCGGCGCCGATGGTGGTGGCGGGGCCATGGCCGGGCAGAACTTTGGTTTCGTCGGGAAGAACCAGCAGACGGGACTCGATAGAGTCGATAATCTGCGCGGAATTGCCGCCGGGCAGGTCGGTGCGTCCGATGCTGCCGGCAAAGAGCGTATCGCCGGCGATGAGCATCTTGAGCGGGGCAAAATGGAGGCAGACCGAACCCTGGGTGTGGCCGGGAGTGTGGAGAACCTCCGCGGGGTAGCGTTCCAGGCCCACGCTCATGCCTTCGGTGAGGCTCTCGTCGGGCGGCGCGGTTTCGGGCGTTGCCACGCCCAGCCAGCCGGCCTGCATCCCCATCATTTTGAGCAGCGGCAGGTCGCTTTCGTTGAGAAAGATGGGCGCTCCGGTGAGCCGCTTGAGTTTGAGCGCGCCGCCCACGTGGTCGATGTGGGCGTGGGTGACGAGAATCTGCTTGAGCTTGAGGCCGAGTTCGGTAAGGCGGCGCTGAATGCGGCCCACCTCGTCGCCGGGATCGATGACGATAGCCTCGCCGGCCTCTTCGTCGCCCAGGATGGTGCAGTTGCATTCCAGCGGGCCGACGGGAAAGGTCTCCAGGATCATGTTTCTATTCTATAGGCGATCCGGCTGATCAGGCTTTCGTTTCGGGAGTCATGGTTGCCGCTAAAGCTGGCGCGGTTTCACTCCCAGGCTCTCGATGACTTCCAGCGCAAATCGGGCCGAGACAGTGGCCGGGCCGCCGCCCATCTCAATGCCGACTTCGATGGCTTCAAGCAACTCCTCAAAAGTCGCGCCGTCGGCTGCTGCCCGTTCGATGTGCCACTGCATGCAGGATTCGCAGTCCTTCACCACGGAGATTCCCACGGCAATCAGCTCTTTGTGTTTCTTGTGCAAAGCGCCGTCGCAATAGGCCGCCTTCTCCATGGCCAGAAAACCGTCGTAAACCTTCGATTTGCTTGCCAGCAACCGCGCATGGGCGCGCTTCCGCCTGGCGGTAATCTCTTCGAGCTTGTTCATGTCGTGCGGGAATCCCCTCGTGAGTTTTGGATAGCCAGATTATACTTTTTAGCCGCATGCACACGGAAGAGCGGGAACCGCCGCTTTCAACAAAAAGCGGCAAGCCCTGTGGCCTGCCGCTGGGAGTGGTAGGTCTGGAGGAAAAACGCGGAACTACTTGCCGGGCCTGGCGGGTGCGGAGATGGGGGCGGGTTTGGCGCCTTCCAGCACCGAGTGCGAGCCGGTGGTGCGTACGTAGAGAACAGTCAGACTGATGGAGGTGAGCATGAAGATGACCGCCGACCAGGTGGTGAGCCGGGTGAGCACATTGGCCGCGGCGCGGGGGCCGAAGGCGGTCTGCGAACCCTGGCCGCCGAAAGCGCCTGCCAGATCGGCCGAGCGGCCCTGCTGCAGGAGGACGACGCCGATGAGAAAAAGGCAACAAATCACGTGCAGGACGACGACGAAGTAGAGAAGCATCTGCATTTTTATCCGCTTTCCAAGCCTGTCCGGCTGTTGCGGACAGAAGATTCTTTGGTGCGGAGGAGGGGACTTGAACCCCTATGCCTTGTGGGCGTCAGCACCTCAAGCTGGTGTGTCTGCCAATTTCACCACCTCCGCACGGGGGTGAACCTCTTGAGTATAACAAAGACGCGAATGTTGCGGATAGGTTCCAGCGTCAGTCACTGAGAAATAGTCTCTCATCCCACACAACAGGCTCTGGCGGAGCATGGGTGATGAATGCGAAGTCAGGGTGGGCGGGATTGAGCAGGACGTTGTTCTCATGGCCTTGCGTCACGAGCGATGGAACCAGCAGGACGGCGGTGCGGGCTTCAGCAAGCCAACGGTCGCCGAAAGCCCTGCTGGCCGCCTGATTCGGTGCATTCCAGCCTGGCAGGGCCGGGGCCGGGAGACATTCAACCGCGAGACGATCTGGAATTTCGATGGCAAGAACGGAGTGAGTATGGGGCAGGCGGTTGAGGTTGGCGTGGACCAGGATTTCAAGGATCGCGCCGGCGTAGGTTTCAGCGGCGTAGATCATGCCGCGGCCGGGAGAGTTCCAGCGGCCGCTGCAGAGACGAGCGCCCGTTCCGTCAAAGAGCGGAAAACGAGCGTCGCCAATGCGGAAGCAGCGCATGAAAGACGGTTTCAGGCGGGAATGCCGTAGAAAAGGCGGTCGAGCAACTCTTCGGCGCGTCGGGCGCCCAGCTCGGTTAGAGCGGCCTCAATGGGGGGGCGGTTTTCCAGCTCGGGATGGGGCTTGGTGAGCCATTCGCGAGCGTCGTCGCGGTTATCCCACACGTGTTCGGCTGCGGCGATGACCCTGGCCAGCCGTTCTGTACGTTCGCTTTCCGCCTGTGTGAGCCTGGTGCGGCGCTTGTAAGTGGCTTCTGGAACAACGCGATAGAGCAGCGCATGGGCGTGCTTGGCCGAGGAGCAGGCGCGCGCCAGCGTCATGCGGAGCGCCCGCTTGGGCAGGCCCGTTACGACGGCGGCTTCAAGATCCTGCGCGGAGAGAACAGGGCTGCCCAGAATCGCGATTCCTCCCATTACATCGGCAACGCGGCCCGGCTGCATCATAGTAAGCCTCTGGTATCAGGATAGCGCAATTCCGGTATCAAATGATACCTGCGGTGCCTGACCGTGTCATCCAGGCGGCCAGGGCCTGCTGGTCGGGGGTTCCGGCGGCGTGGACGTTGCGGCGTTCGGCCTGGTTGCGGTTCTGGCTGATTTTGAACTTGCCTTCGATGCGGGCGATGGGGATGCGGAAGCCTACGATGCCGGCCAGCATGGTGCGGCGGAAGCCGTCGGGCATGACGCGCCATTTTTCAGCATAGGCCGGCTCGTGGACCTGAATCAGTCCGTTGAGCAGAGCCTCTTTGCCGGGTTCGTCTTCGACCAGCGTGAGAGTTCCGTAGGCGTGGACGGCGATGTAGTTCCAGGTGGGAACGGAGAGCGGTTCGACGTATAGGGTGGGCGAGACATAGCTGTGCGGACCAGGGAAGACGACCAGCGTTTCGCGCCCCGCCAGAGATTGCCAGTGGCGATTAGCGCGGGCGATGTGGCCTTCGATGAGGCCGTATTCGCCCTCGTCTTTGACCACCAGCGGAAGGTGGGTGGCGGCCAGAGGCGCTGGAGACTGAGGGGCAAATTTCGGGTCAAGTTGCGGGCCGATGAGGATCGCAAAGGAGTAGGACTGCATGACCTCAATGAGAAGGTCGCGGTCGGCGATCTGGTTGAATTTGGGCGTGTACATGGGGCTCCTGATGAACAGACGGCGGCTTGGTTGTTTCAGAAGATAGCACGGAGCTTTTCAAAGGAATCGAGTTCGATTAAATGCTGTCCTTCGGGCGCGGGATCGACGGTGGCGCGTTCCAGTACCCAGGTGTCTTTGTGGAAGAGAAAGACGGCGTGCAGGCCGGCGGCCAGGGCGGGGTTGATGTCGCTCCTGGGGCTGTTGCCGATCATCCAGCTTGTATGCGGCGAGAGCTCATGGCGGGCGATGACCTGACAGTAGGTGGGAGGATCCTTTTCCTGGACGATTTCCACGGCGGAGAAGTGGCTGGAGAGCCCGGAACGGGCGAGCTTGTCGGCCTGTTCGGCCTGATTGCCCTTGGTCATGAGGATGAGCCGGTGGCGGCTGGCCAGTTCGGCCAGAGTTTCCGCCACGCCGGGGAGCAGCTCGATCTCCTGCTCGGCGATGGAGCGGGTGAAGCTCAGGATGCGCTGGGCCTTTTCTTCGGTGACCGGGGCGGGGCTGAGCCGCTCAAAGCAGGTGACCAGCGAGCGGGTAAAGCTGGAAAGGCCGTAGCCGTGGGCGAGGATGGTTTCGCGCTCCACGGCGTTCAGGGCCTTGCGCACTTCGACGGGCGTGTACTCCCGGTGGTTCAGGTACCCGATAAAGGCGGCGATGGCGCGCTCGAAGTAGATGTTGTTCTCCCACAGCGTATCGTCGGCATCGATGAGCAGGGTTTGGCCTGGAGGAAATTGCGGCATGGTTCTAATGGTAGCGAATCCTGAGCAGAGGTTTGAAAACGGGGAAGCGGCGTTAGTGGTTTCCCACCCTTGCGCCAGAAAAAAGGCGCATGGATGGGGCACGGCGCATCTGTGAGGAACCGAGATAGTTTCTGGTTACTATTTGGATTGCGCGGCGATCCACTGCTTGAGATTCGGTTCCTGCAGGGTGCGCAGTTCGATGCAGCCGTCGATGTGTTCGAGGGTGTGTTTGAGGGCCAGATCGGAGGAGGCGACTTTGTGGATGGCGAAGAAATTCTTCACATTGTCGTAGGCATCAGCGGAGCAGAAGCTGCCCGTGGAACTGACCAGCATGGCGCCCATCTCGGTGGTCAACTGGGCCTGAACCTTGTCCCAATGGTCCTGTATAAATTTCCATGCCTGATCGCGGTTTTCGTCGATCTGGAGGGCGATGGCGAACTGGATGGGCGCGTCCTGGTTGCGGACCTTGCCGGAGACAGCGTAGTCGAGGGCGCGTTGCACCAGGGTGGGGTCTTGAAACTCGGCCAGCAGGCGCAGCGCGCCTTCCTGGAACTCGGGATTGGTTGAGGTTTCAAAGACGTTCTGCAACTGGCTGAAGATCTCGGCGTCTCCGTTGCGGGCGGCGATGGCAAGCGCGGTCTGGCCCAGCGTGGCATCGACGGAGGCGGGATTGACCAGATAATTCTGCGCAATCTGGCGAGCTTGGGCCAGGACGGCGGGATCTTTGCCGTAGTAGCCGAGGACGTCGAAGAGGCGGGCGCGCAATTCGCGGGTGTTGGTTGAATCGCTTGTGGATGGCGCGCCCAGACTGGCGTACTGCGGCGCATAGGTCGTGCGAATCCAGGCCGAGACCGCGGCCTTCTCTTCAGGCGTTCCCGCCACCCGCTCATAGATCGAATCCACGCCTCCCAGGGCGGAGCTTGCGACCTCGGCGTTGGAATCGGCTTTGACGGCGGCAGCCAGGTCCAAATAAGCGCCGATGGGCGCCTTGTTAGAACGAACCTGGGCCCACTCGTCGCCGATGAGGCTGATGCGCTCGGTAGGGGTAAGGGTGGTTTCAACATTGTTTACCAGAGCCGAGTAACTTCTAGACGAGTAGGCGCTGCGGTAGTAGCCCATGCCGCTGGTATTGGCAAAGAAGATGCCGGTGGCGGGCGCCCTCAATGTGACGGTAGAGGGGGTGAGAATCTGGCAGCTCTCTCCCTTGACCTCCGACTTAAAACAGACGGGGACGGTCCATTTCTGTGCGGGGTCGGGCTGGATTTTGGGGCTCAGGTAGAAGCGCTTCTGCGCCACCGGAACCTTCCCGTTGACCGGCTCGCCGAAGGTGAGGATGGGAGCTCCCGGCTGGACCACCAGGCTCTCCATGATCTTGTCCACCGGCTTGTGGCTGGCGGCGGTCTGGGCATTCCAGAAGTCCTCGGCGGTGGCGTTTGCGTAGAGGTGGGCGACCAGGTAGTTGTGCACGCCCTTGCGGAAGGTCTCCTCGCCCAGGTAGTTTTCCACCGTCAACAGCACGGCGGCAGCCTTGCCGTAGGCGATGCCGTCGAACATCTGGTTGATCTGGCCGGGAGTTTCGGCTTTGGCGCGGATGGCGCGGGTGGTGGGCTGCGCATCCAGGTTGAGCGATTGATCCACACCCGCGGCCACGGTCTGGTCGATATTCCACTCCGGATGCATGAGGGCTACCGCCTTGGTTTCCATCCAGGTGGCAAAACCCTCGTTGAGCCAGATGTTGTCCCACCACTGCATGGTGACCAGGTCGCCGAACCACTGGTGAGCCATCTCGTGGGCGATGACCAGGGCCACTTCTTTCTGCGCGCCTACGGAAGCTGTTTTGGGATCGATGAGCAGGTCGGTCTCGCGATAGGTGATGGCGCCGAAATTCTCCATGGCGCCGGCCTCGAAGTCGGGCAGGGCGATGAGGTCGAGCTTCTTCAGCGGGTAGGGAATGCCGAAGTAGGTGTTGTAGTAGTGGAGCATGTATTTGGCCACATTGACGCCGTAGGGGGTTAGCGCCACTTTGTCGGGGGTGGAGCAGACGCGGATGGCTACGCCGTCGGACTCGCCGGCGGTGCACTGGAAGTCGCCGACCAGGAAGGCGACCAGGTAGGTGGACATTTTGGGTGTGGTGGAGAACTTGAGCGTGTGCTTGCCGGTGGCAGGGCCGGGGGTGTCGGCTGCGATGGGGCTGTTGGAGATGGCCGTGTCGCCGCTGTCCACAACCAGCGAAACGTCATAGGTGGCCTTGAAGGCCGGCTCGTCGAAGGATGGGAAGGCGCGGCGCGCGTCGGTGGCTTCAAACTGCGTGACGGCGTAGTTGCGCTTGGCGGACTTGGAGAGATAAAAGCCGCGCAACTCGTTGTTCAGGATGCCGGTGTAGGCGATGGAGAGGATTGCCATGCCGGCGGGCAGTTTATCCGGGAAGGTGAAGATGGCCTGCTGCTTGTCCTTGTCGAGGGTGACGCTGGCGGTCTGCTCTTTGCCATTAGCGGTTGCGGTGACGCTTTGGAAGGCGATCTCGACGGCGTTCAGGGTGATGTGATCGGCAGGTTCGGCAAGGGTCACGTCGATGAATTCAACGCCGGCAAAGGTTGCGGCCTTGAGGTCGGGCGTGAGGGTGAGGTAGTAGTGCTGCGGGTGGACGGTCTGGGGCAGGCGCTGGGAGCTTGCGGGGCGGGCCGGCGCCAGGAAAAGGCAGAGAAGCGCGGCCGATGTTGCCAGAGCTGCGCGAAACGTTGGAGCGGAACAGCGAAACTTCATGCAAACCTCGTGGGGATGAAAGTTCATTGCGCCGTGGTCTTCTTCGGCAGCAGGGAATCGAGCAGGAGCAGGCAGGCGCCGGTAACGATGCAGGAGTCTGCCAGGTTGAAGTCGGGCCAGTGGTAGCTGAAGATGTGGACTTCAATGAAATCGACGACGGAACCGTAGAGAACGCGGTCGTGGACGTTGCCCAGGGCGCCGCCAAAGATGAGCGCAAGGGCGACGGTGACGAGGGTGAAGCGGTTGCCGAGACGGACCAGAATGACGAGGACGACCAGGGCTGTGACGACATTAAAGCCGACCAGAGCCCAGTGGACCACGTGGGGCGAGGTGGAGTTGGCGAAGAGCGAGAAGGCCGCGCCCTCGTTGGTCCAATGGGTGATGCGGAGAATGTGGGGTATGACGGGGATGGCGCCGCCCATGGGAATGTGCTTCTCGACCCAAGTTTTGGTAAAGCGGTCGGCAAAGACGATAAACGCGGAGATGAGCAGCAGCCACGGCAGGCGGCGGGGCACGAGAGAGCTCACGAGGACACCTCATGAATAAGCGATGTTGGCGTTCCCAAGTGACCTCCGTGCCCCATCCTTGCGACTTTTTTCTGTCGCAAGGGTGGGAAAGCACGAACCCCAAGCGTCTGTGGTTTCCCACCCTTTTCGCAAAGAACGCGAAAAGGATGGGGCACGGAGCTATTGCTCATTGGGCATCCTCCGTAGGTGGAGCGATTTTCATTTCGGTGAGAGCCGCGGCGCAGCGGGTGCAGACGTTTTTCCATATACCGTAGCTGGATACCTGGGGCATGAAGTTCCAGCAGCGGGCGCACTTGGTTCCTGTGGCGGGCAGAACATTGAACTCACAATCACTTATTTGTAACCTACCGCCCAATAGAAGTCCTTGATTATAATCACCCTCCGGGAACCCTGTTCTCTCAATGACCGTGACTTTAGAGACGTTGATGATCTCCTTGAGTCCCGTAGCGTGGCGTTGCAACAGGGCTAGTTTACCCTCGGAAGGAATGATCTCCAACTCTGCTTCCAGAGCCTTGCCAATGATCTTGGCCTGACGCTTTTCTTCCAGGAATCTGAGCGCATGATCGCGGACCTCGAAGATCTGCTTCCACTCTTCGATGAGCGGAGCGGGGTCTTCGGAGAAGATTTCCGACGGGGCAGGGAATTGCGCCAGGTGCACGCTGGCTTCGCGGCCTTCGACGGCGGGGAGATGCTCCCAAACTTCGTCGGCGGTGAAGCTGAGGATGGGCGCGACCAGGCGGCTCAGCGCTTCAGTGATCTGCCAGAGCACCGTTTGCGCGGAGCGGCGCGCCTGGCTGGTGGGAGCGAAGGTGTACATGCGGTCCTTGAGCACGTCGAGATAGAACGAACTGAGATCGACGATGGCGAACTCGTTGACGGCGTGGTAGACGCGATGGAACTCGAAGGCTGCGTACCAGCCGCGGATTTTTTCGGTGAGGTCGCGGGTGCGGGCCAGCATGTAGCGGTCGAGCGGGAGCAGCTCGCTTTCAGGAACGCGGTCGCGTGCGGGCGAGAAGCCGTGCAGGTTCCCGAGCAGGAAGCGGAAGGTGTTGCGCAGCTTGCGATAGATGTCGGCGCAGCGCTGCATAAGGTTCTCGCTGGCCGCCATGTCTTCGCGGAAGTCCACCGAAGCCACCCAGAGGCGCACGATCTCGCCGCCCATGCGGTTGGCGATATCGACGGGGTCCACGCCGTTGCCGAGGGATTTGCTCATGGCGCGGCCCAGCTCGTCGAGTGTCCAGCCGGCAGTGGCCACGTGGGAGTAGGGCGCGCGGCCGCGCAGGGCTACCGAGGTGAGCAGCGAAGAGTGGAACCAGCCGCGGTGCTGATCGCCGCCTTCCAAATACAAGACCTCTACGTCTTTTCCCTTTTGGAAGGCTGCGTAGGCGGATTTGAGGTCGGGATCGGCTTCGCACACGGCAAACCAACTGGTGCCGGAGTCGAACCAGACGTCGAGAATGTCGGTCTCCTTGCGGAAGCCCTGGCCGGGCGGGCGGACTTCTCCACAATTCCTGCAAACGGGATTGTCTGGTAAGAGTGCCTCGATTGGAGTCGTGTGCCAGGCCTCGATGCCTTCGCGCTCAAAGAGATCGACGATCTTGCGATTGAGCGCGGGGTTGATGATCGGCTGGTTGCACTTCTCGCACATGAACACGGCGATGGGCACGCCCCAGATGCGCTGGCGGCTGATGCACCAGTCGGGGCGGGTGGCGATCATGTTGGTGATGCGCTCCTTGCCCCAGGCCGGATCCCAGACGACCTTGTCGATCTCTTCGATCGCCAACTCCCGGAACTTAATCTCGGAGCCGTCTTCGCGCTTGATCGGCGTATCGAGGGAGATGAACCACTGCTCGGTGGCGCGATAGACGACGGGATGGTGGCAGCGCCAGCAGTGCGGGTAGGAGTGTTCCAGGTCGCTGCTGGCCAGCAATGCGTTACGCTCCTCAAGCATGGCGACGATGATGGGATTGGCGGCCCAGACCTTTTTGCCATCGAAAGCGGGTGGCGCGGCATGGTCCCAGGCGCCGGGGTCCACGTGGATGTGGCCCGTGGCATCGACACGGCAGGTGAGGTCCAGGCCGTAGCGCTGGCCGGTATAGAAATCGTCCGCGCCGTGGGAGGGCGCGGTATGCACGGCGCCGGTGCCCTGGTCGGCGGTGACGTAGGTGGCCAGCACGCCCAGCACGCTGCGATCGAGGAAGGGATGCTGGAAGGTGATGCGGTCGAGTCGGCTGCCTTTGAAGCGGGCCAGTTCTGTGGTTGCGCCCAACTGGCAGGCTTGGGCGACTGAGGCGGCCAGTTCGGCGGCGACGATGTAGACGGGGCCGGGTTCGTTCTCTCCCACCCTTGCGCCAGAAGAAAAGCGCAAGGATGGGGCACGGGGCGTCTCGGGCTCGTGCGCCGCGGGGTTCGTCTCCAGGGCCACGTACTCGAAATCGGGATGGAAGGCCACGGCCAGGGAGGCGGGCAGGGTCCAGGGGGTGGTGGTCCAGATGATGGTCGAGACCTGGCGGCCAGCCAAGGCCGGGTGAATGGCTGCGGGGTCGGAGGTGAGCCGGTAGCGCACGTAGATGGAGGGGCTGGTGTGCATCTCGTACTCGACCTCGGCCTCCGCCAGGGCGGTGCAGTCGTGGATGCACCAATAGACCGGCTTGAGGCCGCGGTAGACGAAACCCTTCTCCAGAAAGCCGTAAAAGGCTTCGAGGATGCGGGCCTCGTAGTCGCGGGCCATGGTCTTGTACGGGGAATCCCAGCGGCCGAAGCAGCCAATGCGTTCAAATTGCGAGGTTTGCAGGTCAATGTACTTCTGGGCGTAGGCGCGGCAGGCTTCCAGCACGGCGGGAACAGGCATTTCCAGCTTCTTGCGGCCCAGATGCTCATCCACTTTGATTTCGATGGGCAGGCCGTGGCAGTCGTAGCCGGGGACGTAAGGAGCGTCAAAGCCGGCCATGGCCTTTGACTTGACCACAAAGTCCTTGAGGCCCTTGTTGAGCGCGTGGCCCAGGTGGATGGGGCCGTTGGCGTAGGGAGGGCCGTCGTGGAGGATGTAGACGGGGCGGCCGCGGCCGGCCTTGCGCAATTCTTCGTAGAGGCGGAGCGAGGCCCAGCGCGCCAGCCGAAGCGGCTCATTTTGCGGCAGATTGGCCTTCATCGGAAAGGCGGTTTGCGGCAAGGTAAGGGTCGCCTTCAACTCCGGCGCTGAGGACATCGTCACTCCCTGGGATGGTGCGAACTTGTTCATTCGTTAGTGTAAATGGCGAGGGGTTGATCTTTCCGGTAACAACTGTGAGCATTCGCCGTCTATTATTTATGGGAACCCTCACCACACCGGAATATGAGACTATGGAACTAGAATCTCCGGAGAGCGAGCCGAGGCGTTCAGAGACAAGCGAGGGCGTGCTCGCGCATAATGAAAGAGTATGCCGGGACGAAGAAAGGCTTCCTGAGGGACGCGAAATCGGGCAGCCAAAGGCAACTGAGCCAGCATCAACCATGGCAAACGACCTACTGACACCCCCAGACACGGAATCCCGAACTGCGGCCGCATCCCCGGACGGCTACGAACTCGACATCGCCTTTGGCATGGCCCTTGAGGAAAAGCCCATCTGGAGCGAGCTCTACGAGAATATCCGCGACATCTTCTTCCCGCCCCAGTTGCCACCTTTGGAATTAACCTCGACGCCGATTCCGGTGCCTGACCGGATGGCGGTGAAGCCCAATCCCTGGGCATTCGGCATGGCCGCCACCATCAACCTGATGATTCTGGCGGCATTGCTGTTCTTCGGGGTCAGGAAGATCATCGACACGGTGAACCAGCAGCAGTTACACGCCACAGACATCGATGTGGGAGTCTGGCAGCCCAAGGCGCCCAGGGCCGACGGTTCCAACGGCGGCGGCGGCGGCGGCGGCGATAACAGCATCATCGACCCCATCAAGGGCCATCTGCCCAAGATCGAGAAGGATCCGATTACGCCGCCCCAGGTGCAGACGGTAGACAACCCCAAGATACCCATGCAGGCGGCCATCGATGTGCAGAAAAACATTATGCTGCCCGACAACCCGCTGCTGCCGACGATTGGAGTCACGAAATCTCCCAACGTCAACCTGGCCTCGAATGGGCAGGGTTCGGGTACAGGCATTGGCACCGGATATGGCGGCGGGATAGGCTCGGGGACCGGCAATGGATTTGGGCCGGGATATGGCGGAGGCGCCGGCGGCGGACTGTATCGCGTGGGCGGCGGGATTTCCGCGCCGGTTCCTCTGAACAATGTGGAGGCGGAGTTCTCCGACGAGGCGCGCCGGGCCAAGTACCAGGGCGTCTGCCTGATCTCGGTGATTGTGGATGCACAGGGAAATCCGCAGAACCCGCGCGTGATTCGCGCGCTGGGCATGGGGCTGGACGAGAAGGCCTTGGAAGCGGTTCGCAAGTACAAGTTCAAGCCGGCGATGAAAGACGGCAAGACGCCGGTGCCGGTGATGATTACCGTCGAGGTCAACTTCCGCCTGTATTGAGGGCGCATGACGGTGGCAGCAAAGGGAGCGGAGTAGTATAGTTACTTTCAGACGTGGGCCACCCGGCCCGGCATATTTCATTTTCTCCCGTCTTCAACCTTTTTATTTTTCAACTGGGCTTGAGCAAGCTCGAGATTTCGCCTTATGCCGGCGTAGTCCGGATCAATCCGCAACGCGTCGCTGAACTGCTCGATGGCTTTTTCATAGTCCCCCAGTTGAACCAGGGTCACGCCGAGGTTATTATGCGTATCGACGTCCGCAGGGTCGAAGCGCAGCGCCTGGGTATACTCCTCTACCGCTTCGGGAAGCCGCTGTGTCTTCATAAGGATCATGCCGATTTGAGAATGGACCATGGCCTGATCGGGTTGGATGGCCAAAGAAAGCCGTAATTCCTTAAGCGCTTCCTCCGTCAATCCCTGCCTGTAAAAAATGATGCCTAAATGGTTAAGCGCCGCGTAATTATCCGGTTCGATGGCAAGCGCCTTACGGCACTCCTGAGCCGCCTCGTCAAGTTGATCCTGCGCCAGCAGAGCATCGGAAAGATAAAGCCGTGCCGTGATCTCCGTTACAAAAGCCGGATTCGCGGCGAGCGCCTTTCTGCTATACGTCTCCGCATCCTCTGGCCTGCCCATCAAATTTGACCATAGCGCCATGACGGTCATCACATCGGGGTCGCCAGGGGCAAAACGCAATGCCTGTTCGAGGCGTTTTCCCGCCAGCGGCAGATTGCGCTGCTCAGGTATTTCCATCAGGCATAAGGCGGAATAAGAAAGAATCATAGGCCTGGAGGGGTTATAGCGCAACGCGCGTTCCAGATATTCCTGCGCCTCGACATATCTTCCCTGCCTCACATACGCCACGCCCAGGGTTAAGTTGGGAAATTCGCCGCGCGGGTCAATCTCCAGCGCGTGGCTGAAAAGCGTCACCGTATCTTTCCACACCTTTACCTGCGCATCAGTCTTTACGGCGCATGCCAGAATGACCGCTACCGCAAGCAGTTGAGTTACGATCCTGATCTTCGGGACTTTAGCTACGGCATCGCCGGCCAGCCAGACAACGGCGATGAAAAGGCCGATCAAGGGAACATAAGTGTAACGCTCGGCCAGGGCCTGAGATCCAACCTGCACAATGCCGATCACCGGCGCCAGTGTTCCCAGAAACCACAGCCAGCCGATGAGGCAATAAGGCCTTTCCTTCCGGATATGCCAGCAGACGGCGATTACCAGGAGAAGCGCAATGGCCGATAACACCGCCGCCGTAACCATGATGTGATTTGTCTCATGGTAATAAAAGGCCCTAAGCGGATCAGGCCATACCATGATCCATACGTAGCGCCAGTAACTGATGGCCGCGTTGCAGATTCTCACCCACAAGGGCAAGCCATGAATCGGAACCACCGCGCCGTTGGATCCCTGCGCAATAAAGGTGACGATGCCCGATATAACCGCCATCAGGAAAAGCGGCCATTTTTCTACGCACAACTTCCAAAAGAAAGAGAACCATTGCGCGCGCGTTTCCCTCGCGAACGTTATTCTGCGCAACGGCCAATAATCAAGCAACAGCAGGGTAAACGGAAGCGTGACGGCCATGGGTTTCGACATGAGGGCGCAGGCAAAGCACAAGACGACGCAGGCAAACCGTTTCCAGGATGGTTTTCGGACATACCATGCATAAGCCAGCAACGCCGCAAGCCAGAAAAACGCGCACAATACATCCTTGCGTTCGGCAATCCAGGCAACCGATTCAACATGCGCGGGGTGCAGCGCGAACAGAAATGCGACCATCGCGGAACGCCCCAGGTAACCGGTCATGTACAAAAGCAAAAGGAAAAGCAGGACCGCATTGGCGGCGTGCAAACACACATTGGTCCTATGGTGGCCGGCGGGATTTTTTCCATAAAGCTTCCAGTCGGCCATGTGAGAAATCCACGTCAGCGGGTGCCAGTTTCCCATTTTGAAGGTTGTAAACGCCCACGCCATGCTCTGCATGGTCAACCCCTGTTGCACCTGCGGGTTCTCTGTGACATAGCCGGGATCGTCGGCAGTAAGGAAATCGTTGCTCCGCACGCCCCGGTAGGAAACCACAGTAACCACCGCAAGGACGACACAGACAGCGGCAATTTGCCACGGCTTATGGGTCGCGGGAGCAATGGTATCGTTCTTCCCGGCCGGCGCCTGTGGCGGGCGCTTGTTATCGGATTTGCGCTGTCGCGTTTTTTTCGACATGATGTGTGACCTCCGCTCAGGAGGACAATTCAAATAGAAATTAACACGGCGGGTTACCGCACGCGGAGCACAATGATGGTTTCGTCGTCGAAGCGGTCGCGGGCGCCCTGGAAGCGGGCTACGTCGGCATGGATGGTGTCGGCTATCTGCTGGGCGGAGTGGTCGCGCTGGGCGCAGAGAAGGCCGGCAAGGCGGTCATGGCCGTACATTTCGCCCTGGGCGTTCTCGGCGTCCAGGATTCCATCGGAGACGAAGATGAGGACATCGCCGGGTTGGACGGCGGCGTTGAATTCCTCATACGTCACGTTGGGGAAGAAGCCGAGAGGGAAGCCTTCTGCCTGGACGGTGGAGGACTGGCCGGAGCGGCAGAGGATGGGCTGTACAGCGCCGGAGTTGGCTACCTGGAGGGTGCGGTTTTCGTCGTCCCAGAGGGCGAAGAGCAGGGTTACGTATTGTGATTCGAGCTTGCGCTCCTGAAGAGCGTCGTTGAGCAGGGCGAGCATGTGGGCGGGTTGGGGCAGGTGGACGGCGGCGGAGCGCATGATGCCGCTGACCAGGGCGGCAAAGAGGGCGGCCGGGGCGGCTTTGCCGCTGACGTCGCCAAGGACGATGGCTGTGCGGCCGGGGCCGTAGTCGATAAAGTCGTAGAGGTCGCCGCCGATGGCGCGGGCGGGTAGAAAGCGGACGGCCATCTCGGCGTTGGCGAGGGAGGGCGCGGTGGGCGGGAGCAGGCGCAGTTGCACCTCGCGAGCCATGGCGATATCGCGCTCCAGTTGCGCCTCCTGGCGGCGGACGGCCTGGTAGAGGCGGGCGTTTTCAATGCAGATGGCGACCTGAGCGGCGAGGGTGGTCAACACGCGCTCGTGCTCTTCATGGAAGAAGCCGGCGCGGGTGTGTTCGAGGTCGAGAACGCCGATGATGCGGCCCTTGTAAAAGAGAGGGACGATCAGTTCGGAGCGGGTTTCGGGGTTTATGGGAAGGTAGCGTGGATCGTTGCGGACATTGGGGACATTGATGGGCCGCCACTCGCGGACCGCGGCGCCGACCAGGCCTTCGGTGATGGGAAGGCGGCGCGAGGGGGCCTGGGCGTGGCCGAAACGCCAGGCGTAGCGGGTGATGAGGGTCTCGCCCTTCTCGTCGAGAAGCATGATGGTGAACATCTGGTAGTCGATCAGACGGCGCAGGAGCTGGCCGATGCGCTCTAGGAGCGGATCGAGGTCGAGGATGGAGGCCAGTTCGACGGAGATCTCGTTGAGGACTTCGAGGGTTTGCGCCTGGCGGGAGACGCGGGCATAGAGGCGCGCGTTCTCAATGGCCTGGGCGATGCGTGAGGCGGTGATGGTGAGCAGGTGGAGGTGCTCGGGGCGGAAGTAGCCGACCTCTTCGCTTTCCAGGTCCATGACGCCGATAAGGCGGTTTTTGGCGATGAGCGGGACGGCCAGTTCGGAGCGGACGCCGGGATTTACCGGGAAGTATATCTCCGAGGTGGAGACGTCATTGAGCAGGATGGGCTGGCGGGTGAGCGCCACCTGGCCGACCACGCCGCGGCCCATGGGAATGCGCAGTCGTTCCACGTCGGAGGTGTGGCCGATCTGGAAGCGGACGCGCAACTCGTGGGTGCGGTCGTTGAGGAGGAGAATGGCGAAGATGCGGTAATGGATGACGGCGCGAACCAACTCGGCAGTGCGGTTGAGAAGGGTTTCCAGGTCGAGGGTGGTGCTGAGGGCGTCGGCCAACTGCATCAGGTATGCCACATCGGCGGGTTCTACGCGCACATTGATGGGGTCAAGATGAGCCCACAGGTTGGTAGGGCCCGCGGGGCGATAGTCGCCTTCAAGGTCGGGTTGTTCAGGCGGAGATGGGGGAATAGAGGCCATGGGGGTGTAGAGAAATGATAGCGGATTCAGGGGGCAGGGGTCAGGGATAGGGACTAGGGAATAGGGAATAGGGAAACAGCTCCGTGCCCCATCCTTTTTGTGCACTTTACGAAAAGGGTGGGAAAGCGATGCTGATTGAAGTTCGTGCTCTCCCACCCATGCGACAGAAAAAAGTCGCATGGATGGGGCACGGCGCCTTTATGCAACAGGAAAATGTTCGATAAGGTTCTTTCTTATTCCCTAATCCCTAATCCCTCGTTTACTCCGCTCCCAGCTCGCGGACGATGGCGACCGATGCTGACGCGCCGATGCGGTTGGCGCCGGCTTCGAGGAGGGTGCGCGCATCGGCCAGTGTGCGGATGCCGCCCGCGGCTTTGACGCCGCAACGCGCTCCGGCCACTCCGCGGAGCAGGGCGACGTTGGCCGGAGTAGCGCCGCTGGAGGCGAAGCCCGTGGAGGTCTTGAGGAAGTCGGCGCCGGCCTGGATGGCGATCTCGGCGGCGCGCAGTTTTTCTTCCACGCTGAGCAGGGCGGTTTCAAGAATCACCTTGAGCAGGGCGCCGTGATGATGGGCGACGGTGGCCACGGCGTGGATGGCGTGGTGGACGGCCTGGTAATTGCCGCTCTTGAGCTGGCCGATGGGGATCACCATATCCAGCTCGCGCGCGCCCAGGCGGGTGAGGGAGGCTGCCTCCTGCCGCAGCGTGGAGACCAGCGAGGCGCCGAGGGGAAAACCAATGGTAACGCCCACAGGAATGCCCGTGCCGGAGAGCACGCCGACCGCGGTGGAGACCCAGACCGGGTTGACCATGGCACAGGCAAAGCGGTAGCGGATGGCCTCGTCGCAGAGGTTCTCGATCTGCTCGCGGGCGGCATCGGGCTTGAGCAGGGTGTGGTCAATGACCGCGGCCAGCGCCTGCCAACTGGACAGAGCCTGGGCGGCAAAGGCGGCGGAATCGAAGCTGCCGTGGTCAAATTCGAGATCCGCTTCCGGGATGGGGATGGGCGCAACCATGGGTCATGCTCCTTGCCGAAAAAAACGGCGTACTCAAGAGTTGGCACGCCGGGCAGCGTACGGGAGATGAGTATAGTTCCCGCCGGAGCGCCGGGCCAAATGAAAGGATGCGTTCAGCAGGGCAAACGCATCTTAATTCCCCAGCAAATGCAGCAGGTAGCCATTGTCCCAGCCAGCTTTCAGGCGTTTTCCGTGGATGCCGCGTTTTGAGGTCTTGTCCTGTTTTATCAGGTTGA
>JBEKNO010000005.1:0-31753 GCA_049522735.1 Occallatibacter sp.
CAAAATCGTTGGTGGAGATCTACTCCTATGTGGGTCTTCATGGCGTACCTTCCTCCTAAGCAATCTGTGTGCCTTGAGCACGTATTAGGAAGGTACGCCCTCTTTTCATCCCATCTGAGCGAAGCGCAGCGAAGTCGAAGGACCTGCTTTTGCTTTTCGCACAATTTCTCATTCTTTCGGCAGTGCGTTCAACGCGGCGCACGCTTTCTCCAACAGCAGCCGCGTTTCTGCTTCCTGCTTCTTCAAACCTTCGACTACGTTCGCAGGAGCTTTGGCTAGAAAGCCCGCGTTGCCTAACTGGCGTTCGGCTGCTGCTAGACCTTTTTCGTACTTCGCAATGTCTTTTGTCAAGCGGTCGCGCTCGGTAGGGACGTCGATTTGCGGTTGGTAATCAAGGGCTATTTCAAACAATCCTTGACGCCAGAAAAGATTGGCAAGATTGCCATAACGATCTTGAAAATCTACTTCCGTTATTGGGCCAATGCCAGAAAGTGCTTCCAACATTTCGACATGAGCAGTAACCAAGTCCTGCGGTGAACGTCCTTCCACACCATCTTCCGTCCTATGCCAAATATTGACGCCGAGTACAAACCCAGGAATAGTCTCCCCTTTTGGCACCGATAAGTCTTTGCGAATTGTCCGAAATTCGGTAGTCAACCACTGCAACAAATCCATCCTGAGTAGTGCATCGTAGTCAATTTGCGTGCTATCGCATTGCGGGTACGAAGTAAGTGAAATTGATTTTGCAGGAAGAGTTTCGCCGTAAATTGCGTGCCAAAGTTCTTCGGTAAGAAATGGCATGAAGGGCGAGAGCAGCCGCAGCGCCGCTTCAAAGACAGAAACCAGCGTGGTGAGCGCGGCTTTTGTGCTTGCTTTGTCCGCGGTTTTAGAGAAATCCAGGCGGAATTTGACGATTTCCAGGTACCAGTCGCAGAAGCTGCCCCAGAAGAATTGATAGATGGTGTTGGCCGCGTCGTCGAAACGGTAGTTTTCGAGAGATTGATTGACCTTCGCCGCAGTGGCATGGAGTTCGGCGATAATCCAGCGGGCTTCAAGCGGGGCGCCGGCAGCGGCTGTGGGCATTGCACCGAGCGCGGAGGGATCGACCGTGATGCCGATCTCGGCGGCGCGGTCTACGTTCAAAAAGAGGAAGCGGGCGGCGTTCCAGATTTTGTTGGCGAAGGCGCGGTAGCCTTCGGTGCGGGCTACGTTGAAGGCAATGTCGGTGCCGGGCGAGGCCATCGACGCCAGCGTAAAGCGCACCGCATCCGTGCCGTACTGCTTGACGATCTCGATGGGGTCGACCACATTGCCCTTGGTCTTGGACATTTTTTCGCGGTTGGCGTCGCGCACCAGGGCGTGGATGTAGATCTCGCGGAAGGGGACGGATTCGGCAAGCGGGCGCGGGCTGCCGCCGGGCATGGGAACTTCGGCGGCGAACCAGCAGCCCATCATAATCATGCGGGCGACCCAGAAGAAGAGAATGTCGAAGCCGGTGACCAGCAGGCTGGTGGGATAAAAGGCGTCGAAGTCGGCGCGGTTAATCTGCTGAGAAACAACGGCTGATGATGGGTCGTGGTCTCCCACCCTTTCCGCAGAAGAAAGCGGAAAGGATGGGGCACGGGAGCTTTGGGGGAGATTTTGCCCGCTTAAATTCGGCCAGCCGAAGACGGAGACGGGCAAGAGGCCGGAAGAGAACCAGGTGTCGAGGACGTCGGTCTCCTGCGTAATCTGCGTAGATTTGCAGTGCTGGCACTCGGTTGGGTCCGGGCTCAAATTGGGTGCGGGTACGGTGATCTTGCGGCAGGCGGAGCAGTGCCAGGCGGGGATGCGATGGCCCCACCAGAGCTGGCGCGAGATGCACCAGTCGTGGATGTTCTCCATCCAATTGAGATATGTCTTCTCGTACATTTCCGGCGTGAACTGGATAAGCTTCTTACCGTCAGCATTTGTGGCGCGAACTGCTTCTATGGCTTGTTCAGCCATTGAGAATGACTTGCCTTGCGGCTTTTTGTTCACAGCCAGAAACCATTGCGTGGAGAGGCGCGGCTCGACGACCGTCTTGCAGCGGTCGCAGTGGCCTACGTTGTTGGTGTAGTCCTTCACCCCCGCGAGGAGCTGCCGCTCTTCCAGATCCTGGACGATTTTCTTGCGCGCGACATAACGGTCGAGGCCAGCGTAAGCGCCGCCCTCGGCGTTGATGTGGGCGCGATCGTCCATCACGTTGATGGAGGGCAGATTGTGGCGCTGGCCCAGGGCAAAGTCGTTGGGATCATGGGCCGGGGTTACCTTGACCGCGCCGGTGCCGAAGTCGCGGCTGACCCACTCGTCGAGGATGATGGGAATCTCGCGATCCATCAACGGCAGGCGGAGTTTTTTGCCGTGCAGAGGCAGGTAGCGCTCGTCCTCGGGGTGAACGGCCACGGCTGTGTCGCCCAGCATGGTTTCAGGGCGGGTTGTCGCCACGGTGAGAAACTCATCCGAAATGCTGCCGCCCGCAGGGCCGATGACCGGGTACCGAATCTCCCATAGATGGCCCTTCTGCTCCACGTGGACGACTTCGAGGTCGCTGATGGCGGTCTGGCAGCGGGGGCACCAGTTGACGATGTAGGCGCCGCGATAGATGAGGCCCTGCTCGTGAAGGCGGACGAAGGCCTCGCGCACGGCGGCGGAGAGCTTCTCGTCCATGGTGAAGTACTCGCGCTGCCAGTCGACGGAGGCGCCCAGGCGCTTCATCTGGTCGAGGATGGCGCCGCCGTAGTGGCGGCGCCACTCCCATACGCGCTCGACGAAGGCTTCGCGGCCAAGCTGCTGGCGGTTCTTGCCCTCCGCGATGAGTTGCCGCTCGACCATCATCTGCGTGGCGATGCCGGCGTGATCGGTTCCCGGCAGCCAGAGGGCGCGGCGGCCGCTCATGCGCCGCCAGCGGGTGAGAATGTCCATCTCCGTCTGGTTGAGCATGTGGCCCATGTGCAGGCGACCGGTTACGTTGGGCGGCGGCAGCAGGATGGTGAAGGCCGGCTGGGCGCCGGAGGGCGTTTCGCATCTTTGGGCGTCCCCGGTTGCCGGCAAGGGAGTGGGTTGCGCGAAGAGGTTCTCGCGGACCCAGTATTCGGCCCAGTGATCTTCAATGGCGGCGGGGTCGTAGGCTTTGGGCAGATCGTGAGGCATGGAGGTTCGGAACGAGCCCCCGAGGGTCTGACCCCTCTAAGTGAAGGGTTTCGAGTGAGGGGACCACCCTTCACTTTAGCAGATGAGGTAAAGGCAATCCGGCGGAAAATCAGGAAGCGCGCGCTGCGCCAAAGGAAAAGGCCGCACCGGATGAGGGTGCGGCCCTGGTTGAACTCTACCCTTGACTCTAGGTCTCTGACTGTGTGATTTCGTACTTTTGAGGTTCGCGGTTTCCCACCCTTTCGCCAGGAAAAAGGCGAAAGGATGGGGCACGGAACTGGTACAAGAACAAGCGGTCAGAAACCTAGAACGGGTTCAGCTTGTCGAGACCCTTCTTCTTTTTCTTCTTGCTGGAGGACTCTTCGCCCAGATCGGCCTTGGGCTTCTTCTTCTTGCTGGCGGCAGCGTTGACGGGCGTGGCTGTGGCGCCGCTGGACTTGATGTCATTGACCTGCGCGGGGGCCTCGGCGGGTTTTTCAGCCGCTGGCAGGGTCGTATCAGCGGGTCCAACCGGCTTGAGCACGGGATTGGGCTCGGCGGCGGCGGCACTGGAGGGCGCGCTCACAATCTGCACGCCCAGGCCGGTGCCGCCTTGCGGCGGTTGAAGCTGCAAGGGAGCCGAGTTCGGCTGGTCGCTGCGCGGAGGCTCATTGGCGCCGGTGGGCGCGCTTGCGCTGAGGGGTTTGGCGGGCGGTCTGCCGGCGTTGATGGCATCGGTGATCAAGGCCACGTTCTGCTTGTTAATATCCGGGGCCAGGGTGCGCTTGGGATCATCCAGGCTGGGTTCACCCACATGCACTGCCTCCACCACCGCGGGCCCGCGCTTGATGATGCCGAGGGTTCTGCCGGTAAAGTGCAGAGGCTGGCGGCTGCGTTCTTCAGCATCGCTCTCGGCAACCGCTTCCGTGGTGGGCTCGGGGACGGGGCGGTTCATGGCCACCAGCCGGTCGCGGGCATCCTCCACGTGGGGGGCCATGGGATAGCGGGTGATCACTTTGGCGAAGGCCGCGGCGGCCCGGTCCTGGTAGATCGCGCGCATCCGCTCCTTGATGGCGCCGGGCATATGGGGGATGCCCTGGATATTATGGGCCTCGCCCAGATAGGCATCGCCGATGCCCAGCAGCGCCTGGTCGCTCCTGGAGTAAAGGGGGTAGGTATCGATCACCGTCTGCAGCCGGGCAATGGCCGCAGGGAATTGTTCGCGGCTCTCATAGAAGAGGCCGATCTGGGTCTCCCGCTCGGCCAGAACCTCCTGCACATCGCGCAGCTTCTGCTTGGCGCGGGGCACCAGAGACGAGTCAGGGAACTGGTTGATCATGGCCCGGTACTCCTGCTCGGCGCGCTGGGTGTTGTTGTAGTCGCGGTCCGGCTTCTCCATCTGCTGGTAGTAGATGTCGGCCACCTTCATCTGCGCCTCGGCGGCTTCAGGGGCGTTGGGGAAGAAGGTGATGAAGTCCTTGTACTCGGCCTCGGCCTGGGTGAGAGCCGCTGCGCCGCCCTCCTTGAACCAACTGTCGCCCACGGCCAGCTTGGCGCGCATCCGGTACTCCGACTCCGGATAGGTGTTGAGCATGGTCTGCAGGTCAAGCCGGGCCACGTCATAACGGCCCTTCTTCAAGGCGATCATGGCCTTGTCAAAGAGTTCCTTGTCGGGCTGCTTGGAGTTCACGCCGGCCAGGGGGTTGGCGCTCAGGTCCACATGCTTCTTTTTCTTGGGCTGCTTTTCCCTGGCCTGGACTGAAACCGCGCCCAGGACCAGAAAGGCCAGGGCCAACATGGCAATCTTCTTGGTCAACCGGTTCATACCACCTCATTACGGCAGCGCCCTCAAGCACAGGCCATCCGCCATTTTCAGAGACTCTGATATTTTACTCTTCTACTCGTTTGCGGCCTTGCGGGCCGCCTCCAGCAGGGCGCGCGCATCCCGCTCTGGGTGGCCGGCGCCAAAAACGGCAAAGCCCGCCACCAGCAACTCCGCACCCGCTTGGACGACCTGGGCTACCGTGTCGTGAGCCACACCGCCGTCTACTTCGATTCTAAACGCCAGCCCCAGCTCCCGGCGCAACTGGACCAGGCGGCGAATCTTGTCCAGTGAAAAAGGAATGAATTCCTGCCCGCCGAAGCCCGGATTCACGCTCATGATCAGCACGTGGTGGACCATGGGCAGGATGTCCAGGAGGAGATCGACGCGGGTGGCCGGATTGAGCACTACGCCGGGCTTCATGCCGTGGTGGGCGATCAGCTCCAGCGAGCGGTGCAGGTGGGGGCAGGCTTCGTAATGCACGCTCAGCCAGTTGGCCCCGGCCTCGGCAAAGGCGGGAATGAAATCGTTGGGATTGGAGATCATCAGGTGGCAGTCGAGCGGCAGGCGGGTGGCTTTGCGCAGGCTCTTCACCAGAGGCGGGCCCAGAGTAATGTTAGGCACAAAATGCCCGTCCATCACGTCCACGTGGATGACCGTGCCTCCGCCGCGCTCGGCTGCGGCAACCTCATCCGCCAGATGAGCAAAATCCGCCGACAATATGGATGGCAAAAGCTCAACCATGGGTTTTTAGCGGGGTAAATCCCCGCTGGGCCAGTGTATCAGCGCCGAGGGGGGGAGTCTGCGATTGGCTTTTGGTAGCCTGTTTATCTCTGCCCTCCAATTGCCGCAGCAGAATGCGCCCGCGAGCCCGCATGGCGGGGGTTCCGGAACGGCTGTGGATGCGCAACAGGTCCAGCACCGTGGGCTGCAGCGAGGGGTTCTGGCGGGTCAGGTCGGCCAGCCCCTGCAGTGCGCAGGTCTTGACGATGGAGCTCGGGTCCTCGAGCCAGGATTGCAAGGTTTCGGCCACGCGCCGGCATTCAAGAGCGGTCAGTTCAAGACGGGGAATCATCGCCGCCAGGCTCCAGCGCAGCTTGTTCTCTGTGGCTTCGGCCAACAGGCCAAGCAGAGGCGCTTTCCAGGAGCTAAAAATCGAAGCATGAGTGCGCG
Organism: Occallatibacter sp.; assembly: GCA_049522735.1. Classification (GTDB taxonomy): domain Bacteria; phylum Acidobacteriota; class Terriglobia; order Terriglobales; family Acidobacteriaceae; genus Telmatobacter. Next base: position 6,146 of record JBEKNO010000005.1, read on the forward strand.
AGAGTTTTTCCAGGGCGCCGGCGGCGCGCATGGCCACGCCGGGTTCCTGGTCCCAAAGGCATTCGAGCAGTTGAGCCGCCCTCCTGGGGTGTGCACGGACAAGATTGACGACCTCGGCGGTGCGGCCGCTGGAAAGACGGTGTCGGCCTGCGCTGAGCATGGAACGGATGGATTCAGCAGTGACCATGTGCTTGCCTGATCGGGTGGAGTTGCTCCAATACCTTATTCTGCGCGGTTCACGGCCGTCAGTGTCTTGGCCGCGACCCGTCCCACCCCGCGCAGCATCGCTTTCACCGGCCAGCGGCCTTCGGCATCGGGGAAAAAGATTTCGCCGGTGCGGCGGGCCTCGGGGCGGTAGTACCAGCGTTTGAGCAAGGCCAGATGGCCCTGGCGTATGGTTGGCGAGGGGGCCTGGTCCGGTTCTGCAAGTGCTGACAGCGCTGCCTCCATGCGAGCGTCGAGCATGCCACGGGCGAGCTTCGCGGGTACGGCGGCTCCCTCAGGGGCTAAAGCCCCGAGTGTTTCAGAGTGCTCAATGTACGGGCTCAAGCCCATACCCTTCAGAGCGTCATCCGGAAGGCTTTGGCTGATCTCTGATCCCTGATCCCTGATCTCTGTCGTCTCCGGGATGGGTTCTATGACCATCGGCTGGGCGAAGAGCGAGGTGGAACCGGAGTGCTCGTTCTGGATTCTCATGCCCAGGGTTGAGAATCCGGCGGGACCGCGAAGGCGATTGTTTTCAAAGAGGAAAACGGCGACTTCGCCGGGATTGGCAGAGGCTTGCAGGATCACCGCGCGAAGCTGGCTGAGCGGGCGAACCAACTCCGGGGCCAGGGCGCGCACGCTTTCCACCCGCTGCACTTGCGCGTGCAGCGCGGCGGCGGACTCGAATTCGAGGCTGGCCGAGGCCTGGTCGCGCTGGCCGCGCAGCACCACCAGCCGGCTCTCGCCGCGCGTGGCCAGAAAGCTCTGGACCGCCGCGGCCTCCTCGGCGTAGCGCTCATCCGTGCAGCCCTGGTAGCAGGGCGCGAGGCACATCTTCATCTCGGAGTAGACGCAGCCGGGATGGCTGGGATGAGGGTCGAGATCGTCAGTGCAGCGGCGCAGCAGGAAGAGCTTGAGGGCCTCGTCGGCAAAACGCTCGGCTGCTGCCCGCGAGGGGAACGGCCCGTAGGACCACTGGCTCTCGCGCTGGCTGGGGCGGTGGGTGACGGTAATGCGCGGGTAGGGATTGCCGCCCAGGAAGCGAACAAAGGCCGGATGGCGCAGGTGCATGCGTTCCAGGCACTTGGTGCCGTAGACCACTTGGAGTAGTTCAAACTGGAGAAGCAGCGACTCGAACTCCGAGCCGGTGAGCCGCCACTCGATGCGGCGCACACGGCCGGCCAGTTGCAGCCGCCGCGGATGCTTTGGCGAGGGCTGCAGCAGGCGTTCCAGGCGTCCGCGCAGGTTGGGCGTGCGGCCGATATAGGGTTCGGCGTGGGCTTCGGCGCCATACAGCGCAAAGACCGCCTGGGTCTGCGGCAGTTGAGCCAGCGCGGCCCTGGGGTCGGCGGGGTCGAAGGCGATAGTTTGCGGCTCACTAGTCACAGGCATCCCCCGTTCAGGCTCCCGCGATGGTCATGCCGTCGATGCGCAGGGTGGGCGAGGCCACCGCGCCACGGAAGACCAGTTCGTTGCCGATGGCGGTGACGTTCATGAGCATCGCATTCAGGTTGCCGGCGATGGTCACCTCTTCGACGGCATGGGTGAGTTGGCCGTTTTCGATCCACAGGCCGGTGGCGCCGCGGGAGTAGTCGCCGGTGACCACATTCACGCCGGAGCCCATCAGGCTGGTGACGTAAAGTCCCGCTGCAACGTCTGCGAGGATTTGCGTTTCGGTTAAGGCCCCCGGCTGAATGTAGAGGTTGCCGCAGCCGATGCCCGGCGTTCCGGCCAGTCCGCGGGCCGCGTTGTGGGTGGACTGTAGCCCCAACTTGCGCGCCGTGTAGGTGTTGAGCAGGTAGTTGCGCAGAACACCTTTCTCGACCACCACCGTGCGCAGCGAGGGCAGGCCTTCGGCGTCGAAGGGCGAAGTTCCGAAGCCGCCCGCGCCGGTAGGCAGCAGCATGGTGTTGTCGTCGACGATGGTCAGGTCCGGCGCAAAGACGATGGGAACGCGCTGCGTGGGCACGCGCCGCGCGCCGAGGCGGCGAAGGGCGCGCCGGGCGGCTTCCTGGCCGATGGATTCCAGGGAATCGAGGTCGGCGAGCCGCCGGGCGCTGGACCACCATCCGTCACGCTGCATTTGGCCGTTGGCGTCCATGGCCAGCGGCGCCGCGGAGACCCCGGCATAGCTGGAGCGGTAGCCGCCCACAAAGCCGCGCGAGTTGGCCAGCACTTTGCGCCCGGTGGCTGCGTCAAAGCTGCCGCCGTCGGAGTTGGTGATGCGCGGATCGGCGGCCAGGGCCGCGGCCTCGGCCCGACGCGCCCACTCGATGCGCTCCGCGCCGGACAGCGAGTACACGTCCTCGTAGTAGAGGTGCAGATCGCCGGGAAACGAGCCGAATTCAACTGTTTCCGGCAGGCCGGCGAAAGGATCCTCTTCGGTGACTTTGGCCAGAGCCAGCGCGCCATCGACGAGTTGGCGAATGCCGTCCGGAGTCAGGTCGCTGGTAGAAGCCGAAGCCGAGCGCAGCCCCAGGAAAACCCGCAGCCCCAGTCCACGCGATCCAGACTCCTTCAGCGTCTCCACCTGGCCCATGCGCACGTTGACTGAAAACTCGTCGCCCTCGCGGGCCACAGCTTCGGCATCGCTGGCGCCGGCTTTTACCGCCAGAGCGACCACATCGGCAGCCAGGGATTCAAGGTCGAGAGCGGTCAGATGGGGTTGGGTTGCGATTTCCGGCATGGGTCAACAGTACCAAAAGGTCTTGCCGTTCGGCACATTCTAGTGCCGATTAGGGCAACGGTTGCTCTTCTTGTGGAAAGTTTCATTGCAATAGTTATCATTAACTGATAATCTTTTTACATCATGCAGAGGCGCGACCCATCGCTCGACACGCTGCTTGATCTGAACGGTCTCACGCTGGTTGTGGACCCGGAGGGTGGGCACTGGGTCCGATTTGCGGTCACACAGGTTCCGCCCACGCCGGAGAAGCCGCACGGGCTGGATTATTCGCTCACTCTGCATGGACGGAACGGCGAGCGGCTGGCCGGATTCGATAACGCTCATCCCGCGGGGAAGCGGAAGCGCGACGATCCGCTGGATCATTGCCATCGCATCCGGACGTTTAAGCCGTATGACTATTGCGACGCCGCTACGCTGCTCGCCGATTTCTGGACGATAGCGGACGCGGTGCTTAAAGAGAGAGGAGTACGCTCATGACCACGCTCAAAGTTGGAATCGCCAGCTATGAAGAGATGAAGGCCCTGACCCTGGCCATCGCCCGCGGCCAACGCAAACTCGCGCCGCAGGAACCAAGGGTCTGGTTTCCCTCCACCGAGTCCTTCGCCAAAATACTCTCCGCCGGGAACCGCGACCTGCTCCGCATCCTCGCCGAAGATGCGCCCAACTCGCTCGAAGAGCTTGCCCAACTCACGGGGCGGAAGAAGCCCAACCTCTCCCGCACGCTCAAGACCATGGCCAACTACGGACTGGTGCGGCTGGAACGCGGCCCTCGCGGGCGCATCGCCGCGAAAGTCGTCCACGACCGCATCGAGCTTGACCTGCCTCTGGTGTGCCGGAACCACGCTGCGTGAAATTTCGAAGCGCCATATAGAGCCATTCTTATGGATTGCTCCAGAAAAACCATGCGGCCATGGAAAGGCCGATGACAACGACCAGGCCGCGGAGAACCGGTTGAGGGACCATGCGGGCGAAGCGGGCCGAGGCGTAGCCGCCGATGGCGCAGGTGACCATGGCCGGCAGGCAATAGCGCCAGACGACCTGGCTGTCGGCTACGAAGATGAGGAAGGCGATGCCGTTGGCCAGGGTGGCGGAGACCACTTTGAGGGCGTTGATCTCGTGCAGGTTCCGGTAGCCGAAGAGCGAGAGCAGGGTGATGAGGAGAAAGCCTGCGCCGGCGCCAAAGTAGCCGATATAAAAGCAGACCACGATGGTGGAGAGGAAGACGGGCAGGCGGCGCGGGGGATGGGTTGTGCCGGCGATAGCGCCCTTGCGGCGGGCCAGCCAGCGGGAGACCGGGCCGCTGAGGGCAAAGATGGAGGCGGCCACCAGCAGCAGCCAGGGAACCAGGTGCAGAAAGATCATCTGCGGCGTACTGATCAGGACCACGGCGCCGGCGGAGCCGCCCACCAGGCCGGCCACGCCCATGGGCAGGGCAAGACGCAGGTTCTTGCGAACGTCGTCGCGGTAGGCGGCGACGGAGGTGAGCTGGCCGGGCCACAGGGCTACCGCATTGGAGGCGTTGGCCTGGATGGGCAGGATCTTCATGCTCAGCATGGCTGGGAACAGCAGAAAGGAGCCGCCGCCGGCCACGGCGTTGAGCACTCCGGCCAGAAAAGCAGCCACCGTCAGCCACAGCCAGTGCCAGTCCATGTAGGTGGGAAGGCCGGAGAGATGCATCATCTGGATTCCATTGTAAAAGGCGGCTGGGGCTGGCGATGGATTTGAGAAGATATATCGGGGACAGGGAATCGGGAACAGGGAGTAGAGGCATCATGGCCTGGTTAAGCCCTTAGTTTCAGCACTTGTATCGGTAATGAGCCGCAAGAACGCGTCTCCGGACCGGCCAGACTGTGCCCTGATCGCTGATGACTGTTAAATCATTGATATTTTGAGGGTTATTTCTCTTCTAAAATATGAGCGTAATGCGCGCATATTATCTGAATCATTTATGCTATAATAGCATCAGATTGAGCGGCTGGGACTCAGGTTCCGCCCCCTCAATTCTGAAAAAGCATCAGGAGGAACACAATTATGGCAATCACACGTTGGGATCCCTTTCGTGAAGTCGTAGCCTTGCAGAACCGCATGAACTCTCTTTTCCGCGATCTGAACGACGGAGAGAGTCCGTTGACGACTGCCAGCTTTGTTCCGGCCGTCGATATCTATGAGGATGACAAGAAGGTCATGCTCAAGCTCGAAGTACCGGGCATCGAACAGAAGGATCTGGACGTGAGCGTGGAGAACAACACGCTGACGGTGAAGGGCGAGCGCAAGTTCGAGGCCGAGGAGAAGGAAGAGAACTTCCACCGCATCGAGCGGCGCTATGGCAGCTTCTTCCGCGCCTTCACGCTGCCCTCGACCGTGGACACGGAGAACGTGGCGGCCAGTTACAATGCAGGCGTGCTCAAGCTGGAGCTGAAGAAGAAGCCCGAAGCCCAGCCCAAACAGATTAAGGTCAACGTGGAACAGCCGCAGTTGGCCGGGAAGCGGTAAGAGGCAGTATCCGGCGGCCAGTATTTCGCGCATATGCGGCTGGCCGGCGGCCTGGGAATTGGACGCGCCGGGGGACTGGAATCTTTCCCCGGCGCATGTCATTTTTGTAGACAACATGCAGGTCACAAGCAGATTTTTGTAAGCGGCGGGCCTGAGGCCGGCGGCTGGCGAGTACGAGCTGGAAGCCGGCGGCCGGCATCTGGGAGCTAAACATAATGGCAATTCGTTGGGAAAAACTGACGGTCAAGTCGCAGCAGGCGATGCAGCAGGCGCAGGCGCGGGCCGCGGAACTGGGCAACCCCGAGGTGCAGCCGGCGCACCTGTTGCTGGCGCTGGTGGAGGATAGCGAGGGCGTGATTCCGGCGGTGCTGGAAAAGATCGGCGTTCCCACCGAAAGGCTGGAGCACGAGCTGCACGCTATCGAGGAGAAACTGCCCCGGGTGGCGGGCGCGGCCACGCAGCCGGGCCTGAGCCAGGCGCTGACCAAGGCGCTGGAGCAGGCCTTTCGCGAGGCCGCCAACTTCAAGGACGAGTACGTTTCCACGGAACACCTTTTGCTGGGTGCCGCGCATTTGAAAAGCGACGCGGCGCGCGATGCGCTGGTCGCCCTGGGCGCCACGCGCGAGGCGATCCTGAATGCGCTGACGGCGGTGCGCGGGTCGCAGCGGGTGACCGATCAGAATCCCGAAGGCAAATTTCAGGCTCTGGAAAAGTACGCCAAGGATCTCACGGAACTTGCCCGGCGGGGCAAGCTGGACCCGGTGATCGGGCGCGACGAGGAGATTCGCCGCGTGATTCAGGTGCTGAGCCGGCGGACAAAAAACAATCCTGTTTTGATCGGCGAGCCGGGGGTGGGCAAGACGGCGATTGTCGAGGGGCTGGCGCGCCGCATCGTCTCGGGCGACGTGCCGGAGAGTTTGCGCGACAAGCGGGTGATCGCGCTGGATCTTGGCTCCATGCTGGCCGGCGCCAAGTACCGCGGCGAGTTCGAGGACCGGCTCAAGGCGGTGCTCAAGGAGATCGAGGAATCGAAGGGCGAGATCGTGCTCTTCATCGACGAGCTGCACACCCTGGTGGGCGCTGGCGCGGCCGAGGGCGCCATCGACGCCAGCAACATGCTGAAGCCGGCTCTGGCGCGCGGCGATCTGCGGGCCATCGGCGCAACCACGCTGAACGAGTACCGCAAATACATCGAGAAGGACAAGGCGCTGGAGCGGCGCTTCCAGATTGTGTACGTGGGCGAGCCCAACGTGGAGGACACGATTGCCATTCTGCGCGGCTTGAGGGAGCGCTACGAAGCGCACCACAACGTGCGCATCAAGGACGCGGCGATTGTGGCTGCCGCGACGCTCTCGCACCGCTACATCAGCGACAGATTTTTGCCCGATAAGGCCATCGACCTGGTGGATGAGGCAGCGGCTTCGCTGGCCATTCAGATCGGGTCGGTGCCCACGGAGATCGACCAGTTGGAGCGCGAGGCGACTTCGCTGGAGATTGAGCGCGCGGCGCTGAAGCGCGAGACCGACCCCAACAGCCGCGAGCGGCGGGATGAGGTGGAGCGCGAGCTGGCCAGGCTGAAGGAGCAGATAACGGCGCTGCGGGCGCGATGGACCAAAGAGCGCGAGGCTATCAGCCACGTGAGCGAATTGAAGAAGAAGATCGAGGCGCTGCGTTTCGAGGCCGATGAACAGACGCGCAAGGGGCAGCTCGACCGCGCCGCGCAGATCCAGTATGGCGAGCTGCCCAAGCTGGAAGCGGAGCTGAAGAAGCTTGACGCCGCGCAGGGCGGCAATGCGGGCGCGGCGCGCATGCTGAAGGAAGAGGTCGACGAAGAGGACATCGCCAAAATCGTGAGCAAGTGGACGGGGATTCCCGTTTCGCGCATGCTCGAAGGCGAAGTAAAGAAGCTGGTGGAGATGGAGACGCGGCTGCGCGAGCGGGTTATCGGCCAGGATGCGGCGCTGTCGGTGGTGGCCAATGCCATTCGCCGCTCGCGCGCGGGCTTGAGCGATCCGCGGCGGCCCATCGGTTCATTCATTTTTCTGGGACCGACGGGCGTGGGCAAGACGGAGACGGCGCGGGCGCTGGCGGAGTTTCTCTTCGACGATGAGCAGGCCATGGTTCGCATCGACATGAGCGAGTACATGGAGAAGCACGCCGTGGCGCGGCTGATCGGCGCGCCGCCGGGCTACGTGGGCTACGACGAAGGCGGGCAGTTGACCGAGGCCGTGCACCGCAGGCCTTACGCGGTGATTCTTTTCGACGAGATCGAGAAGGCGCATCCGGATGTCTTCAATATCCTGCTGCAGGTGATGGACGACGGGCGGCTCACCGACGCCAAAGGCCGCACGGTGGACTTCAAGAACACGGTGCTTATCATGACCTCGAACCTGGGCGCGGCGATGCTGGCGGGCGACGCGCTCAAGGCCGAGCACGACTTCGATATGGCGCGCGAATCGGTGATGCGGGTGCTGCGCGAGCACTTCCGGCCGGAGTTTCTGAACCGCGTGGACGATATCGTGATCTTCCGTCCGCTGGGGCCGGCGCAGATGAACCAGATTCTGGAGCTGCGCCTGAACGAAGTGCGCAAGCTGCTGGAAGAGCGGCAGATTTCGCTGGAATTGACGGAGCCGGCGCGGCAACTGATTCTGGCCGCGGGCTCGGATGCGGCCTATGGAGCGCGCCCGCTGAAGAGAGCCCTGCAGCGCATGGTGCAGGATCCGCTGGCCATCAGGATTCTGAACGGCGAGGTACTGCACGGCGCACACGTGCGCATCGGCGTGGACCGCAAATCAAACCAGTTGAAGTTTGAGGCCATGGGACGGGAAGCGATGGAGTAACAATGGGCCGTGTGTCGCATGAGCTTGGCCGTATCGCCCACGGTTTTTCGGCCCCGCTTCCCTAACCGTACCGCGCAGTGCGACAATCATCGCGTCAGGGCCATTCGACCAACAACAAGTGCTCTGCCTGGAGGAAAAACTCACTATGAAGCGTTTTTTGGTCTGTACGGGGCTTCTCATCGTGGCCGCTACCCTATCAGCGCAACAAACCCCGCCCAAAGCCCCGCCGAAGAGCCCGCCCGCCACCGAGACGGCGACCATCGGCGGCAAAACCATCACCATCACCTACAGCTCGCCCGGAGTGAAAGGCCGTGCCGGCAAAATCTTCACCAAGGACGGGCTCATCAGCCACGATCCCACCTATCCGGTGTGGCGCGCGGGGGCCAATGCCGCCACCAAGCTGCATACCGAGGCGGACCTGATCCTGGGCGGCCTCGCCGTCCCCCAAGGCGACTACTCCCTGTACGTCGACATATCCGACCCCGACCACTGGGTGCTGATCGTCAACAAGCAGACCGGCCAGTGGGGAACGAATTACGACAACACACAGGATCTGGGCCGGGTAAAGATGACTATGGAAAAACCGCCCGCGACGGTCGAGAACCTTCAGTACATGCTCAAGAACCTGGGCGGCAACAAGGGCACGCTTTCCCTGGTCTGGGAAAACCTCTGTGGGACCGTACAGATCGCGGTGCGTTAAAATCCGCGCAGGGTGCGCAGGCATCGGCGGGGCGGCCGGGCTTTTGCAGCCATTTACCGCCCTGCCGATACAATAGGCAAAGTGGGTTATTTCTTCCCGGGAGGGGGAAAAACTTTGCCGCTGTATGCCTATCGCTGCACCCAGTGTGGCCACCGCTTTGAAAAGATCCAGAACTACTCGGCCGAGCTGGAGCTTGTGTGTCCCAAATGCCACGGCGTGCTGGAGCGCCCACTCACCGCTCCGCGCCTGCGCTTCAAGGGCGCCGGCTGGTATGTGAACGACTACGCGGCCAAGAGCAGCGCGCCAGCCTCCGAAGCCGGGTCAGAATCTGGAACCGGGGCCGCCGCGGCGGAGGCCAAAACGCCTTCAACTCCAGGAGAAGGCACGGCCAGCGTCCCCGCTGCAACGCCCGCACCCGCGCCCAGCACGGCGCCGGCCTCGGGGACGCCAGGCTCAACGTCCTGAAACACCCCCCTCCCGAGCACCCCAATCCTCCCGGAACGCTACTATAGTTCCTGAAGATGCCGCTGCTCGATCCCATTCCGTCGCCGGTGGGGCACGCCGACTTTGCCGCTCTTGAGTGGGAGCCGCTGCTGGCGCTGGTGGCTGGCTTTGCCGCTTCGCCTGTGGGCCGGGCCGCCATTCTATCGCTTGCGCCCTCCACCGACGAGGCCTGGATCACCCTCCAGCACCAGCTCACCGGCGAGGTCCGGCTGTTGCTGGAGGAGCAGGTTTCCATCCCCCTCGGCGGCCTCTTCGATCCCACGCAGCAGGTTGCCAAAGCGCAGATCCAAGGCGCGGCCCTCGAAGCCGGCGAACTGCAGGCCGTGGCCCGGCTGGCCAACGACGTCGCCTCCTGGCAAACGCTGCTCAAGTCGCCTCCGGCGCAGTTAGCCGGCAAGCTGCCCGGCCTCTCCGAACTTTCGTCGGCGCTTACCACCAGCCTGCGCCCGCTGGCCGAATCCATCGAGCGCACCATTCAGCCTGACGGCTCGCTGGCCGACAGCGCCTCGCCCGAGTTGGGCCGCATTCGCCGCGAGCAGGAGCGCCAGCAGCGGATCATCGAAGAGAGCCTGCGCGCCGCGCTGCGCAAGCTTTCCGCGGACGGAGCGACCCAGGAAGACCTCATCACCATCCGCGGCGACCGCTTCGTGATTCCCGTCCGCAGCGAACTCAAGCGGCGCGTGAGCGGCGTGGTCCACGGCGCCAGTTCTTCGGGGCTGACGGTTTACGTCGAGCCGCTGGAGACCATCGAGCAGAACAACGAACTGGTGCGCCTCATCGAGGAAGAACAAGCCGAAATTCATCGCATCTTTGTCGCGCTCACCCGCCAGGTGGGCGGCTATGCCCATGGCCTGGTGGAAGGCGCGCGCGTCCTTGCGCTGGTGGACAGTTTGCAGGCCCGCGCCCGCTTTGCCCGCGACTACCACTGCGTGGGGCCTACCCTTGGATCAGATCGGTTGCTGCTGGAGGCGGCGCGCCATCCGCTGCTCGAAAAGCACCTGCGCGCGACCGGAGGCCACATCGTCCCTCTCACGCTGGAGCTGAGCGCTGAGGAGCGGCAACTCATTGTCAGCGGCCCCAACACCGGCGGCAAAACCGTCACTCTCAAGACCACGGCTCTGCTGGCCATGATGGCGCAGGCCGGCCTGCCTGTTCCCGCCACGGCCGCCAGCTTTCCGGTATTCACCGCCTTTTTGGCCGACATCGGCGATGCGCAATCCATCGAGGCGGAACTCTCCACCTTTTCCGCGCACATCACCAACCTGGACCGGCTCTCGCGCCTGGCCGGAGCGCGTACCCTTGTTCTGCTGGACGAGCTTGGCTCCTCCACCGATCCCGAGGAAGGCTCCGCGCTGGCCGTGGCCATTGCCAGCCACTTTTTGACGGCGGGCGCTTGGTCGCTCATCTCCACGCACCACACCTCGCTCAAGGTTTACGCCGCCAACACTCCCGGCGTGCTTAACGCCGCGGCAGGCGTGGATAAAGTTACGCTCGCGCCCAACTATCAGCTTCGCCTGGGCGTGCCCGGCGCATCGGCCGGCATCCTGACCGCGGAAAGGCTGGGCTTGAACGCCAGCATCATCGCCGCCGCCAGACAGAGATTGGGTTCGCAGCAGGTGGATATCGCCCGCTTCCTCGACCGCCTGCACAGCGAGCTGACCCAACTTGAAGCAGACCGCAAGGCCGCACGCGAGCAGCAATACGCGCTCAACCAGGAGCGAGCACGCCTGGCGCGCGAGGGCGACGTGGAGATGCGCAATCGCACCCGCGAGCTGGAGACCAAGCTGGCCTCGCTGCTCAAGGACTTCGAGTTCCAGATGCGCGAGACGGTGAAGGTCATCGAAGATCGCGCCGGGCAACAGAAGTTATCCAAGGAAGCCGAGCGCCGCATCCTGCGCCTGCGCCGCGAGTTTCAGGAGAGCTTTAACCAGACCGTGGTCGCCCACCGCACCGGCGCGGACCAGGGCGACGCCGACGCCGAGCCGCATGTGCTCAAGCACATTGCCGCCGGCGACCAGGTCCGCCTCAAATCGATGAACAAAATCGCCGTCGTGCAGCGCGAGGTGGAGAAGGATCTTTTTGAAGTCGCCCTCGGCGCCATCAAGATGCGCGTCAAGCGCGACGAGTGCTCCGCAGTCCTGCGGACGGCGGAGTCTCGGACGAATGCGGTGGAAAATCCCCTTGCCGCGGCCCGCAAGCAGAAGAACGTGCACGTCTCCGTCTCCAGTTCGAACAGCGACGACCTGCGCATGGAGATCAATCTCATCGGCCGCACCGTGGATGAAGCCACCTCGGATCTGGAAAAGTATCTTGACCGCGCCTTTCTCGCCGGCCTGCCCCGCGTGCGCGTCATTCACGGCCACGGCGCGGGCATCCTTCGCCGCGGCGTCCGCGAATTCCTAAAAAATCATCCCCACGTAGCCACCATCGCCGAAGCCCCGCAGAACGAAGGCGGCCAGGGGGCTACGCTGGTGGAGTTGCGACAGTAGTTGGCCGATAGATAATGAGGAGGCGCAAATGCTGGACGAATTGAAGGGCAAGACCTTTGCGAATGAAGCAGAGGAAGCTGCGTGGTGGGAAGCAAATGAGGACCGCTTGGCCGACGAGTTTGAGAAGGCTATGGCAGAAGGCCGGATTGCCTCTGGCGCGATCGTAATTACTGGAGATTCGTCTGTCGCCAAAGTGCGCCTTGACCCCGATGACATCGCCAAGGCCCGCGTGCAGGCCGCCGCGCGCGGTTTGCACTACCAGACCTACCTCAAAATGATCATTCACGAGGCGTTGCGCAAAGCAGAGCATTTTCATAGTTGGTGTTAGGCAGTAAGAAAACGAGAATTGTGGTTTCCCACCCTTTCGCCAGAAAAAAGGCGAAAGGATGGGGCACGGCGCCTTATAGGAACAGTAGAAACGCTCTAGTCCGCGGCTACTGCTCTTCTTTGGGCGAGAGTGGACGAGTGGCGGGATCGGCCACCAGCCAGCGGCCAAAGCGCGCTACCTCATCGTTAGCTTTATTGGACACATGAGCGCGGATTTCGTCGCGGAGTTGGGTATCGTTCTGGGAGGCCGGGCCAAGCACCCCTTTGTCGTCCAGGCGCAATGCTCCCAGGTCTTCAGCAGCATCAATCAGCCACCCCGGCGCCACGTCGGTGGTGATGGGCGTTTCCCGTATTTGAGCCGTCCCATCGTCCGAGGCGGTAAGCAGCCAGTTGCTATCCCGGCTAAAAGCCGCGCTGACGACTCTGGCGCTGCCGGAGATAGACTCACCCATGGGATCACCAGTCCGGGCATCCCAAACCTGCGCAATGCCGTCCTGCGACACGGTTACTACCCACCTTCCATCGGGGCTGAAGCCGGCGGCAATCACTTCTCCAATTTGCCGCAGTGGTGACTTAGTCAGAGGCATGCCCGTCTGCGCATCCCAGATTTGCGCGGTCTGGTCGACGGAAGCGGTTACTATGCGCTTGCCATCGGCGCTGAATCCGGCATCAAGAACCCAACTGTCATGCTTCATCCGGTTGCCGACAGGCTTGCCCGTTTGAGTGTCCCAGACGATGGCGGTGTGATCGGTCGAAGCAGTCACCAGCAACCTGCCGTCAAAACTGAATTCGGCAGTGTATACGCGGCCGCTGTGCTTCATAGGAGTATTTGCGGGCATCTCTTTGCCGGTATGGGCATCCCATAGCCTGACTAATCCATCGTAAGAGTAGGTCGCGATCAGACGTCCATCGGGACTGAAACACGCGCCCTGCAGCGTGCCGTCACGGCGGACCGGCAGCGATAACTTCCTGGACCATGATTGCTTGTTACCCTGCGCCTCCCATAGCCAGACCTCATTGCTGATAACCGTCATGATCAAGCTATCGTCCACCGGGTTAAACACAGCCTTGACCAGTTCGGGGATCTGGATTTCTGAAACCTTGATGGGCGGGCCCGTACTATTGCCCGTTTTTGTCTTCCATATCTGCGCGCCATTTTTGGTGGTTATCAGCAGCCAATCGCCATGCGAGCTAAAGCTGGCCCCGGTGAGATAATCGCTGCCATTTTGGGGGAAGACCGGCGTGCCGGCAGCCTGACCGGCCTTTTCATCCCAGTCCCATATCTGCACGCCATGCTCTGAAACTGCCGCAAGGCGGCTGCCGTGGGCGTCGTTGCCGTCGAAAAAGGCTGATATCAACGCATCGGTCTTGTCGCCGGGCTGGCGCATTACCGGCAATTCCTGGGGGCGTTGCCACTTCCACACTTTTGCCGTGTGGTCGGAGGAGGCAGTGATGATGGTGGAACTGTCGCTGGCGAAGCGGGCCTTGTAGACCGTGTCGCTGTGATTCATCGGTCCGCCCAGGGGCAAACCCGTCCTGGCATCCCACACGCGCGCCGTTTTGTCGTAGGATGCGGTGATGATAAATCGGCCATCGGGACTGAATAGCGCCGACCTGACCCAGCCTTCGTGCCGCATGGGTTGCCCGATCATTTCGATATTGCCCAATTTGCCGTTCTCCGGCACTTTCCAAATGCGTGCCGTGTGATCGGAAGAGGCGGTGACGATATATGCGCTGTCCGGGCTGAAGACGGCCAAATTCACCGGCCCCTTGTGGTGCATTGGCTCGCCTACCGGCTCTCCTGTTTGCGCATTCCAGATGCGCGCCGTGCCGTCTTCTGAAGAGGTGACGATCCATTTGCCATTGGGACTGAAGGCCGCACTATCCACTCCACGATCGTGTTGCAGGACCACGTCCTTGCCGCGATATTGGTGCGGCTTCCCCGTCGCCGCGTCCCAGACTCTGGCGGTGGAATCGGCGGACGCGGATACAACAAGCGTAGCTGCGCGGTTGAAGCTGGCCATCCATACCACTCCACCATGGCGCACGGGGTCGGTGGCATCGCCTATCTGATCTCCCGTTTTCGCATCCCAGATCTGAACTTTTCCGTCCTCCGCGGCGGTGACGACCAGGCGGGAATCGTGATCCTGACTGTAATATGCGCTGTATACTCTGGGGCCGTTTGCCTGGCGCAATGTATGCAGGAGCTTTCCGGTTTTCGCATCCCATATGCGGGCGGCGCCGTCGTAGGACGCGGTAAGCACATTTGTCCCGTTCCAGTTGAAGCGCGCGGTATGGACACACTCGCCGTGCTTCATTGTGGCGAGGCGTTCGCCGGTGTCCACTCTCCACACCTGCGCAGTGCCATCCAGGGATGCCGTAACCACCTGCTTGACGTCGGTGCTGAAGGCGGCGTCCTGGACCTCGGTGTCATTGGGGTGAAGAACCTTGTCCGCGGGCAGAAAGTTGCGCATGGCCGAGACGGTCAGAGCGGTCGCCTTTTCATTGTCGGGCTTGTTCTTCATCGCGTCCGCCAGGAAGGCAAGCGATTTCGGTATCTCGTTTTGCCTCATTTCCAAAACCGCGGTTTCATAATCGACTTCACTGCGCGCCACTCTTTGTTGCCTTTGAGTCAGCCATTCGAACAGCACGATGGAGGCTGCCAAAAGCACGAAAGTCATAATGGATGCGAACAGGTATTGGCGCTTGTGTCTGCGACGAGCGGCAAACCTGATCGACGATTGGATGAACTCGATGTCCTCCAGGCCTTCCGGGCTTTTTCGCAGAACATCTTCGGCCTCGGCCAGCGGTTTTCCTTCGGGCAATAAGAAATCATTTTCCTTCTTCGATTCGCGCCAGCGATGGGCAGCCTGCGCGATACGCGCCTTAAGCCTCAGGAAGTCCTGATTCTCCTGCACCCAATTCTGTACGCGCGGCCAGGAATTGATAAGAGCCTCGTGGGCGACAGCTACAAACGGCTCGCCGGCCTGATCCGTATCCGTTACGAAAAGATTGGCGCGCGTGAAAGAGCGGATCACTTCCTCGATATGAGGATTGTGATCGAGATCCTTGAGGCGCACGGGATGGCTGGTCACGACCGCATCCATGGTCACCAGGGAAGCGATCACGCGTGGAAAAGCATCCTGTGCCTCGGCAGACATCCCTTCAAAGACATCCTCCGCGCGCTTGGCGATAGCGCCTTTCAGGCCGCCGAGCTTTTCATAAGCCTCCCATGTAATCAAGTGAGATTCAGTCCTGAGTTTGTATAACTCGTCAAGACAGAACTCCAGTAATGGAAGCGCTTCCACATTCCTGCTCGCCTCCTCCTGCAAGGCATCGTCGAGCTTCTGGTGAGTTACAGGATGAGACTCGAATTCAAGGCCGGCGGCGATGGCCGGCATGCGGATGATCTGTCCTATCTCCGCCACGCTGGGAGGCATTAAATCGTACTGCCCGTTGTCGGACTTCAGCGCCCGGAGTTCATCGATTTCGGCACAGCGCGCATACAGGTCGCTGCGCATGGTGGTTATGACCCATGCCAGGCCGCTGCGGGAGAGAGCGGAGATGGCATTGATAAACGCGGTGCGCTGCGGCGCGTTAAACCGCTCCACGGTGAACATCTCTTCGAGTTGGTCGATGACCAGGATCAACCTGGCTTCCGGCGGTTTGGAACGAAGCGTTTCCTGCGCAAACCGCCGCGCCGCCCTGGCCAGGGCGGCTTCAACCAGGGGAATGGCGTGGGTGGGAGCGTCCTGCAAAAACGCGGCAAACTGTTGCACGTCGTAACCCAGGCCGGACAGTTCCGGCAGCGCGTCTTTCTCGCTATAGAGGACCGATGCCAGGAATTCAGTGAGGGTGCCGCTGGCCTCGCTGGGGCGCATAATGGCCCAGCGCCAGCAACCCACGTTCTCCACCACTCCCGGGCGCATCAGTTCCGCAAGCACTCCGGCGCGGACCAGGGAGGACTTGCCGCAACCGCTCATGCCCAGCACGATCAGGAAGGCCCGCCCGCGCGAGGCTTGCGCGAGCAGGCGGCTGGTAATCTCGGCAATGGCCAGATCCCTGCCAAAGAAGATGGCCTTGTGGTCAAGCTGAAAAATATCCAGTCCGCGGTAGGGCGAACCCTGCGGCCAGGTGATGGGCTCCTGCTTATCCAGCCGCTGGCTGATGATTTTTTCCAGATGAGTGGTAAGCAGCTTTTCAAACTCTTCGTCGCTGTTGAAGGTGTTGAATGCCGCCTTAAAGGCGCCCTCGTTGTCCCGGAACCACTTATCGAGGAAGGCATCAAGCGCCTCCTTCTGACTTACCCATTCCTTGACCGTCTCTACGTTGTCGGCCATGATTTGCGATTGGGCAAGCTTGCGATAAACAAGCAGGTCCGGCGTCCCTCTTTTCTTATAAGACTCGAGCGCGTCTTCAAACTCCCATTCCGTTCCCGTGGGGATGGTCCCATCCGCCCGCTTGAATTCCTGCGGCAGCCGCGTGCCGATTCTGGCCCACAGAACGCATACCACGACGTCGCTCTCGGAAGGCCTTGCAATTTGCGGCTGGAAGGATGATGTGGCGCGCATGGGTTCATCTTCCCAAAGGATCGATTCGATCCTGATGTGAGCCTGAAACTTGGCCTGCAGCCGCTGCACTACGTCATAGGCGCGAACGCGCTCAGAACGCACATCGCTGGGAGAGGAGATAAAGATTCGCAGTGTCTTCATGGTTTTGAAGCCCTGACCTTTCAACCCCTGGAAATGATTGTAATTGCAAAGCGATCACCAGCCAATTGGGCGAGGGAGGAGTGCTTCCGTCTGCCCGTCCTGGAGATGGAAACGAATGCCCAAAAGGGCCCCAGCGCGTCCGACAGGTGGTATATTGGCTCGTGAACGGGCTGAATGGCGTTGCGGGTTGGACGAATGACTCACACAGTATTCATCTGCCACTCATCGAAGGATAAGCAGGTTGCGGATGCCGCGTGCGCGGCGCTGGAGGCGCAACACATCAGTTGCTGGATTGCGCCTCGCGATATTCTCGCCGGGGTGGAGTACGGCGCGGCCATCATCGACGCGCTTTCAGATGCCCGGATCGTCCTGCTGATCTTCTCCCTGCGCGCCAACGAATCTCCGCAGGTCCGGCGCGAAATCGAACGCGCCGTCAGCAAAGAAAAGATCATCGTCCCCTTTCGCATAGAAGACGTAATGCCCTCCCGGGCCATGGAATTCGCTCTCAGCAATACCCATTGGCTGGATGCATTCACGCCGCCGATGGAACGCCATCTGGCGGAGTTATGCGAAACCATTTCGCGCCTGCTTGGGAAGGAGACAATTGCGGGAGAATCCGGGACGGTTGCAAAGCCGGTCACTGACAAAGCCGGGACGCGGCCAGCGGCCCTGAAGCCGGGAATCAAGGCGAAGCGGTTCTCATTCAGGCTTCTGGCATGGATGGTGCTGGCGGCTGTTGCCGTGGTTGCCGCCGGTTACTACGTTTACTCACGATCGCCCCAGGTCAGGGCGCGGCAAACCATCAAAGATCTTCGCGATCAGTTTCCCATAGCCCGCGATGCGCTTCCGGTTTCGGGGGCCGGCGCATTCGCGAAAGTAAACAAGGATATTGACGCGCTTCTTGCATTTGACCCCAGGAACGGCCACGGTTTGTACTATGCGGGCGAAGTCAAGCGAGTCAAGAACCCATCTTTGTTTACGTCCAAGGCCTGCATGATTGCCCAGGGGCTGGCCAACAGCCACGAATCGCTCGACGTCTACGAAAACGATTTCATGCGCTATCTGGATATCGAAAGATCCCTCACGCCCAGCGAAGCGGGGGGCGACGATTATGCGGAGACCTGTTACGCGCGCTTAACCGGTTATTGCCCGCAGCGCACCGCCTGGATCAATCATCTGCTCGCCAACGATTTGTATGAGGAATCCGCGTTGTCTGCCGACCCCGATATCAAGGCCGAGCAGCTTCGCCGCGCGCTGGCATTTGCCCAGACCGCCGCGCGGCTTTATCAAGACGGCCAGAACCAGGGCTTCTCACAATGCACGCCGACGATGGCCATTATCAGCGCAGCCAAGGAAAAGCTCAAATCGCTTCCACAACCGTAAGCGGCAATGTGTATGAGTGCCTTGTTTGAGGGCAATCCTATCGTCTGCCCAACATCCTGGGGCGCCCGGCTCTACGCTTTATGCATAACTACCTGGTCGCGCGGCACCCAACCTTCAGCCCGCTCAGTCACCGCCTGCGGGCCTTTGGTGGAATCCCGCGTTTGCCGTTGGAAGAACTCCCGCGGTTCTTCGCGGGAGAAGAGCCAGAAGCTGACGGAAGACAGGCTCAAGGCGCGTTCCGCGATGCTGCGCGCCTGCGGTTCGTCGAGGTCGACGACCAGGATATAGTGTTCCGATTGCGGGCCGGCAAGAATGCGCTCCAGCTCCGCCGCCGCCGTGGACAGCGCGGCCCCATAGGCGCGGATCTTCCGTTCCCGGCGCAACTCGACTCCCAGGCCCGCCAGAAGTTGCGGCAGCCTGGCCACTTCCTTGCGGTTCCAGTCGTGCTGGTCTTCGGCCAGCATGGACCAGGCTGCCAGATGCGGATGCTTGCGCTGCAAATGCCGCCGCGACTCGCCCGACATCCAATCGACCAGCCGCCGCTCGATGGTAAAGCGGCGGTGCTCGAGCTGGGCCAGCACCTCGGTCTCTTCCGCGGTAAACCCCAGCGCCTGGGGCGACTTCACATCTTCTTCCACGTGGAAACCCGCCAGCGCCAGCAGGAGAGGCGTGTGGTCGGCGCGCCACCGGTTAGACATTTTCATGAACTCCGGAAGCTCATGCCAGGGCACGTTGGCCTGCTGGTTGATATGCTCCTGGCTTCGCCGGCGGTAGTCTTCGTGCAACGCCTGCGCCAGCGCGTCCAGCCTGGCGCCGAAGAGCACGCCGGGACTGAGAATCTCTTCCAGGGTGCCGAAGACCTGCAGCCGGTCGTTGAAGCGGCAAATGCTTTCAACATTGCTTACCAGCTCGCCTAACTGCCTGTAGTGCTCAAGACGCACATAGACCGGCACGCGAAGGCGCTCCATCCTGTCGAGCAGGCTGCGTATTTCAAGGGCGGCGCAGAGGCTGACCTCGTCATCACCAAGCGCAATCGCGGCTCCCAGCAGCGGACCCGCGGAGCGCAGCTTTTCTTCAATGATGTTCCTGATATCAGGCGAACCGGGCACAACTGACGCTTTGACAAATTGGAGAGAGGCCAGCTCCGCGGCGGCAGGATTGCCGCCCAGAAATTTCTCTTTCAGCAGGTCCGCGTTCTGATCGATGACAAGAATGCTCAAAGTGGAATTGAGACCGACCAGCGCGGCGCGAATGAGATGCAACGTGATTTCCCGGCCATAGGCCCCAAAGCCAATAATGACGAAAGTCCCGGCATCGTACTCGGGACTGGGCGGCAGGCGCAGACGTTTAATCAGCATGCGGGCCGCATTGGTGAAGGGGTTGAACAGGCGCAAATCAACATGGGCCGATCCCAGCGATTTCTTATCGGTGTTGATCAATTTTGTATACAGCCATTCATTGCGCAGTTCGGCCAGTACCTGGACCTTGCGCGGCTTGCGATAGAGACGTGCGGAAAGAAGGCTTTTAACCTGCAGGGCGACGTCCATATTTTCCGCATCGGAGCCCGTGCAGACAACCACCGCATCCGCGCGCCTGACTCCGGAAGCGAGCAGAACCTGAGGGTTTTTGGCATCTCCTTTCAGGACGGGAACGCCGCTCTTTTCGCAGGTCGCGGCATTGGTCGAATCGTTCACCAGATCGATAGCCACCACATGACTCCCGGCGCTGCGCAGGTTCTGTATTACCTGCATGCCCGCATCGCCTATGCCGCATACGATGGTGTGGTTGATAGCGTGACGGGCGAGAGCCGTCCGGATATCCTTGCGCAGGCTGACAAGAAAGATCTGCGCGGCCGTGAGAAGGGCAACGCCCGGCACGGCAAATTGCGCTACGACCAGTTGCCACGGATCCCTGATCGGCTGAAAAAGATCGACACACCGGATCAATCCAATGGCGCTGATGAGACAACGCACGCCCTCTAACCACGTAAACGGGCTGACCGGATGGCCTAGCGATGGGCTGTAATCGCTGCCAGCTATCGCATAGCCCCAGAAACCGAGCCCGACGGCCAGCACCGCAAAGGCCACCAGAATGAGATTTTCGAGACGTTTATACATAAACCTCCAGAGTGAGGAATGCGGAGCGTCATCCGGGAAGGTCCAAGGAGCGGAAGCGAAAAACAAAGTTCCAGTCGACCGTTTCCGCGATCATGCAGGCGGCCACGCGTTCCGCCACCTTGCGCAACTCCGCCAGGCTCTCATCTCCCGTCGATAGCGCCGCGCTCAATTCATTATTCTGCACGGCTTCCAGCTCGCGCGACATGGCCTGCGAGCGATCGGCGATGCGCGCATACTCGCCCTGATTGCTGATGGCGTAGAAAGCGGCGCCAAAAGCCGGAAACACAGTAGCCCCCAGAAGCAGCCACACCGATTCGCCAAGAGCCAGATGGGTAAGACAGGCCAGCAGGGTGGCAATGAACAAGCCGGTGCCTACGCGGTGCAAATGATGATTCAGCTTGCGCATAATCGTCGCGTTGTCATGATGGTACCTGATCTGCTCCGTGAGGATGTTGTTTACCCACGCGCCCAGGGCGGCTCGAAAGCGCCGGTTGGTTTTCCCCGGCGCCAGGCCCAAATCGCGCGCGATCATGCGAAACATGCCATCCACCCAGGGCCGGTGCGGATCGGCGCCAAAATGAGCGGGGAGCTGAGGAGACGGCAGCGGGCAAGCCAGCGGTCCCAGGAAGCTGAGTTGCCGCAGAAGCTCAGCCAACTGCCGGTAATTGAGCCAGCGCTCGTGCCACCTTCGCTGCCGGCCATAAAAGGTGAGCAGCAGGATGGCCGCAATCATGCATAACTCAATCGAAGCGGCAACGCTGTCGATATCATGATGCTGATAGATGCTCACCGGGCCAACCAGCGCGAACAGCACCGCGCAGGCGCTGAGCAGATTGATGGCCACGGAACAACTGCGAAACTTGCCCGCGTAATAAGTCGATAACCCGTCAGCCCAGGCGTAATGAGGACAAAGCTTGTCCAGCAGGTAGTGCCGGGTGCCCTCTGGAAAATCGTGAATCTGCGCGATGGCTGCCTGCCACGCGGCGCGCGCGGAGGATTCGAAATTTGCCACCCGCCAGGAGCCCCAGCGCCAGCGCCCGGTAGCGACAAAGTCGCGGAAGATTCTGAAGAAACGGCCGCCATCGAACCATGGCTGCTTTTCGGCGTAATACGCGCGCGAGAGATTGAAAGAGGCCTCTTGCGTGCCGTGCGACAGGACATGCCGCAATGCGACCAGCGACGGCAGGTCCGCAAAGGCTTCCTCGGTACGGTTGCCGAGGCCATCGGTCAGGAGCAGGCAGGGTTCCATCTCCCGGCACGCATGCAGCCAGATGACCGGCAACTTCAACGCCCTCGCCTCCTCAACCATCTGCGCGGTGCCGCCCCGGCCGGCCGCGTCCTCTCCATCCCAAATGGCAATCACGATGTCGGATTGGTAAATCACGGTGCGCCCCACGCGCTCGTAGGCGGCATCGGCGGCGTTGCGAAGGCCTTCCAGCTCCAGCACGGCGGATGCCCTGGCCAGCAAAGAAAAAAATTCCGCGCGGGACGCAGCGTCCTCAAAATCGCGCTCGTATTCGGCGGCGGGAAAAGGCAGCGGACATTGCAGTTCCGCGCCCAGGGCCAGACCTGCCTCGGCCACAAGGCGATCGGAACCTTCGGCCAGCGGAGAGACGATGCGAATGAGCGGCGGCCCCGGGGCATGAATCAGCGGGTCTTGCGCCGCGGCGGCGATATCGAGGATCGCGCTCAGGATGCGATGACATTGATCCGCCAGAAATCCTGTCATGCCCGCTGCCAACCGGTTGGGACGATGGCCTATCACGCCGATTTGTACAACCAGGCGTGGCCGTGGCGGCGATGATTCGTGCTTGGAATTCATAGGCTCAAGTTCATACTATTGCTGCAGCGGCTCGGGTGACGAGTATTATGCCAGTAATGATCAATCCAATGCAAGACGCTTCTTTCGGATTCCTGTAAGGCGCTTTCCGGAATCAGTGTAACAGCAATTGCAGAATTGCCGTAGTCCAAAAGTAATTTCCAGGAGAACTTCACCTTGACTAATTCCAGTGTAGTGCGGATAATGATTTAACATTTACAGGGAATCTTTCAGGTTACTCCCTCTTCAGGAGGTAGAAATTTGCCAACTGCATCTCTCATGCCATGCTCGTTGAAGTCTATCTTCCTCGCACTGAGCTTTCCATTTCTTGCCGCAGGCATTGCCTGCGCACAGGAAACGGAGACAGTGATCGATTACACGGGCAGCCTGTTTGGATACTACAGGATTGAGCCGGTCCCCGGGCCGCGCCAGTTAACGCCTGTAAGTGAATTTCTCAAGGCGCGAAATCAGCAGCAAGAGCATCTTCTGCTGGGTATGGGCGATAACTTTGGTCCGGAGTTCGGCGCTTCGCTGCAGATGGAAAACGCCCGCGCGCGCGCCCAGGATTTCGACTGTCATCAGGAACCAACCATACGGCCTGACAGGGAAACCGTCCCGGAAAGCCTCTATAAGGACGATGACCGGATAGCCAGGTTTGCGCAATGCGACAATGTTCTGAACTTTATGATGCAGGCTGGATTCAGGGCCGTGGTTCCGGGGCGGCAGGACTTTATGTACACGGCGCGCTGGCTGCGCGGTGCCGCGCGATTGATAGCCAGCGAGAGCTCAAAACCCAAAGAGTTATCGCTGATAAATAATGACGACAGGCAGCTCTATATATTGGGCGCAAATCTGCGGCTATCTATCAAGAATGGCTTGGCCCTTAAGCAGGCAGGCGGCCAGGGAGGCACTTACAAGGTCGGTAATAGGTGCCCTTTGCTATTTAGTAAATCTCCGTTGGGGCCCGGCGCGCCGCGGTGCGGCTCAGACGGTAAACAATCGGCGGCGTTCGAATGGCTTGACCGGCTTGACCGGCTGGGAAGACTTCAAGGCGACAGCAACGACGTCGACTATCGTACTGTAACCGCCATTCAGCAGTTGGCGGCGGCCAGTGTCGGCACGGCCGCCGGAAAACCATCGGTTCTGGCGACGCTGGTGCGCGATGAGGTTGAAATCATGCTCGCCGCATGGGGCGGGCGGGCTGATCTCTCAGCGCTAAGTGATCTGCCGGACAAGATTGAATCCGGCAAGAACAACGTAACTCTGGACACATTGTCGGAGGCTATCGACAAAGGGAAATCGGCGCTCGAAAAGATGCCAGGATGTTTAGCCGCTTTGTCCTCCGGCTTACTTTCACCCCATGAGTCCACGCCCAGCGATTATGAGGACTTATGCCGTTACAAAGACGATTTGGAAAAGGTGCTCGGCAACTTTAAGACCAGCGTGGGGCGCATGCCCGATCGCAATGCTAATTTCCTGGTTTCAGACGACGCGCGAAAGGCCGCGATTCGCGGCTTGCTTCGCACCATTGCCGGCGAACAAAAGGATGTTGGCTACACAATTGTCAATCCAGCAACCGACCGCAAGATTTTGGTTATCGGAGTGGTTGGCCAGGACACGATGAAAGCCGTATCCGAGACGAATCTGCATCTGTGCGGCGCGGTTCAAGCAGACAATGCCTGGCCGGCGGATTTTGCCGATTGCCATGAGGAAAGGAGAGATGAAGCGCCGCGGGACAGGATCACGGCCAGTGTTGAGGTTGTGGATCCTGTTCTCGTTACTGAAGTTCTGATTCGCGCGGCCAGTTTGCAATTCGGCGAATTTGAAAGAATAGTCGTAATGGCTCAGATGCCCCATACCGACGCGGAGGTGCTGGCTACCCGCGTCTGGGCAAGACTAAGGGCGGTCCACGAGAGTGCGCAGGTGGACATTGTACTGAGCGAGGCTCAGGCAGGATATGATTCGCCGAATATTACCCTGTCCTACCCTCCGGGCAAGATACCAACGGCGAAACGGGCCATGGTGCTGACTCCCGTGACGAGTTACTCGCCAAGAGACGGGATATTTCCCGGAGCAGTATCGCGCGCCACCATCAAGTCTGACTCCGCGCAAATATACTCAATCGCCAATCAGTCCGGTATATACGTTCCGGCTCCGCTAACCGGCAATATAACCACGGTCTCGCTCCTGCTGGACCTGATGACACAGTTGCAAGATCCTTCGTCCACGCCCCTCTGCGCCAATTCCGAGGTTGAAGACTGCAGGGTAAGGACGGTAATGATGCTGATGGAATCACTCCAAAAGGCGGCCAAACCACGGGCGGATGCGGTTCTACTGCAGAGCAGGGATTATCTTCTGGATAAGATAGAGGAGGACTATACAGACTATACCATGTGCGGGGAAGGAGATCACAAGGACATACACTACAATTTATGCAAGCTTCGAGTGGCTCTCGACCGCATTCTCTGGAAGGGCGACTACATCGAATTCGTGGCGGTGACTGGCAAAGACCTGAAGACCATTCTGGACTTATCCAAGAGCAAGAGCGATGAACAGGCCAGCCTGTTGGCCAAAGATATTACCGGAGAGTGGCTGATCTCCTATGGCATCGTCCAATCGCCATTGAGCAATCTGACGCAAATCAACCAGAATAACGAGCCCTTGTGGATCCCGGTCGATCCCGGATGCAAAGGGGAACCCGGCGCCCAGGGCGGAGCAAAGAGCACGCAAAGTGTCTATTGCATCGGCGGGACGCCCATTGCGAATGACTCCTACTACTGGGTTCTGACTACGGACCAGCTTGCGGAGGACAAGGCGGTATATGGCACATTCGAGGCGCTTCCCGCCGTCAATCACAAGGTTAGTTCCAGCTTTGTAACTCGTGAACTGGCTCACTATCTTCATGACCACTTGCAGGATCCCGACATCCGGTCCACTCTGGCCAGCAACACGCCCAAGTTGCAGAATCCATCGGAGTTTCCGGTAATCAGCATTAATGGAACCTTTCAGCAGCAGCCTCTTTGGCAGGTTGATTTTGCCAAGACGGTTGCCAGCTTCACCGCCCGCGAGCCGGTGGGCGGGAATAGCTTTGTCGCCAGCTCGTTTCAGGGGGCATCGGACGCGCGCGCGTCCGCGCCCAGCCAGCAGGAGCTTGACCTGGAGTTGGCAAGCCGCATCACGGGCAATTTTCCCAAAACAGCCGGCGAAAAGTATCTGCCGCCAGGGTCAATCGGCATCCAATCCGGATTCGCTTATGACCGGGCGCTTCTGGGCAATCTATCGCCAAAGTCGAAGATCGTGAACCCTTCCTATACCTTGAACAACCTGACGGTGG
>JBEKNO010000006.1:0-30650 GCA_049522735.1 Occallatibacter sp.
CTGTCCACGGCCACCGAGTTGCACGTGATGCCCAAGCGCCAGTTGGCCGACCGCATCCTCGACGAGATTCTCACCCTCCGCCGCCCCCGCCCGCTGGTGCTCGAATTCGATGAGCACCAGGATGAGAAATCCAGGCAGGACCAGGTGTTGAACCAGACCACCCGCCGGCAGTTGATCGTGGAGTAATGACGTTGGCGCGAACGCTTGACACTGCAACCCGCGAAGCATTGGTCGAACGCCTTCGCTTTTATCGCGATCTTGGTCTGACCGAGTTTTACCGCCGCCCTGTGGATCAGGCGGTTCTCCACCCCACGGAAGAATATCTGTCCGTGGGGATCCCGGTGCTCCTGGGTCAACTCGAAGCCGAGCCCATTCCAGCGGAAGCACAAGAGCAGGATGCCGCACAAACCCTGGGCGCCCCATCCTTTCGCCTTTTTTCCGGCGAAAGGGTGGGAGAGCAAACAGCTTCCCAACCCGATTCTCCCCAACCCATTCTGTTTCCCGAGGACCAGCCGATTCCGCCCCGCAAAACCATGCCCGCGCCCCCCGCCATCGCCGCCGCTGTTCCCGCGGCCGATCGCGCATCCGCCCTCCAACTCATCCGCGATGAGATCGGCGACTGCACCCGCTGCCCGCTGCACACCGGCCGCACCAAGCTGGTCTTTGCCGACGGCGACCCCAACGCGCGCCTCATGTTTGTGGGCGAGGGCCCCGGCGCCGACGAGGACGCGCAGGGACTGCCCTTCGTAGGCCGCGCTGGCCAACTGCTCAACAACATGATCGCCGCCATGGGACTCAAGCGCGAGCAGGTCTACATCGCCAACATAGTCAAGTGCCGCCCGCCCGGCAATCGCACGCCCGCGCCGGAAGAGGCCTCGACCTGCTCCCCGTTCCTCTTCCGCCAGATCGACGTGGTGCGCCCCCAGGTGCTGGTGGCTCTCGGAGCTACGGCGGCCACGTATCTGCTGGGCACGCGCCAGCCCCTCGCCGGTCTGCGCGGCCGTGTGCATTCGGTGCGCGGCGCCCAGCTCATCGTTACCTATCACCCGGCCTACCTGCTGCGCGACCCGCGCCAGAAAAAAGAAGCCTGGGCTGACCTGCAGATCGCCATGCGCGAACTGGGGTTGAAACCACCGGCAAAGGGCTAGAGCGGCGCGCCCCAGGCGGGAAAATCCGGAGCTGGGGCACCCCGATTTGGGGCCGGTGCGCCTGCGGGGAGATGGGCCTGCGGGCAGCCCCCCTTGAGCTATCCGATACAGCCGAGAGATTCAATTCATGATAACGTGTGGGGATCGGAAATTCGCACCACGCGCTGGCGCGTGGATTGAAACAAGAAGCGAATCTTCTGAAGAGGTTATATGAAACGCTTTTCAGTCAATCGATTTTATTTAATCGCTCTTTGCTGCACGCTCATGATGGTGGCAGGCTGCAGTTCTTCTTATCAAAATCATGACGACACCGCGCTGCTCTCCGTGGTCGCGATCAGCCGGCACGGGATTCGTTCACCGACTCCTGCTGCTCCTCAATACGCCTTAAGCCTGTATACCCAGCAGCCAGCGGGTTTTCCGCTGTGGCCAGACACCGGGAGTACCGCTGGCCAGCTCACCGACAAGGGCAAGCAGAATGCGACTCGGCTGGGGGCGTGGTATCGCGATTTCTATGCCCCCCAGGGAGTTCTGCCTCCGAAGGGAACTTGTCCTGCGGCGGGGGCGGTGTACGTCTATGCGGATACCATCCAACGGACGCTCGAAACTGCGAAGGGTTACCTGGATGGCATGTTCCAGTCCGAGGCAACGCCCGACTGCGGAATCCCGGTGATTCAATCGGACTCAGTAACGGATACCAACAACCAGGATCCCTACATCGCTACAGCAGTAGCCGGAGTGTGCACTAGCTACAAACCGACGGGTATCGACACGACGGCGGACCTGGCCGCGTTTGATGCCGAGACAGGCGGCGGCACTCCCGCCACACTGATCAATACCTATTCCACCCAGCTACAGACGCTGCAGGCGGTGACTCAATGCTGTCAACCTGCGGCCTGTGAAACAATGGCAAACCCAACGCCCACCTCCTGTTCGCTTCTAGAGCTTCCTAACACGATCAATTCGGCTGGAGAAGTGTCGTTCGCGCCCGGAAGCCTCTTCGACGTCGCCGACACGATAGCGGAGACGTTCGAGCTGGAATACGCCCAGGGGATGCCCGACACGGACTGCGCAGCGACTGCGGGGGCGCAGTGCGTGGGCTGGGGACAGATTCCGCTGGATGGCTTGCAAGAGATGACAAAGCTGCATGTGCTGAACATGGTGGACCTGACCTGCCAACTGCCCTCTTTTGCGCAGGTAGGCTCGACGAACCTGATGTGGCAAGTGGTGGGGACGATGGATCAGACGCTGAGCGGCGTGAAGAACACAAAGAGCACCGAGCCGATCCTCGCGCCCGTTGGAAGCAAGTTCACACTGTTTGTGGCTCACGATGAGAATATCGCCGCCATTGCCAAATTTCTGGGGGGTGTGCAATGGACGGCCGAGGGTTTCGCGCCGAACGACCCAGGGCCGGCCGGCGCGCTTGTCTTCGAGCTGCACAGAATCAAGCAAAGCGGAGATCTCATCGTAAAGCTCTACTACGTGATCGCATCGCTGGACCAGATGCGTAACGGCACAACTCTCTCGCTCGAAACGCCTCCTCAGCGCATCCCCCTGGCAATCCCCGCATGCGGGGGCCTACGGGATTGCCCCTACGACCAGTTCAAAAGCTTCATCACCGCTCATGTGCGCCAGGACTGCCTGGTCCAGACTGTGCCAGGGCTTAATATAAATTGGCCTTAGGGAGATTGCGCAGGTAATTTGGTCGCGCGCCGCCGCAGCCTGCGACGAGAACACTATCGGCGTCGTCTCCGTTCTCGGCAGCACTTTTACCGGACACTATGAGAACGTCCTCGCGCTCAGCGCCGCTCTCGATCGTCTTCAGGAAAAAACCGGCCTCGACATTCCCATTCACGTCGACGGCGCCAGCGGCGGCTTCGTCGCGCCCTTTCTGCAACCGGAGCTCCAGTGGGACTTCCGCCTCCCGCGCGTAAAGTCCATCAACACCTCCGGCCACAAGTACGGCCTGGTTTATCCGGGCGTGGGCTGGATCGTCTGGCGAGAGCTCTCCGATCTCGATCCCGATCTGATCTTCAACGTCGACTATCTGGGCGGCGCCATGCCCACCCAGGCTATCAATTTCTCCCGCCCGGCGAGCCAGATTGTGGCCCAGTATTACAACCTCATCCGGCTCGGCAAGTCAGGGTATCGCGCTATCCATGAGGCGTGTCAGGAGGTAGCCGTCGAATTTGCCGGCCAGATCGCCGCACTCGGGCCCTTCGAGATGCTCTCCACCGGCCACGATCTCCCTGTCCTGTCGTGGAGATTGAAAGAGCCAACCAACTGGTCGCTATACGACTTGTCAGACAGGTTGCGCGATCGCGGCTGGCAAGTGCCAACCTACAGGATGCCCGCCAACCGCCAGGACATGATCGTCCAGCGCGCCGTGGTCCGCAACGGATTCACCCACGATCTGGCCGGAATGCTACTCCGCGATATCCGCCGCCACATGGATTGGTTCGCCACCCAGCCCGGTTTCAAGCCCACATTGGACGGCGCCGGCTTCCATCACTGAGGAAGCCTGGCCGGCCTGCGGATCGCCATGCGCGAGCTGGGGCTGAAGCCGCCCGCAAAGGGCTGAGCGAATCAGGCGCAGAGTTGTGTTTCATCTTTTCCGTCCACGTATGCTGGGTGGGAGACCACGAAGTATGTGCGTTCTTGCTTTCCCACCCTTAGCAAGGTGTGCGAAGGATAAGGCTCCCGTTCCCTTCGTAGTGCCAAATCCTAGATCCCATGTCTCAAAATCGAGACATGGGGCACCCTGCTTTTGCGGCTGAAGATCAGCCCCTGAGCCTCCGCGCCGGAAGGCCAGGCCTAATTCGGGTTGCAACTGCACTTGCAGGCCAGTTGGCCGCCCGCCGCAATATTGACCGTCACATTGCACGTGACCATGGCGCCTTTGCACTTCAGGGGATTTCCTGGCACCACGCTTGCTGTCACACTGAGTCCGTTTGAATTCGCCCGGTCATAAATTCCATTGCAGTGATATCCGCTTCCGCAATCGCCCGAGCACGCCTCAGCATTCTTGCCGCCGGAACACCATCCGTTGGCAGCATCCCACAGCAAACTGTTGTTGTTGTTCACGCAGGTGCTGGCCGCGGTGCAAGCGACCGGGGCATCGAAAGTGCCGGGTCCTTGATTGTTGTTCGCCACACAGTTCTCGCACTTCTGCGCCTGCCCTTCTTTCGGGCCCTTGGCGTAAGCACCCACGTTGCCGCCGTACTCCGGCATCGACTCGTCGGAGATCATGGCAATCAGGGTGAAATTGCCGCTTCCCTTTCCTGTCAGGGTCCGCGTTACCGTATAGACGCCTCCGGGCCGCACATCCTCAGGCTGGATGGTGATGGTCTGGTCATCGCCGCCCTCCAGCGACACAACCGGCTCGCTGCGATTGACCAGCTTGAAGGAGATGGGCGTCTTGAGGCCATCGAGTCCGCGAACTTCGGCGCTAACCTTCGTGGTCCCGTCCTTGAGGATCTTCGTATCCGGCGAGGAGAGTTTTATGCCCAGATTCCGCAACTCTCCGTCCGCCTCGGCGCTTCCTTTTTGTACATGGATGGGCTGCAGGCCCACGGCATCGCTGGGGGCTTGCACCGTGGTTTTGCGGGGAGACTCCGCCAGAACCTCAGCCTTCTCGCCGCCGATCTTCACATCCGTGGTGATGGAGTTGCCGTCAAAGGGTCCAGGTATGTTCAAGGGCCGGCCGGCCTGGCTGACGGTGGGCAGGTGAAAGCCGGTCGCTGTCTTTGTTGCCGCTGTTTCCGTTGTTGCTGTATGCTCGGCCTCTGTCTGGGCAGCCTTGATGGGCACGGCTGCGGTCGAGACCTCGTTGCCAGCCCGATCCCTGAGTACGAGGTAGGTCACGCCGGCCGTAGCCGGGACGCCAAATTCCAGCACTTTCTTGCCCACCTGCGTCTTTTTGTTCTGCACCTCAACCACGTATCCGTTTAACTCGTCTCCGTTCTTGGCCTGCTCCTTGGCCGTCTTGCCGGATGGCTGGACGAAAACCGTGCCGGAAAGCGTGTCTCCTGCTGTTGCGTCATCCGGGAGGTTGACCTTGACCTTGCCATGCGGGGTATCGAAGGTAGTCGTGTTGAGCCCGAATGCGGTTTCGTTCGACGAACCGGAGCCGCTCTGCGCAAGGAGTGGAGATGCGTTCAACAGCACAAGCGCGCTGACAGTCACAACCGCCACTGCCATAGCGCGTAGAATACCGCTCCGTAGATACACCATTTCTACGACCTCCTGGGGGTAGGATTGCCGGTTTCAAGGTTCCTGGCATCATGCCAGGAGTTACCTGAGGGAAGTCCGGCAAATGCATCATACATGAAAGAGAATGCTATCGTCCGCCTTTTTATTTATTTTTCCGGCCCGAGGGGAAGTAACTGCAAACGGCCAGAATCCTAGCGCCGCAAGGCCTGCTTATGAAACCTGTGAGTCAGTCCGCTAACTCCCGTGCTACCCCTGATCCCGCCACAAGGCCACGCCGCCCAGCAGTCCGGTTTCATTGGAGATGATGCTCACGTTCGGCTCCGGCGTGAAGAGGATCTTCTTGGTGTTGCCGCCGCCCAGGTAGAGGTGATCCCAGTTGAACAGGGCTTCAGTCTGCTTGATGGCCGCCTGCAGCAGCTTATTCCAGATCTTCTTGCCGTACTTGTCGAGACCACGGCGGCCCAGGTAGTCCTCATAGGTTTTTTTGCGCCAGGGATGGTGGCCCAACTCCAGGCCGGGGCATAGATGGCCGTTGGAGAAGAGCGCCGCGCCCAGGCCGGTGCCCAGCGTCAGCACCATTTCCACGCCCTCGCCCTGGATGGCCCCGTAACCGGCTACATCTGCGTCGTTGCCTACCCGTACCGGCTTATTCCAGCGTTTTTCAAGTTCCGCCTGCAGCGGAAAGCCCCCTGACCACAAAGGGTGCAGGTTGAGGGCCGCGTAGACTGCGCCGTGCTTGACCACCCCGGGAAAGCCAATCGAGACACGATCGTAACCCGGCAACAGCATGCGCAGATCGTCCAGCGCGGCCATCACCGCCTCCGGTGTAGGCACGGCCGGCGTTACCACGCGCTGGCGCTCGCTCAACGGCTTGCCGGCCGCATCCAGCAGCATGGCCTTCAGCCCCGATCCGCCAATGTCGATGGACAGCGTGATGGGGCCAGGGGTGGTGGGCGATGCGCTGGGCGCGTAATCGGCGGTCGTTGCAGTCATGGGTGTCACCGCAATGAATTGTACTGCCTGTGGCCGGGATTGCAATATGCGGCCCCGGGATGATCGCTACTTGCCTGCCGCCGCCACGAGCTGAAACTCCTCGTTCATCCAGTTCTTCAGCGCGTCCATATTTTGCGGCCGCCCCAGGAAGTCCTTCACCAGCTCGGCTGCCGGCTTGCCCGCTCCCGGCTCCAGCACGGCCCTCCGGTAGCGCATGGCCGTAGGCCCATCCAGCAGGTTGTGCTTGTCAAACTGCGCAAAGAAGTCGATGGCAATCACCTTGTCGAGCACATAGGTGTAATAGTTCGACGCATAGTTGGTCAGGTGCGTAAACGACGCATACATGCGGTCGCCTTCCACCGGCGTGTAGGGGCTGAAGCGCTGATCGTCGGCCTTCAGGAGGGCGTCGAAATCGATGCCTTCCGGCGCCTGGTTATGCACCTGCAGCGAGTAGGTGGTGTACCAAAGCTGGCCCTGCAGCCAGCGGCCGCGCCCGTAAGCGCTGGCGGCATTCATCTTGGCAATCAGGCTGGCCGGAATGGTTTCGCCCGTCTGGTAGTGCTTGCCAAAGGCCTGCAGGATGGCGGGGTCGTGGAACATCTCCTCCAGCATCTGCGATGGCGATTCGACGAAGTCTCCCTCCACGCTGAAGCCCCCTGCTCCAGACCACTGGCCCTGGCTGCCCAGTATGTGATGCATCAGGTGGCCGAACTCGTGGAAGAAGGTTACTACCTCGTTGTACTGCATCAGCCCGGGATCGCCCGCGGTACCGCCGGAGAAGTTGCACACCAGCATCCCCTCGGGAAGCTGTTGACCGCGAATGCCGGGAAGCACAGGCTCGCTGGAGAACCACTTGTCTTTGCCCTCGCGCGGATGCATATCCAGGTAAATGCGTCCTAGCAGCTTGCCATGGCCGCCCTCGGCCGCATCGTACACGTCGAAGGTATCCACGGAGCGGTCCCACACCACGGCGTCCTTGACGGGCTTGAACGAGACATGGAAGAGCCGCGCCGCGATCTTGAGGATGCCCGCCTGTACCTCGCCGTAGGGAAAGTAGGGGCGCACGCTCTGCGCGTCAAAGTCGTACTGCGCGCGGCGGTACAGCTCGTTCCAGTAGCCCCCATCCGACTGGCTGATGCTCTTCAGGCCCGGCTCCTGCTGTTGCGCAAAGGCCAGCAACAGGGCGTACTCCCGCGCCGCCACCGGGCGCGAGGCATCGTCCACCTGCTGAATCAGGCGCTCCACGTTGGCCGACGAACCGATCATCTGGTCGGCGGTCGCCAGGTCGGCGTAATGGGCATAGCCGAGTATGGTGGCCAGCTCCTGACGCGCGGCCAAAATATCCTTGAGCACCTGTACGTTCTGGGGATACGCCCGCTGGTTATAGGCCAGGAACATCCTGCGGCGCAGGTCGGCGCTTTTGGCAAAGGTCATCACCGGCCCTACATCGGGCTGATCCGTGGTCAGCGTATAGGTTCCGTCAGCGGCGGGCTTGTGCAGCGCGATATAGTCGGACGGCAGACCGTCGAGTTCGGCTTTGGTAGCCGTAATCTTCAACGTTCCATCAGCGACATTGCGGCCAAAGGTAAGCGACAGCGCGGTGATCTTATCCTGGAGGGCGCGAATCCTGGCTCGCGTGGCGTCGTCCTTGTCCACGCCTGCGAGCCGGTACTCCAGCAGCGTCCGCTCCAGGTAGTGCCGCGTGGCAGGATCGGAAGTGGGTAAGGGAATCGCCGCCAGCGCGCTGTAGACCTTCTGGTTGAGGCTCAGGTCGGTGGACGCGGAGCTGATCTTCGACGCCAGCGCCTGTCCCTTGTCCCGCAGGGGAGCGGCATCGGCCAGCGCGTACAGCAGGTAGGCATTGTTCCCTGCGATGGCCAATTGGTTCTGGGCCTTGTCGTAGGGCCGCAGCGTGTTTTCCACCGTCCGCGGTCCGGTGACCGCCAGCAGCTTTGCCACTGCGGCTTCTTCACCGGCCAGCCGCTGATTCACCCACGATTCCAGCGCCGCCGGATCCTTTGCCGTCACCCATGCATGCAGCGGGTCCGCCGTGGGCTGTTGCGCGGCCATCCGCAAGGCACTGGCGGACAGCGCGGTTAATATCAAGGCAATGACTGGGGCAGTTCTCCTGGAATAGTTCATTTGGCGAGTATTTCACCTTCATTCGAGTTGGAAAAGAGCCTGCCCTGAAATGTTTTGCGCGTGTTGAAAAGCGCCTCGAAAAGCGTCGGCGTAACGGTCCTCGCCTGAAGGTCAATCCCGCTACACTGGGAGTTGCCTCCCATGCCCGCCTACTGCGAAGTCGCGTTGCCCGTCCCGCTGGACCGCACTTTTACTTATGCGGTGCGCGAGGGGCAGCTTCCGCAGCGGGGAGCGCGGGTGATTGTTCCCTTCCGCAACGAGAAGCTGATCGGAGTGGTGACGGCGCTCAACGTCAAGGCGCCGGCGGTGTTCGAAGTCCGTTACCTGGAGGCGGTGCTGGACGAGGAACCCCTGCTGAGCAGCCATCTGCTCACCCTGGCCGAGTGGATGGCCCAGTACTACCTGGCCCCGCTGGGCGAGGTGCTGCGCGGCATGTTGCCGCTGATGGCCGAGGTGCGCCGCACCGTCTACTACCGCATCACCGACCTGGGCCGCGATGTGCTGGCCGGCAGCCTGGACGGAGATTCGGCGCAAACCGGGAGACAGTTTCCCCAGGTTCAACCTTCCGGGGCTAAAGCCCACGACGATTCCGCAGGCGTTGTGCGGGGGTTACCCCCCCCGCCTCCCTCCGGATCGGGTTTTTCCGCAGCCTTTAAAGCCCCCGGCAGTTCCAGAGGCGCGAAGCGCAAAGGGAAACTTTCCGCCGAAGAGCAGAACCTGGAGCACCGCGTTCTAGCGCGCCTGGCCGCGGGCGAGCCGGTCAAAGTTTCCACCTTGCGCACGGCTACCGCGGCTACGCTTCCCGTGCTGGCAGGCCTAGTGCGCAAGAAATGGATTGCCCGCGAGACCGTGGCCGTGGAGCGCGATGCGCGGCGCATGGAGCGATTTGCCGCGCTCATTCCCGAGGCGCGGCTGCCCGCGCTGACCGCCAAGCAGCAGGCAATACTGGCCGAGTTGGCGGCCTGCGGCAATGAATTGCCCCTGGCCGAACTGCGCCGCCGCGACCTGCCCTCCTCTACGCTTCAAACCCTCGTGCGGCGCGGGTTGGTCCGCATCGACGAGCGCCCGGCCGCCTTCCACCTGGGCGGCCTGCCGCCGGCCGCGGCCCCGTTCCGGCTCAATCCGCCGCAGATTGACGCGCTGGCCGGACTGACCACGGCGCTGGGAGGGTTCCATCCCTTTCTGCTGCATGGAGTTACAGGGTCAGGGAAGACAGCCGTTTATCTCGCCGCCATGCAGCGGGCGCTGGAGCGCGGCCTCTCCTCCATCCTGCTGGTTCCTGAGATCGGCCTAACGCCGCAAATGGCCGGTCTGCTGGACCAGGCCTTCGGCCAAAAAGTCGCCCTGCTCCACTCCGCGCTCACTCCCGAGGAACGCAGCGAGCAGTGGCGGCGCATCCGGCGCGGCGATGCGCCCATCGTGGTCGGCACGCGCTCGGCCATCTTTGCCCCGGCGCCCAACCTGGGATTGATTCTGGTGGACGAGGAGAACGACCAGAGCTACAAACAGGAGGAAACTCCTCGCTACAACGCCCGCGACGTGGCAGTGATGCGCGCCAAGCTGGCCGGCGCGGTGGTGGTGCTGGGCTCGGCTACTCCATCGCTGGAAAGCTGGCAGAACTCGGCCCTGGGCAAGTACGCCCGCATCGAGTTGCGCGACCGCGTGATGGACCGGCCGCTGCCCCAGGTGGAGATCGTCGATATGCGGCGCGAATTCCAGGAAACCGGCCAGGAGCATCTCTTTTCCCGCGCCCTGGTGGAAGAAACCCGCCAGGCTCTGGAGCGCGGCGAGCAGGCGCTTATTTTGCTCAACCGGCGCGGCTACTCCTTTTCCGTCATCTGCCGCGCCTGCGGCGAAAAGCTGGAGTGCCAGAACTGCGCCATCTCGCTCACCCACCACAAACCTCCGGCCGAGGATGCTGGCCTGGCCCGCGAGGGGCAGCGCCTGGAGTGCCACTACTGCGGCTTCCGCCGCACCGTCCCTGCCCGCTGCCCCAAGTGCGACAGCGAACACCTTTACTATCTTGGCGCCGGTTCCGAACAGGGCGAGGAGCGGCTGGGCGAGATCTTTCCCTTCGCCCGCATCGGGCGCATGGACCGCGACACGGTGCGCGGCCGCTACGATCTGGAACGGCTGCTGGCCCGCCTCCACTCCGGCGAGATCAACCTGCTGGTAGGCACGCAGATGATCGCCAAGGGCCACGACGTGCACGGCATCACGCTGGTGGGCGTGGTGGGCTGCGACCACGCGCTCTCCATGCCCGACTTCCGCGCCGCCGAGCGCGTCTTCCAGCTTATGACCCAGGTTTCAGGGCGAGCCGGGCGGGGAGAGCTGCCGGGGCGCGTGGTAGTGCAAACCTACTATCCCGATCACTACGCCATCGTCGCCGCCAGCAAGCACGACTACCTGAGCTTTGTGGAGCGCGAGCTCAAATACCGCCGCTGGATGCATTACCCGCCCTTCGGCGTGCTGGCCAACGTGCTGGTGCAGTCGCAAAAACTTGAGGAGGCGGCGGGGTGGGCGTCTGTCCTGGGCAAATATCTTGTCCAAAACCAGAACACCGTAGGTGTGCGCGTGCTCGGGCCCTGCACCGCGCCCATCGCCCGCATCAAGGGAACTTATCGATTTCACATGATTCTCAAGGCCAGTTCGCGCCGGGCGCTCAACGCGGCGCTGCGCGGGATGCTGGCGCATGCCGACGCGGCGGGCGTTCCCCGTCGCAATCTCATCGTCGATGTGGATGCCTTGCGGCTGATGTGAAGGAAAGCCGCTACAGCGCCGTGCGGATCAAGTAAATCAGCGAGTTGTCGTAAAACGGCGTGGGCGTGAACGTCAGCAGGAAGATCGCCAGGCCGACGGCGCCCAGCACCAGCCCGCTCCGGCTCAGCACAGGCTCGATGGGAACCCTGGGATGGCGCATGGCGGGAATCAGCAGGAACAGCCCCCAGAGAATCCAGCCCACCCAATAGAACGTTCCGGCAAGGAAGAGCAGGATGGGCAGGGCGATGGTAAACACCCGGTGCACCCTGGGCGAGATGGCATAGAGAATGTGGCCGCCGTCCAATTGGCCGCCGGGGATCAGGTTCAGCGAGGTAATGAAGAGGCCGATCCAACCGGCCATCAGCAGCGGGTGGGGCGCGACCCGGTCGAAGGACGGGAGGTTGGGGTTCCATTGCGCCAGCAGGGCGTGAAGCAGGCGGATGGTCAGCGGTTCGCCTCCAAAACGCACGATGGCGGCGGGCGCATTGGCGTGAGCTTTAAAGCTGAGCGCAAAGCCCGCGGCCACGGCCAGCACTGAGGCAACGTATCCGGCCAACGGACCGTAGATGCCCACATCCATCAGCGCGTCGCGGCTGGGTATGGGGGAACGGATTCGAATCACGGCGCCGGCCGTGCCGCTCAGCGTGGGAGCCGGCAGCACCCACGGCAGCGTAGCCCGTATGCGGTGCCAGCGGCAGGCAAAATAGTGTCCAAACTCATGGATCAGCAGAATGCCCAGCAACGGCGCCGAGAAGACCCAGCCCGTCCTGAAGAGTTGCGGATGGCCGGCAAGCCAGTCCCAGGGCCACAGATCGTTCTCCCGCACCCCCGGCGGCAGCCCCAGGACAAAGTTCCGCATGAACCGGGCGCCGCTGGCGGTTATGGTCACCGCGCTGGCAGCCAGGAGCAGCAGTGGCAGGCCATACTCCCGCAAAGTTGAGCGCACCGGACTCCTCGAGGTATGCCGCGGGCAGGCTGGGGTTGCCGGACCCTCCCTGAAGATGAGCCTCCGGGTTGCTCCGGACCGCCCGCCTTGCCCTGCGCGGTGGAAGGGGTGTATGCCTTGCCGGCAAGCGCCTCTAGCTGCGCGGAGCGCCGCCCGTGTCAAGAGAATGAAGTTCCTTGCCCGGCTTAAAGCGCACTGCTTTGCCGGGGGTTATGCTCACCTCGGTGCCGGTGCGCGGATTGCGGCCGATACCGGTTTTGCGGGCGCGGACGCTGAAAACGCCAAATCCGCGCAGTTCAATGCGCTCACCGGCGGTCAGAGCCTGCTTGAGGCTCTCGAAGACCATATCCACCGCGGCCTCTGCCTTGGTGCGCGGCAGGCCCGTGCGCTCGATTACATGATGGACGATGTCCTGTTTAATCAAAGGGGTAACCTCGCTGGCGCAACTGGAATGACTGTACTACGCCCTACCCGGTTGATGCTATAGGTTTTGACGTGATTGTGGAACAACGGAATAGGCCCGGCGCGGTTTTTTCCGCCGGAAAAAAGCCGGCGGTTCCGCTCCCGGCAACCCCTCCGGCAGCGATGGTGAACAAAATTTCTCGATTTCCATTGTAAATTGAGGGTGTTTTTCGTAATATGAAACGTTCCAGTCTGAACCAAAGCAAGCCGCACTCAAAAATCCAGGTGCAACTTTCTGAAAGGAATCATGTTGCCCGGGGAACAGGAGACGCATGTCGATCCAGAGTGACCGTTGGATCCGGGAACAGGCCATCAAGCACCGCATGATCGAGCCCTTCAGCGAGAAGCAGGTGGCCGACGGCATCATCTCCTTTGGGCTTTCCTCGTATGGCTATGACCTCAGGGTCTCGGACGAATTCAAGATTTTTACCAATGTGAACAGCGCCATCATCGATCCCAAGGCCTTTGACGAGCGTTCGTTTGTCTCGGTGCAGGCCGAGTCGGTGATTGTGCCGCCCAACTCGTTCGCATTGGCTCGATCCATAGAATACTTTCGTATCCCCAGGGATGTACTGTCGATCTGCGTTGGCAAGTCGACCTATGCGCGTTGCGGAATCATCGTGAACGTGACGCCGTTAGAGCCGGAGTGGGAGGGATTCGTGACCCTCGAGATTTCGAATACGACTCCGTTACCGGCCAGGGTATACGCCAACGAAGGGCTGTGCCAGATTCTGTTTTTCCGCTCCGGCGAGCCTTGCCAGATCAGCTATGCCGATCGCAAGGGCAAATATCAGAAGCAGCAGGGAATTGTGCTCCCCAAACTCTAAGGGCTGGGGTGTGCAATCCGGCTGGGCTGGTTTCGGCGGGCGGTAGCTTTTGTGCGGCATGCGGGGACTCCGTGCGCTCCGCCACCCTTGCAGTGCGCAGCTCTCCTGACCACAGAACGGGGGAAGCAAGATGTCCTCAAATCGAGACCCTGCCCCAATCCGCATCGGCCTGGCGGCCAATGAACCCATCCGGCTAGCCGGGCTCACCAGCATCTTTGAGCAGCCCGTTCAGCAAGGAAAGCCGCCTCTACTTCCCATTCCCGGGACCGTCGAAGAGTTGCTGGCCCACTCATCGATCGAGTATCTGGTTGTGGATACGCATTCTTCGTCCGGCGGGTTAGAGATTCTGAAAGCCATTCGGCGCGCGCGTCCCAGCCTCCGCCTGATCGTCATTGGCCCGGCAGGCGACGACGAACTGGTGATGGAATCCATTATTGCCGGGGCCAGGGCCTACCTTGATTTGACCGCCAGTCCCGACACGGTGCGGGAAGCCATCCATGCAGTCACCAGCGGCTCAATCTGGGCGCCGCGCCGGCCGCTCTCCAAACTCATTGACCGGCTGCTCAAAGTCCACGACACCAGTCTCACCAACGCCAGCCCTCGCTTGACCGGCCGCGAGCGCCAGGTGCTGGAACTGATCCTGATGGCCCGTTCCAACCGCGAGATCGCCCGCCACCTGGGCATCGAGGAGCGCACCGTCAAGGCCCACGTAAGCCGCCTGATGCGCAAGACGGGCGCTGACAACCGCATTGAACTCTCCATGCGCGCGTTGCGCCGTCCGCTGGCGCCACAACAGGGCGGTGAAGGGCAGGAGCGCAAGGCGTAGCCTTCGCGCCGGCCATTTACTCATCAGTAAACAAGTAGGTTACTTAAGTCGTAGCCCCTTCCGTAATCTGTGGAATGAGCTATATTGACCACACCTCAATAGCATGTTTCCCACAGAATCATTAACAGAAACAACGCAGATCTGGGGAAAGGAGTTCTCAGGCAGCATGTTGGTTATGAAGCCTGGGAACTCCTATTTTTTCGTCTCCATTTCTCGCCACGTAAACCGGCGCCAGCCTCCCATTCCTGCCTCCCCAACGTCCATCTAAGCATCGGAGAATCAAGAGCGGGTAATCTGCTCCTGATTTCCGCAACCGCCGCCGATGCTGTACGCTGTTGCTGGATGCCCGGCGTTGCGGGACGGGGGAAATGCTTATGTTTCCCTTCAATTGCACCGTCCGCGGCGATTCCCCAATTCCCGTGCCTCGTAACCATTGCCCCTGAGTGGGTTATTATTCAAAATCAACCCTCCGCGCCGGGAAGGGCCGCGGAGTGGAAAGGACTCGGATATGAAAAAGACGATTGCTTCCATCTGCCTCTGTTTCACCTTCACATGCACCGCCTTTGCCGCCTCATCGCGGGAAGAATTGCAGCACCGTATTGACGCCGCCAAGGTGGTCATTGACGAGATCATGAATGCCAAGGACAACAGCATTCCGCTGAATATCCTGGAGCAGGCCACTTGCGTGGGCGTGGTGCCCGGATTGAAGAAGGGAGCCTTTGTGTTCGGCGCCCAGTACGGCCAGGGCGTGGTCACCTGCCGCACCGGCCACGGCTGGAGCGCGCCGGTCTTCATTCGCATGGCCGGCGGTTCCTGGGGCCTGCAGATCGGCGGCCAGTCCACCGACCTGGTGCTGATTGCGGTCAACGATCGCGGCTTCCAGGACCTGCTCAAGAGCAAATTCAAGATCGGCGGCGATGCGGCCGCCTCTGCCGGGCCGGTGGGCCGCAACACCCAGGCCGCCACCGACTGGAAGATGAGCGCCGAGCTGCTTACCTACTCGCGCAGCAGGGGCCTCTTTGCCGGAATCGATCTGGACGGCACCAGCGTGAGCCAGAACTCCGAGGACGTCGTGACCTACTACGGCCAGGCGCACACCTTCGAGTCCATCCTGAAAGGCGACGTGGCCGTTCCCGAAGGGGCAGTTCCGTTTGTCCGCGACGTAGCGCGCCATTTTGTCCAGGCCAAGCACCGCCAGTAGCGGCAAACCGGCAAGCTGGAGGGGTAGTCCGGAACGCATTGCCCCTCGCTTGATTTGCGCCAAAGAATCTGCGCCGGGAGACTAAACTGTTCTTTGCCTTCCACCATGCGGGAGAAACTCGAGTATTGGCTGGTGGCGCCCGTGGCGCGCGGCCTGGGCCGTCTGCCGCGCGCGCTGGCGCGCCTGCTGGCCGGCGCGCTGGCCTTCGCCGTTTATTGGGCGCACGTCCGTCTGCGGCGGGTGGGCGAGCGCAACCTGCAACTCGCTTTCCCCGAGCTCCCATCCAAAGCCAGAAAAAATATCCTGCGCGGGGTCTACATTCATCTGGGCTGGCAACTGGTGGAGTTCTGCCGCATGTCCCGCTATACCGCCGAAAATACCCGCGGCTGGATTCGCGCCGAGGGCCTGGACCACTACCTTGCCGCGCAGGCCCGGGGCAAAGGGGTGCTGGTCCTGACCGGCCACCTGGGCGCATGGGAGCTCTCCGGCTTCTACCACTCGCTGATGGGCCACACCATGAGCGTGGTCATCCGCAGGCTGGATAACCGCTGGCTGGACGACTTTGTGAACGGCATCCGCTGCCTGCACGGCAACCGAGTGCTGCACAAAGACGACTTCGGCCGCGGCCTGATGACGGCCATGCGCTCGGGGCAGACCGTGGGCATCCTCATGGATACCAATATGACCCCGCCGCAGGGCGCGTTTGTGAAGTTTTTCGGCCTTGATGCCTGCGCCGCCACGGGCCTGGCTCACGTGGCGCTCAAAAGCGGCGCGGCCGTGCTGCCCGGTTTCATGCTCTGGGAGCCGGCCGAGCGCCGCTACGTCCTGCACTTCGGCCCCGAACTGACCTTCACCCGGAGCGGCGATGCCCAGGCCGACATTCTCGCCGCCACGCAACAATGCACCCAGGCGATCGAAGCCTGGATTCGGCGCTATCCTGACCAGTGGCTGTGGATTCACCGCCGCTGGAAGACCCGGCCTGCGGGCGAGCCGGGGCTTTACTGAGGCTTTGCATCTTCCGCACCCG
This sequence comes from Occallatibacter sp., assembly GCA_049522735.1. GTDB lineage: Bacteria > Acidobacteriota > Terriglobia > Terriglobales > Acidobacteriaceae > Telmatobacter. The sequence goes on from JBEKNO010000006.1 coordinate 16,542, forward strand.
AGATCCGAGGAGGCACGCATGACGCTGGCTGAACTGGTTGAAGCATTGGGCGGCAAACTGGTCGCGGGCAGCCCGGAGTTTGTGGTCCATGGCGTGAACTCCTCCGCCCTGGCCGGCCCCTCGGAGCTCATCTTTGCCGAAGACGCCGCCTCCACCGCGGAAGCATTTGCCAGCAAGGCCGGAGCCGTCGTTGTCCGCGCCGGCTCTGCCGGGCCGCTCCCGCATTTCGAGCGCAAGCACGTCGTCGAAAGCGATCAGCCGCGCCTCTGGTTTGCGCGCGCGGCCAAACTGATTTCGCCGGCCCCGTCCCCGGCCGGAGTCCATCCCGCGGCGGTCATCGGCCCGCATGTGGAGCTTGGAGAGAAGGTCACCATCGGAGCCTGCGCGGTGGTCGGGGAGTTCGCCAGCATCGGCGCCGGAACCCGCATCGAAGCCGGCGCGGTCATCGCCCCCCATGTGCGCATCGGTGAAGACTGCCGCATCTTTCCGCGTGTGACCGTCTATTCCGGAACCACGCTGGGCAACCGTGTCGTCGTCCATGCCGGAGCGGTGCTGGGAGCGGACGGCTTCGGCTACGTGCGCGATTCATCGACCGGCGCGTATACCCAGTTCCCGCAGCAGGGAACTCTCGTCATTGAAGACGACGTGGAGATCGGCGCCAACACCACCATCGATCGCGGCGCACTCAGGCAGACAAGAATCGGGCGCGGAACCAAGACGGACAACCTGGTCCACATCGGCCACAACTGCGAAATCGGCGAGGACGTGATCCTGGTCGCCCTCACCGGCATCTCCGGCTCCTGCACGGTAGGCAACGGCGCGGTGATCGCCGGCCAGGTGGGCATCGGCGACCACGCCCACATCGGTCCCGGCGTCATTCTAGGCGGCCAGGCGGGCGTGCTGAGCGGCAAGACGGTGACCAATGAGGGGCTGAAACCGGGAACGGTGCTGTGGGGCACCCCGGCCCGTCCGCTCAAGCAGGTTCTGCGCGAACAGGCCGTGCTGGCGCGCCTGGCGAAGAAGCAGGGAATAGGGAATAGGGAATAGGGAATTGGGAATGAGGCCTCGGTGGACCGCAGTTGCCAGGCAGCACTGACCACTGTCCACTGACAACTGTTCTTAAAGCGGCTTCTCGGTCAGAAAGGTCTCCGGCTTGAGCGTCCCGTCGCGCTGCTTCACCAGCATCTGCACCTTGCCTTCGGCGGCGTCCAACTCCTGCTTGCAGGCCGCCGACAGCGCCACCCCCTCCTCGAAGAGCTTGAGCGACTCTTCCAGGGCCAGGTCGCCCTTTTCCAGTTGATCGACGATGGTTTCCAGCTTCTTGAGCGATTCTTCAAACGAGGGCATGATCTTTACTCCATGGGAAGCGATTCCGGCTTGGGCAGCACGCTGGCAATCACCTCGGCGGCGGCGGTGTAGCGGCCGAAGGGCGCGCTCACCTGCACCCCCTGGACCAGCGGGCGCACCTGCTCCAGCATCTCCTGCGCAATCAGGATGCCCTCCCGCCGCGCGGCATCGGGCGAATCCGCCTGCGCCATGCGCAGCATGATCTCCTCGGGCATGGAGACGCGCAGGTCGTTTTTCATGAATTCGGCGTTGCGCAAGCTGGTCAGCGGCCAGATGCCGGCGATGACCGGAATGCGGTGTTCCCGGATGCGTTCCAGAAAGATCTCCAGCAGCTTGAGGTCAAAGACCGGCTGGGTGATGGCGTACTCCGCGCCAGCCTCCACCTTGTAGGCAAAGCGGCGCAGCTCCTGCTCGATGTCGGGCACGCCGGGGTTGGCGGCTACGCCGATGGTGAAGTTGGTGCTGGCCCCGATAGCGTTGGCGCCGATGTCCAGGCCGTGATTCAGCCGCCGCACGATGTTGACCAGCCCGATGGAGTCCACGTCGAAGACCGCGGTGGCGTCGGGATAGTTGCCCAGCTTGGGCGGGTCGCCGGTTACGCAGAGGAGGTTGCGCAGGCCGATGGACGCGGCCCCCAGCAGGTCTGACTGAATGCTCAAAATGTTGCGGTCGCGGCAGGTGTAATGGAGAATCGTCTCGATGCCGGTGTGCTGCTGAATCTGGACGGCGAGGCTCTGCGCGCTCATGCGCGCCGAGGCGCGCGGCGAGTCGGGCACGTTGATGGCGTGGACGCCCAGTTGCGCCAGGATGCGGGCGCCCTCGATCTCCTTCGAGCAGTCGATCCCCTTGGGCGGAACGATCTCAACCAGGGTGATGAATTTGCCCTGCTCGATCAGCGACCCGATGCGGGAGCGTTCGCCCAGCGACATGGGCGGCGTCTCGGTCATCAGCGCCGGCGACGCGCCTGTCACCTCCACGCGCGTCTGCGCATCGATGGCCCGCATGGCCGAGCGCATGGCGCGGATGTGGTTGGGCGTGGTGCCGCAGCAGCCGCCCACAATCTGCGCTCCGGCGGCGATGGCCTTGCGCGCGAAGCTGGCCATATACTCCGGCGAGCACAGGTAGATGTTGCGGCCCTCCACGGCCCGCGGCATGCCGGCGTTGGGCATGGCGGCCAGCGGCAGCGTGGTGGCCCCACGCATGGCCTCGATGGCGGTCAGCACCGTGGCCGGGCCGGTGGAGCAGTTCACCCCGATCGCTCCCGCGCCCCATTCCGTCAGCAGCGCCGCGGCCTGCCCGGGCGAGGCGCCGTCCAGGCAGTTGCTCTCGTCATCCACCGTCACCATCACCAGCACGGGCAGATCGGGTGCCGTCTCCCGGGCGGCTTCCAGCGCTTCGTGGGCCTCGTTCAGCGCGGGCATGGTTTCGATGACCAGCAGGTCGATGCCCGCCTCCGCCAGGGCGCGAATCTGCTCGGCGAAGGCCGCGCGGGCTTCGTCCAGGCCGGTCTTGCCCAGCGGTTCCAGCCGCACCCCCAGCGGGCCCACCGAACCTGCCACCCAGGCCTCGCCGGCCTGCTTTTCCCTCAGGTGTTCCACCGCCTGGCGGGCCAGCCGCACCCCGGCCGCGTTGATTTCGGCCACTTTGCCGCCCAAACCATGCCGGGCCAGCCGGAATCGATTGGCCCCAAAGGTGTTGGTTTCAAGAATCTCGGCCCCGGCCTGCAGGTATTCTTCGTGGATAGACAGGATCAGCCCGGGGTCGGAGAGGTTCAACTCGTCGTAGCAGCGGTTGATGAAGATGCCGCGCGCGTAGACCACGGTGCCCATGGCGCCGTCGGCGAGCACCGGGCGGTCAGCGAAGATGTCGGCGAATTGCGGCATTCTCTTGTCATGCTAAGCCATGCAAGCCCTGCGCGCCAACCCGGCAGCCTGCTTTGTTATACTTCGGTAGTCATAGGCTGGGCAGGAAACGGTTCCGGGACGCGGATTTTTTCGCCTCTGTCCGATGAACCGGCAACCGCCATCATTTCGTTCACGCCGCGGCAGGCTCCGCGCTTTTCGTCGAGGTAAGGGATTTTGAACAACAAGACAAGTCTTTGCATGAGCGCCGCCGTGGCCCTGGTTGTCGCAGCCGCGCTGGCAGGGTGTGGCCGCACCACATATTTTGCAGGGCGGAATCTGCCCCCCAGCGGATTGACCAACCGCGTCCTGATCGCCATCCAGACCCCCGGCGGATTCAGCCAGGGCGCGCTGCAATTCGTGGATGCCTACTACGACACGCGGAGTGGCTACACGGGTTCACCCCCAATATTTCCCATCCTCGGCTATGCGGGCGCGCTGCCCATCACCATCCAGAACATGCCGGAAGAGCAATTAGGCGCGGTCTACGCCTCCGGCGACGGCACCTTTACCCTGGTCAGCTATGACAAAGAGACCGCCAGCGGTTTTGTGAGCGGCCTGAACGGCCTTTCCTCCAGCGTCTTTATCACCCGGAACCAGTCCTACGCCTTCGCCGCCAGTCAGGGATCCAACGTGCTCACGGTGGTGAACCGGCTGACCGGCAGAAGCCTTCCCCTCAGCCTTCCCGGCGTCTACCGCGTCAGCGTGAACCCCGGCGGCTCCCTGGCCCTGGCCTTCGTTCAGAACTCCGACTACGTCTACTATCCGCGGCAATTAACGAGCGGCCAGACCATCGCTTACTCCGGCGGCCCCGCCACCTGGCCTAAAGCGGCGGTCGACTGCGAACCGCAGAACGCGCCGCAGTGGTGCCTTTTCCGGGCGGAGAGCCCCGACAACACCGATGCAACGGGCAACTACTATGGAGCCCCGCTGGTCTTTAACCGTCCGGTCAAGGCCGTCTTCTCCGCCGATGGCGGAACGGCGTATGTGCTCAGCTGCGGGCCGGAGTGCGGCGGTTCCAATGCCTCGGTTTCGCTGCTTCCGGTGGCGCCCATGATCTTCCCCATCGGTCAGCAGTCCGGATTGCTGCCCACCAACAGCGCCCTCAGCGCCGCCTGCGCGGCGGACGCCACCGCCTGTACCATTCCCGTTCCCGGCGGCGCCAGCAACGCCCTGGTCGACAGTTCCACGCTCTACGTCGTGGGCCAGCAGCCCGTTTCGGTGATGGGCCAGACTCTCTTTGGCGGCAACCTGACGGTCCTGGATCTCTCCAGCAATACGGTTGTGCCCTCCACGTCCGCGGTCCCCAACCCGGTCTCCATCAGCGACGGCGTCCCCGGCGGGCCCAGCCGCATGTTGCTGGCCGACGACAAAACGCTCTGGATCGGCATGACCAAGTGCACCAACGGCGTGCGCGCCAACAATCCCGGCGCATACCCCACTGGAGACGGCTGCCTGACTATGGTCAACACCGCCAACAACACGGTCACCCTGCTGGAACCGTACCTGGGCGACCTGACCGGCATTGCCGCGGTGACCGGCCTGCATAAAATCTATGTCGCGCAGGGCGGTCAGGTGTACATCTTTTCCACCTTGGACGGCTCGTCGATCGACAACTGGTATGTAACCGTCACCGGCGTGGCCTCTGACGTGGCCTACATGGATGGGCTCACCGACGGCAACAACACCGTCTACTGAATCATGCTCCGCGCCCATCCTTTTATGGGGAGCCATCGCCAATGACTGCAACTCCTTTGGCCGATCCTCCAGTGGCTGACGTTCTGGCCATCGCCGCGCACCGCGACGACGTGGAACAAACCTGCGGCGGAACCCTGCTGCGCATGGCCTCCCGCGGCCTGCGCACCGCCATTCTCGACCTTACCCAGGGCGAGGCCGGAACCCGCGGCACTGCCGAAGAGCGTGCCAGCGAAGCGGCCGAGGCTGCGCGCCTGCTCGGCGTTAGCTGGCGGCAGGCTCTCGATCTGCCCGACGGCGCGTTGGAAAATACCCTGGAAAACCGCGTCGAAATCGTGCGCGTCCTGCGCCGTCTCCGCCCCCGCGCCGTCATCCTGCCCTACTGGCAGGCCCGCCACCCCGACCACGCCATTACCACCGCGCTGGGCTACGAAGCCTGCTTCCTCTCCGGCCTGGCCAAGGTGCAGACCGAATCGGCTCCGTACCGTCCCTTCAAGATCGTCTACGCCAGCCTCTACGCCGACGCGCGCCCCAGCTTCATCGTGGACATTACGCCCTTCATCGAGCAGCGCCACCAGGCGCTCATGGCCTATCGTTCGCAGTACGCCAACCAGCCCGCCGGCAGCGCCCTCTTCGTCCCCGAAGAGGAGATTCGCGAGCGAACCTTTGCCGAGGCCCGCCACTACGGCCTGCTGGCCGGCGTCCGTTACGGCGAGCCATTCGTGCAGAAGGAAGTGGGTCTGGTGGACGACTTGACCCTCCTGCCCGTGCGGTCGATCTGACTCATCAGCGCGTGAACCACATGCGTCCGCCGATGGCCACCAGAGTGACGGCAAAGATGCGCCGCAGCCAGACCTCCGGAATGTGCTGCGCGCCCGCGGCGCCGAAGTATCCACCCACCAGGAAACCGGCGGCAAGCAGAAGCGCCACGCGCAGGTCGGCGTTGCCCTTGCGGTAGTACTCCATGAAGGCGAACAGGCCCACCGGCGCCAGCAGCGCGCCCAGCGAGGTGCCCTGGGCCTTGTGCTGGCTCATGCCCAGCAGCCAGATGAGCGCGGGAACAAACAAGACTCCGCCGCCAATGCCCACCACCCCGGAAACCATTCCTACCACCAGCCCCACCAGCAGCATCATCCAGGTCACGCGAGCCTCCCCGGAGCGCGGCATAGAACGGATGCCGGATCCCCGGTTTTCAGCGTAAATCATGGCGGGGTGGGGGCCGTCTCGGCGCGGAATGGCGCTGCGCGACGTCATGGATCGCAGCCAGCCGCACGGGGGAACCTACCTCGGCGCGGCTCTCAAGCAGGTCGAGGACGCCTGCCGCGGTGGCTACGATCGCCTGGTGGTGATCACCGACGAGCAGTCCCACGACCAGGTTCCCGCGCCCAGGGGCAAGGGCTACGTCATCAACGTGGCCAGCAACCGCAACGGCGTGGGCTACGGCCCGTGGACGCACATCGACGGCTGGAGCGAGGCGGTGGTGGACTACATCGCCGAGCTCGAAGCCGCCGAGAGCAACCCTGCCGCCTGAACAGGGTCAACAACCTTGCACCAAGCGGTAAAGGAAAATCCGGATAATGGAATCTACCTGCCTGTCACCACGGCGAGCGATTTTTGCTCACTGGGGTGACTGCCGGCAGAAAAGGTGCCAGATATGAAGAAAGAGCTGTCTGCCTACAATTTAGCGTTGAACAGAGATTTCATCGTGGTCCAGAAAATAGATTTTTCCGTTAGGAACGTCGAAGACAATCGTCCATCTGGCCAGCGCAGGGCTCCCCAGGAGGGCATCATATAATTCGCTCTGGGCGATGCCGTCTTTGTTTAGCATGACTTCAATGTCGGGCAAGGCAACCCGCTCCTCTCCGATGACGGCTGAGCCGGGCAGACCGTGCAGAAAAGAACCAAACCCTCCGATCGCGCAGTTTTTGCCATCCTTCCATCCCATTAACCCATTGAGCGAGTGGTTCGCGGCGAAGCGGGCGTAAATCATTGCTCCCGCATCGTTGCCCGTATCCACAACTACGCGCGCATCGCCATAATCCTTACTGTCTACGCCGATCACGGCTGTGATGACTGGAAGAACGGCAGCAGTGTCGATGCTCAATTCCTGAATTTGCCTGTTCGCATGAGGGACAAAGGAGTCCTTCTCAAAGATCATGAACTTGCTATTCTGGTAGTCAATAACTGTAGGGTGCGCGCGAAGAACATCGTATCCGAGAACGCCTGCAATCCTGACTCCCGTAAAACCGCAATTGTTGAAGATGCTTGTGGCCAACATATTGCCACGAATGATCGTTTCCCTTCTAAACTTTAATTTGATCGACTTGGCAAGCCACATGGGTTGGCCGGCACTGTCTCCGAGGCCTTTAGCGTTTACTACAGCCTGCGGAGAGAGTTGGATGTTCAGCCTTGTCGCCTCATCTGAGTTCAGGATGGTCAGCTGGGATCCTGAGTCAAGTTGGAATAGCTCTTCCTTGTGCCCATTCACGGTCAACTTTATAAAAGGGATATTGTGAATCAGAGTAAACGGGATGGTGATGGACGGCGAACGCCGCCACAGCCCGTTGCTCTGATCGTGTTTGGTTTGTTCGCTGCCGCGAGTAGCAAGAGCCCCGACCCCTCCCTGTGTAAGCAGGAAGAAACCGAGAGCCGAAAGAATCAGGAATCTGGAATCGTTTTTTGCCATTGCATTGAGTCGGTTCAGGAACCTGGTTTCACTGGTACGGGACAGGATGGATTTGTACTTTCAGGGCCGCACTTCTGAGGGGGCGACACACGATTAAAGGTTAAATCTCCTAGATCGACATCGCCGGTGGAATTGCTGGTTAGCACAGTTGTGATCGTGACAATGCCAAGCGTGCTATTTTCCACTAGTGGAACAGCCCCTTGTGTGGTGACACTCATCTTTGCGATGGTGTTGGCTGTAACATTCTGCATCCAAGCGTCGAATGCCGGCGTATCCGGGAGGTTAAAGCTGAAGACCGTGTCGCCAGAATTCACCGGAGCAATTGCGGGAGCCGTCGGAGTTAGCAGCAACGTAATGGAGGACGAGTATCCAGTGTCTGTTGTGACGCTGATTGTTGTCGTTGTTGATTGACTGGCATTTGCGGTAAAGACGGAAGATGGGGCACTGATCGAAAGTGTATAGGAGCCGTCCTTAATCGTGGCAAGGTCACTTGGTTCGACAGATTTCATGACCGCATTCGGCGCGATGGTGACGCTTTGAATTATCCCGATTGTACAGGCTCCCTGTTGCGGGCCGGAAACGGTGCAGCTGGTTTGAAATGTAGTCTGCCACTGCGTAGGGTGACATCCCGTCAAGAAGAAGATCGATGGCAGGGCGAGGATTGAGAACTTCCAGAATAGATTTTTCATTCTGTCTCCTTGCGAGTGATTACTCGCGGAGTCAACTTAAGCAGTACATGCACAGTTGTAAATATTACAAAAGTGTGGGGGCTTTAGTAACTTGGATATCCAGAGAATTTTTCAGTAGGGAATGAATTATGGTAGTTGGTTTACATAGAAGCTGTTTCATAACCGGTTAGGCACCCTGTGGGGCATTCCCTCAGGGGCTAAAGCCCGCGTTTTTCCTAGTTTCCAGCGGCACGGCTGAAGCCGTGCCCTTTCAAAGCCAGGTTATGAAACAGCCTCTAGTCTTGCAAAAGCCCGTTTCCCAACCGTGTACTCCAGAGGCTGTCCTGAGCTTGCCGATGAGTCTCAATTATGGGCATGGAGCTGGCTATGGACTGTGATATTGTCCAAAGAATATCGGGGAAGTTTCTTCTACTTGTAGCGAAAAATTCGAGGTCATGCACCGGCTTCGCCGCTTCTTCTCCCCCTCAAATTCACACAACGTTTGCAATATCTTTGCCTGGTTGCATTAATCTGTAAATGGTTCCGTGCGGCCTCCGCAACTGAAAGTGAACGGCCGCCGGGCGAGGGCAGACCGTTTGAGCCAAACCATATTTGTACTGGAAGACGACGCCGATATTGCAAGGCTGGTGCAGCATCACCTTGAAGCCGCGGGGTTTGCGGCCCGGCTGTACCACACCCCCACCAACGTCATTTCCGATGCCGAGCGCCAGCCGCCGGCGCTGTTTCTGCTGGACATCATGGTGCCCGGCGGGGATGGCCTCGACGTTTGCCGCCGCCTGCGCAATCACCCCGGGCTTTCCACCGTTCCCATCATTTTTTTGACCGCGCGCGCGGGCGAAAACGATCGCGTGCTGGGCCTGGAGATGGGCGCCGACGACTACATCACCAAGCCCTTTGCCACCCGCGAACTGGTGGCCCGCGTCAAGGCCGTGCTGCGCCGTTTCGAGCGCCCCACCACGCCCTCCATCATCAGCTTTGAAGAGGTCATTATCGACGCCAACGCCATGCAGTTGAAGGTGCGCGGCGAGCTCACCACCACCACCGCCACCGAGTTCCGCCTGCTGGACTACCTGGCCCGGCACCCTGGACGTGTCTTCAGCCGCGATCACCTGCTGGACGCCGTGTGGGGCGATGCCCGCTTTGTCACCCCCCGATCGGTGGATGTTTATGTGCGCCGCATCCGTGAAAAAATCGAGGTCGACCCGGAGAATCCGCGCTACCTGAAGACCGTGCGCGGCGCCGGATACCGTTTCGAGCTTCCCAAGGGCGAGTAATTCCCATTGACTTCAAAAGTCTTCACCAAGCTGCTCGCGCTCTTCGTCCTGCTGCTGGTCTTTGAGACCGCGGTGATGGAGTTCGTCTTTCGCCGCCTGGTGGAAAACACGGCGGGCGAGACGCTGCACCTGATGTACCACGAGGCGCTGTGGGCCGGCCTCATCGCGCTGGCTGTAGCCCTGCCCCTGGCAGCCTGGGCCGCCGAGCGCATCACCGTCCGCCTGCAGCGCGTGGTTGCCTTTGCCCGCCGCATCGCCGAAGGCGATTTGAGCGCCCGCCTGGCTCAGGAAGGCGAGGATGAACTCTCCGCCATGGAAGCGGCCCTCAACCAGACCGCCGCGCGCCTGGGACAAAGCTTTGTCGAGATCGAGAGCCGCCGCCAGGAACTGGCCGCAATGCTCGATTCCATGCAGGAGGCGGTGGTCGCCATCACCCCCGAGGGCCTGGTGCGCTGGTCCAACGCCGTCATGCAGCGCATCGCCGGAACCCAGATCCACCCCGGCCGCCCGCTGGTCCTCTCCATCCGCGACCCCGATGTGCTGGCCTGCGTCCGCGCGGCCCTCGAACGCCGCGAGGTCCGCTTCGGCCGCGCCTACTCGCTCGCTCCCGGGCGCATCTTTGAGATCAATGCCGCCCCTCTGCCCTCGGGCGGCGCGCTGGCCGTGCTCCACGACGTTACCGCCATCGAGGCCGCGGAGAAATCCCGCCGCGACTTCATCGCCAACGTCAGCCACGAGCTGCGCACTCCGCTCACCTCCATCCAGGGCTACGTCGAAACGCTGGTCGAGGATCCCAATCCCAGCCCCGAAACCACCCGCGAATTCCTCGGCGTCATCTTCAAGAACGCCACCCGCATGAACCGCCTCACCGAGGATCTACTCGCCCTGGCCAGCGTGGAGAGCCCCGATTACAAGCTCGCCCTGCAGCCCATCCGCGCCTCCGCCATGGTTCACGACGCCATCCACTCCCTGGGCGGAATCATCGTGGATTCCGAGGTGGAACTGGAATCGGCCGGCGCGCCGGACTCCCTCGTCCTGGCCGATCCCGACGCCATGAACCAGGTCTTCGGCAACCTCATCGAGAACGCCCTCAAGTACGGCAAGTCCGGCAAGCGCATCCGCATCGGCGCCCGCCTGTTGGCCGATGAAGTCAAGTTCAGCGTCCGGGACTTCGGCCCCGGCATCGCCAGCGAACATCTCGACCGCATCTTCGAGCGCTTCTATCGCGTGGACAAAGCCCGCTCCCGGGAGTCCGGCGGCACCGGCCTGGGCCTGGCCATCGTCAAGCACATCGTGGAGGCCCACGGCGGCCGCGTCTGGGCCGAAAGCGAACTCGGCAAAGGCGCAACCTTCCACTTCACCCTGCCGCTGGCGTCTGTCCCGCCCGGTGCGCATAGGGTGAACGGGGCTGCTGAGCCGCCGACGGTGGCACCGGTGAATGGCTGAATTGGCCGCGGAATCAAACTGAATCAATAGCGCGATACACGCTAATGACGGGTGGCGCCCACTCCATGGCAAAGATCGCAAAGGAGCAGGCGCCGGTAAAGCCAAGACTGGATACGTTTATCCCGGCTGGACGCTAAAGGCGTAGTCAGTCGCGAAGCTGCTCAACGATGAGCGTTTTTGGGACTCATGCCAGGGGCTTGATGAATCCCGAAAGAATTAATCTATTCAAACGCCCGTAACATTCCGCGTCCACAATGAAGGCGGCAGTAAAACTGCAAGGGAGACATCCGTGAAAAAATCTTTGGTAGCCATTATGTTGTTGGTTTTGGCCATGAGCGCGGCTCAGGCACAGAAGTTGACTGGGGCGGGCGCGACCTTCCCCTATCCGATTTATTCCAAGTGGTTTAGCGAATACAGCACGGCGCATCCAGGCGTCGAAATCAACTACCAGTCCATCGGCTCGGGCGGCGGCATCCGCCAGGTAACCGCGGGCCTGGTCGACTTTGGCGCCACCGACGGGCCAGCCACCGACGAACAGCTTGCCGCCTCCAAGACCAAACTTATCCACATTCCCACCGTTCTGGGCGCGGTCGTGCCCATCTTCAACGTTCCCGGCGTCAGCGACCTCAAGTTCAACTCCGATGTGCTGGCCGACATCTTCCTGGGCAAAATCTCCAACTGGAGCGATGCCCGCATCGCCAAAGACAATCCCGGCGTGAGCCTGCCCGACCAGAAGATCATCGTCGTGCACCGCTCGGACGGCAGCGGCACCAGCTACATCTTCACCGACTACCTCAGCAAGGTCAGTTCCGATTGGGCCAACGGACCCGGCAAAGGCACTTCGCCTTCCTGGCCGGTGGGCGTAGGCGGCAAGGGCAATGAGGGCGTCGCCGGCCTGGTACGCCAGTTGCCCGGAGCCCTGGGCTACGTGGAGTTGATCTACGCTCTGCAAAACCGCATCAGCTACGGCGAAGTGAAGAACGCCGCGGGAAACTGGGTCAAGGCCTCCATCGACGGCGTCACGGCGGCGGCGGCGAGCATGAAGCAGATGCCTGCCGACTATCGCGTCTCCATCACCAACGCTCCCGGCGCCAACTCCTACCCCATCTCCAGCTTCACCTGGCTGCTGGTTCCGCTCAAGTGTCCCGATCCGGCCAAGGGCAAGGTGATCAAGGATCTGCTGAGCTGGATCGTCAAATCCGGCGAGAGCGAAGTCTCCTCTCTCTCCTATGCTCCACTGCCTCAAAATGTGGCGGATAAGGTGCTCAAGACCGTCTACTCTTTGCAGTAGAACCGTGCGGTGACGGTCCGGCAGCCCGCCGGACCGTCCCCATTTCGATTTCGTCAAGCAGTAAGCCGCGAAGCGGATGGGGGGAGGCTAGGCTGCGAGCTGCTCCCCGATCAGCCGCTCCACCAGCGCTGTCAGATGCTCGCCCGTCCGCGTCAGCACAAACGCCTGCGCCGCCCCATCCCAGTCCAGCTTGAAGCTGGTTCCAAGCGCCGAAATCCAGATCTGCCGCACCGGCGTATTGGGCGTAATCACGAACCTGCCCGGCGGCTCCTCGAAGAGCACGTTCAGCACTCCGCCCTGTTCCTCTACCTCGAAGCCGGACCCCTCATCCTCCTCGCGCACAATTAAATGCTGCATCAGCGAATCGAGAGCAGTTTTGACCAGACTGCGAAATTCCCCTTCGTCCAACATGGTCCAAGTCTAACAACTTCGGCGCAGGCAACCTGGCGCGGCAATCTGGGCGATATCCCGGGTTCCAACCTGGGAACTCCGTGATTCTTCCGGTTCATTTCGGATTTTGCCGGGTATTTTCTTCGCCTTTTCACGGGAAAGTCGCACGTCCTTTACCGTTGCCCCGCCATACTGCGCTCAGGTCTTCATCCTTCTGCCGGGAGGAACTGGAATGCGTATGCTGTGCGTAACGGTAGGAATTCTGGCCTTGGCGCAGGGCGCCTGTTGTGCCCCTGCCCTTGAGTCCCAGCAGGCAGTGCCCGCCGGACAACTGGTGCGCGAGGTCGTCTACAACGAGCTTAACGACCACCAGGGCCACGGCTACTGGCGTTACTGGATCGAGCGCCATACGCCCAAAGAAACCAGGCTCGAGGATCAGATCGAAACCGCCGAAGGATCCATTGCCCATCTCTCCCTCAGAAACGGACGCCCACCCAGCGCGGAAGCCCAACTTGAAGAGCAGGCGCGGCTGCAGCGCCTGCTCACTTCTCCAGAAGAACAGGCCAAACATCGCCGGGAGTATGAAGAAGACGAAAACCGCATCGGCCGCATTCTGGCCCTGCTGCCCGATGCCTTCATTTACGAATATGACGGCGAGGAGAACGGCTGCTACCGTCTCCGTTTTCGCCCCAATCCGGAGTATCCCGCCCACTCCATTGAGGCCCGCATCTTCCACGCCATGAGCGGCACGCTGTGGATCAACGCCCGCTTCAAGCGCCTGGCGCGCCTCGAAGGGCGCGTCCAGGAGAATCTGGACTTCGGATACGGAATCCTGGGCCGCCTCTACAAAGGCGGATGGTTCCAGTTGCAGCGCACCCAGGTCAGCGCCAGCGACTGGAAGACCGAACGGCTCGAGGTGCACATGTGCGGCCGCGCCCTGCTGGTGAAGAGTTTCGCCCGCGACACCAGCGAGGAGCGCGGCGGCTTCGTTCCTGTCCCCAGCGGCATGAATCTGGCCCAGGGCATGGCCCTGCTGCAGCAAATCGAGGCTCGCAATGAAACCCCGGCCTCAGCCGGAGCCTCCCTGGTTACCTCGGCCGCTATTGCCCTGCGCCGGTAAGCGGATCATCCCGCCTGCCGCATTAAAGCGTTTCCACTGTTCCTATAATGCGCCGTGCCCCATCCTTTCGCCTTTTTTCTGGCGAAAGGGTGGGAAACCGCATTTCTCACCTTCTTACCGCCTTACACCAACTGTGAAAATGCTTTAGTACCTAGTTGATCCTGAAAAAGGCTATTTCAAGCGGACTGCATGGTCGTCAGCGCGCCGATGAAGCCCGATGGGGATAGAAACCGGCTCAGGATGGCGTAGATTTCGCGCATACAGCGGCGA
>JBEKNO010000007.1:0-29547 GCA_049522735.1 Occallatibacter sp.
CTGGCGCTGGTTGCATTGCAGCCGGTGCAGTTGGTATCAATGGAAGTTGCGCCGGGCGTGACCGAAAAGCCCACATTCGAGGAGTTTGCCGTACCCATCACACCGCCGCAACCGGCCGCCATGAGCAGCGCCGGCGCCAGAAGTATCGGGAAATCTCGGAAAGAGAGGCGCATGGGAAAGTCTCTATCTACATTCTAGTGACTTGTTCGGCGGAAAGTAAGAATTGGGCAAGTCCGCCAACCTTCTTAGGAAACCCGCGCTCGGTCCGCCAGGTGCCTCGGGTCTAGGAAAGCACTCTTCCCATGAACCCGCGCAGGCCCCAGCGGCCCAGCGCGGCGGTGAAGAAGAGCAGCGCCACCAGAATCGCCCACCAGGGCATGTGCGCGATGGAGGGAGTGACGGAGGCGCGCAGGCCCTCGCTCATATACACGATGGGGTTGAAGAGCACGCCAAACTGCAGCCAGCGGATTTTTTCGAGATAGGCCCAGGGGTAGTAGACGCATCCTAAAAACGTAATGGGCACCACGATGATGGAGAAGACCAGGCCGATTTGTTTGGGATTGACGGTGGAGCCGATCACCAGGCCGAGCGATCCGGCCAGGAGGCTGGAGAGCACCAGCACCAGCGCCAGCAGAAACCAATTGGCCACGTTGGCCCGGACAGGCACGGCGGGAACGTAGTAGGCCATGGGAATGACCAGCAGGGCGGCGATGATGCTCTGCATGGCGCTGAAGCAGACCTTCTCCAGAGCCACGGCCCACAAGGGCAGCGGGCACATCACGCGGTCGTCGATTTCGCGCGTGATGCCGAACTCCGAGGAGAGAGGCAGGGCCACGGCGGCGATGCCGGAGAACATGATGGCCACGGCCATCAGTCCGGGCAGGAGGATGGTGCCAAAGTCCACTACGCCGCCGGCCGCCATGGGGTTTCCGCTGGCCATGCGGGGCAGGATGAAGGTGAAGACAAAGAGGAAAAGCAGCGGCTGCATGCCCACGCGCAGCACAAAGGGCAGGAACTCGCGCGTGAGCACGCGCAGATCGCGCAAAAACAGGCCGAGGAAGGACTTGAAAAAGATTCCTGCGCCGTAGTGGTCCTCATGAACGAGGCCGGGTGAGGGTTGAGGTCTCCCACCCTTTCGCCAGAAAAAAGGCGAAAGGATGGGGCACGGTGCATTTGTGAAGGAGTCAGCACCTATGCCCTGTTCTCTATTACCTATTCGCTCGTTCTTATTCACGTAAGTCCCTCCCTGTGAGTTCAATGAAGACGGTTTCCAGGCTGGGCTCGGTAATGGCCAGGTCGCGCAGGCCGAAGGGGGCGGCGGCTTGCACGATATCGGGCAGCAGTCCGTCAGAGCTGGCTGCGATGACGCGCAGGCCGTCCGCGGTGGCCTCGGCGCTGGTCACGTCCCCGCGCGCATTGAGCGCCGCGACAAACAACTCCAGATCCTTCATGGACTTCAATTTGAGGTCGAAGATGGTATGCGCGCCCAGGGTGGACTTCAGCGTTTCCGGTGATCCCAGGGCCAGCACGCGGCCATAGTCGATGATGGCCACACGGTCGGAGAGCGAGTCGGCCTCCTCCATGTAGTGGGTGGTCAGCAGCACCGTGATGCCTTCCTTGCGCAGGCTCTCCACCGCTGTCCACATGGCCATGCGGCTCTGCGGATCAAGGCCTGCGGAGGGCTCGTCAAGAAACAGCACCGTGGGCCGGTGCGCAATGGCGCGGGCGATCTGCACGCGCTGGGCGAGGCCGCCGGAGAGTTGCGCGGGGTAAACGTCTTTGCGCTCGGTGAGCAGGAACTGGTCAAGAAGCTCAAGGGAGCGGGATTTGGCGTGGGAGTGCGAGAAGCCGAAGTAGCGGCAGTGGAAGTAGAGATTCTCGTAGACGGTGAGGGAGCGGTCGAGGGTATTGAACTGCGGCACCACGCCGATCAGCCGCCGCGCATGGGCTGGATGCCTGACCACGTCGATGCCGGCTATGCGGACGGCGCCGCTGGTGGGCAGGGTGCGGGTGGTGGCAATGGAGATGGTGGTGGTCTTGCCGGCCCCATTGGGACCCAGGAGGCCGAAGATTTCGCCCTTCTTCAGCTCCAGGTCGATGCCGTCCACGGCCACCACGCGGAGTTTGGAAACGTAGATTTTGGTCAGCGCTTCGATTTCGACAATCAAGGGATTCACCCGGCGCGGGGAGGGAAATGTGTGCGGACTCCAGAATATCGCACCAGACAGACGGGCGGGGATCACTTCCCAGTTCTCAAAATCGAGACCCTTCGGCAATCTCAGGGCAGGCTCTGGGCGCCCATCATTTAGTTCTGAAAACCAAATAATTAGTGCGCTCTATTTCGCGCCTTCCTTTAGGATCTGGTCGGCCAGGTAGTTGTGCACCTTGGCGTCGTTATGAACCGTTTCCAGGTAAGCGTATTTGAGCAGTTGCGCGTGGCCCTCGCGGAGGCCCTGGCGGATAATCTGCTGCACGCGCGGATCGTTCAATTCGCGCTGCCCGGCCGGCTCCCTGGCGAGCAGCTTGTAGATGGCGTAGCCGATGATCCGTCTTGATCCGGCGCCGTCGTAGACGGGAAGGACATCGGTGATTTGCCCCGGCTTGAGCTTGCTGATGGCGTTGTAGGCTTCAGGATCGCTATGCAGCGCCGACTCGGCGACAAAGCCCCTGTCGCCGCCATTGGAGGCGGTGTTGGGATCCTCTGAAAAGTTCATGGCCAGGGAGCTGAAATCCTCGCTGCTTTCCAGCTTGGCGTGCAGGATCTGGATCTTCTTTTTGGCGTCGGCGTCGCCGGAGGCCTTGTTGTTTTGCAGGTTGGCGGCCTGCGTGGAGGGCCCGGCGGTGACCACGATCCAGGCCAGGTGGTATTGGGGCTCGATGAGGTTAAACTCCGCTTTGTGGGCCGCGTAATAGCTGCCGATCTCAGCGTCGGTAATGTTGATCTTGGAGTCGATCTCCTTGTTCAGCAGCTTGGTATTAGTCAAGGAGCGGCGCATGTCGCGCTTGAGGTCGTCAAGCGTCATGTTGCGCTGTTTGAGCTGCTTGTCGAATTCCTCCTGCGTAAAGGGCGCCTTCATTTCGGTGAGCTTGGCGTTGACGTCCTCATCGCTGGCGGCGAGGTTGAGTTTGGCGGCCTGTTGCTGCAGGATTTCATCCTCGATCAACTTGTCCAGAATGGTAAGCCGCCGGATGTCAGCCTCCTCCTGGGAGGGCTTCTGAGGCGTGTCTCCCAGGCTGAACTGGTAATTTCTCTCCAGGTCCGAGTTCAGGATGTCCTTGCCATTCACGGTGGCCACCACACCGGGTCCGGGGGGACGGTGGCAACCGGCCAGAGGGGTCAGCAGAACTGTACTGAAAAGAACGAAGACGGCGAAGCGGGAACGGGCCGTGAAAAAGGATTCAATTTGCAACTTATGTCTCCTGCGGGGCCGCCTACAGCACCCGATCTTGCAGTATAAATCCATGAACCGGCATGGGGATACGCATTTTCAACCATAATACTCATGGCCAGCGGCGGGGCGCCGGAAAGGTCACGGAAACTGTGATCAAGCCATAGAATCGGTTGTGAGCTGACTTCGAGAGGGCGGAGGGAATTTGGCGCTCAAGACGGGAAGGTACTTCGACTGGCTCTGCCTGATGCTGGTCAACTTCATGTGGGCCACCCAGGTGCTGGTGATCAAGCTCATCGGCGACCGGCTGGGTACGGTGGCCATCGCCTTTGTGCCCATGATGCTGAGCACGCCGCTATTCCTTCCGGCGCTCGAATACGAGAGCGGGAAACAGGGCAGGCCGCTGCAATGGCACTGGCGCGACGCCAAACATTTCCTGATCGCGGCGATTGATCTTCATCGCATTCTCCAGCGGCAATCAGAATGAGAAAGCAGTCAATTGTTGGCGCCGGAGGGCGGCTTTTGCGCGGGCGGCACCGGCGGCGGCGGTTCCTCGCCCTCGGCGCGCAGGGCGCGGTCGATGACCTGCCAGACTTTTTCCGGGGGGACGACGCCGTCAATGCGCTCGCCATTGACAAAGAGCGCGGGCACTCCCTCGACCTTCAGCGCATCTCCCAGGCTGAGCGAGGCGCGCACCTGGGACTCGTCCTGTTTCGCGATGCAGGCGTTCAGCTTGTCGAGATCGATTTTGGTCAACGAGGCCTGCTCGCGGGCGATGCGATCGAGCGCGGCTAAGCTCTTTGCCGGGTCGCGGTCCGGGCCGCTGATCTCCTGGCCGTGGGAGTGAAGGTAATCGACGTAGTTCCAGTAGGCCTCGCCGCTCTGCGCGGCCAGGCAGTTGGCGTCTACCGCGGCGTGCATGGCCCAGGGATGCATGTCGGCGGGGAGCGGGTAGTCCTTATAGACGAATCGAACCTGGTTTCTGTAGTGGTCGAGCGTGGCGGGAAAGAGCGTCTGGTGCATGCGGCCGCAATAGGGGCACTCGAGGTCGTCGAAGCTGATGACCGAGACCTTGGCCGCGGGATTGCCGCGGATGGGGCGGCCGGCGACGTCGATGGAGAAGATGGGGTCGTTGATCAGGTCGAAGGTCTCAAGACGGGCCAGGGTCTTGCTGTCGGTGGAGATCAGGAAGTCGACATTTTGATTCTTATCGCCGTGGGAGATGGTGATGGACATCGAGTCATAGCCGGGATAATTGCTTGGCTTGCGGAGGCCCAGGTTCACGGCGTAGTCCTCCGGGATGCTGAACTGGGAGCGGACCATGACCTGGATGCGGCGGGTGAGCGCGGCGGAGTCCGGCGGACCTTGCGCGGCGGTTTGCGGGGGGGTGGTTTGGGCTTTGCAGCCCGCGGTGATGCAGAGCGCGAGCAGGACAGCGAATAAGCGAATGCGCGGCAAGTTGAATTCCTCTCGGGATAGGATACTCCAGCGGGGGCGGTTGTTGGCCCGGTGGAGGGGATGATTGCATTGGCGACAAGTCAGTTGACGCCGGAGGGGGCGAAAGGCAAACACCGCCGTTCCAAACCGGCTTCTACGCACCGGGCGTGGCACTCTTTTGAGCAAGCCCCCGGGAACACCATCCGAAATCGCAAGCTCAATGGTTGAAGGCAACCGTCCTTACCGCTTGCCCTCCATCTCTTGTTGCAACTCCCACTTGGTGATCTGATCCTGGGCGGCGCGCGCGTCGGGAGCCTCAGGCGCGGCCAGCAGGTAGAGGCGCATCTGGCGAATGGCCTGGTCATATTGCTTCAGTTGGCCGTAGATCAGCGCCGTGTTGTAGTAGAGCTTGGGCACGTAGGGAGCGATGCGCAGCGCTTCGTTGAACTCCACTAAAGCGCGATCCAGCATGCCATCCTTCAAAAGCGTTTCTCCGCGCACCACGCGCCGCCGAGCGTCATCTGGAAGCTCGGGAGGCGTCGGCATCCGGCCTGAGGCCGCAAACATCGCGGCGCGCAGCGTGGAAGCCTCCTGCTCGCTGGCGGCGTAGCGTAGCACCTGCGCGTATTCCGGTAAGCTCTCGGCGTACTTTCCCTGGGCTTCCAATTGCCTGGCCATTGCCATGTGGGTATTCACGATGGGCTGGACCAGCGCCAAAAACGCATCCTTTTCTTTCACCGCGGGCAGGAAGCCGGGATTGATGTGGTTGACAGTGGAAAAATAGATCTCTTGAGCCTTGGCCATATCGCCCTTTCGGGCATAGAGAACGGCGCGATGAATCTGCCAAAGCTCGGTCATCGGCATGCCGGTGACCGTGGGAGTTTCCAGCGCCTTTAATGCTTCGTCCGGGCGATTGCTGTCTTCGAGGATGAGGCCATAGGAAAGTTCAGCCAAATAGCTGTCGGGATTAAGAGCGATCGCTTTCTGGGCCATGATGAGGGCCTGCTCCCGATCTCCGTTCGCGTTGAGCGTGAGGGCCAGGAGGCCAAAATCATTCGCATCGTCCTTCGTCAGCGGCACAGTCTGGCGGACTATCTTCAGTTTGCGCGGCATCGTGCCGGACATCAGACCAAACAGCATATGTGCGGGCACTTGAATAGAAATCACCGCAACCGAGCCCACTGGCCCCCTGAGAAGGTCATTCACTGCGAAAGAGTGCACATCGTGGCCATCAATGCTATCAATTTGAGTGCAACTGTCTTTTGTCCCCCAAATAAACCCCGTATTGTCGCACACACTCCCTAAATCGTGCCGAGCGACCAGTTGCCGGGCGCTCTCCAGAGCTTGAGAATATTGGCCCGCATAGTACTGGTCAATAACCGTGGGACGATCCGCGGACGAATGCGCCTGGGCGAAGCCGCCCCGCGGTAGAAAGAGGACCATTCCTCCCAAAAGAATCAGGCTGCGCATGCAAAACCTTGTCATAACTCCTCCCACTTTGAAAGATGAATTCTATCGGATACGAAGAGCTATCGTCCTTACCGCTTGCCCTCCATCTCTTGTTGCAACTCCCACTTGGTGATCTGATCCTGGGCGGCGCGCGCGTCGGGAGCTTCGGGCGCGGCCAGCAGGTAGAGGCGCATCTGGCGAATGGCCTGGTCATATTGCTTCAGTTGGTCATAGATTAGCGCCGTGTTGTAGTAGAGCTTGGGCACGTAGGGAGCGATGCGCAGCGCTTCGTTGAACTCCACTAAAGCGCGATCCAGCATGCCATCCTTCAACAGCAGTTCTCCGCGCACCACATGCCGGCGAGCCTCATCCGGAAGCTCGGGGGGCGTCGGCATCCGGCCGGAGGCCGCAAACATCGCGGCGCGCAGCGTGGAAGCCTCCTGCTCGTTGGCGGCGTAGCTCAGCGCCTGTGCATATTCCGGTAAGCTCTCGGCGTACTTTCCCTGGGCTTCCAATTGCTTGGCCATTGCCAGGTGGGTATCCACGATGGGTTGGGCCAGCGCCAAAAACGCATCCTTTTCCTTCACTGCGGGCAGGCAGCGGGGATCGATTTGGCTGTCAGCGGAAAAATAGATCTCTTGAGCCTTAGACATATCCCCCTTTCGGGCATAGAGAACGGCGCGATGAATCTGCCGAAGGGCCTGCCGACGGGTCTCCGCCATCGGTATGAGGGAACTGATCGTGGGAGTCTCCAACGCTTTCAAGGCTTCGTCCGGGCGATTGCTGTCTTCGAGGACGACACCATAGGAAAGTTCCGCCCAAAAGCTGCCGGGATCGAGAGCGACCGCTTTCTGGGCCATGATGAGGGCCTGCTCACGATCTCCGTTCGCGTTGAGCGTGAGGGCCAAGACGGCAAAATCGGCCGCGTCATCCTTCGTCAACGGCACAGCCTGGCGGACGATCTGCAGTTTAGGCCGTTTCATGTGGCACACCAGATGCGGACACGAGAACGCCGCAACAGAAATCTCCGCAACCGAGCCCACAGGCCCCCTAATAAAGTGTTTGACGGCGTAATCATCTTGACTCATAGAGGACACATCGTGGCCATCAATGCTCTCAATCATCCCGTTGACCAGGGCAGTGCATTGTTTTTTTGTCTCCGGAAGCTCAGGATTGACGCACACATACCCTAGATCGTGCAGAGCAACCAGTTGCCGGGCGCTCTCCAGAGCTTGCGGATATTGGCCCGCATAGTACTGGCTAACAACCGCATTATGGCCTAATGCGGGATCAATATCTTCGGGCACAAACCCCCATGCAGAGAAGGCCTTGGGATCGCTGGTGTGGGTCGCGGAAACAAAGGCCGGCAACGACACTTCGCTGGCGCGAGAGAATTGCCCGCCCGCGATGAGCACGACTCCCTTTGCATAGCTCAAAAAAGGGCTCCCAGGGTACCGGCTGAGTCCGGCATCCACCTGTGAAAGAGCGTTGGCAAGATCGCCTTTTTCGGCGTAGGCGATCGCCAATGCGTAATAGCCAGAAGAACGGTAATCTTCGCCTCCAGATGTGTAACTTTGCACTGCACTATAATCCATTGCCAATGCATGACTGGCGGCGGCAATGGCCTCATCCGGGTGGTTCTCATCGATCTCAGCGTTAGCCAGCTGTATGTATAACCGGGGGTAATCTGGATGTTCGGCGATTTTGGCCTGCATGGCGCTGATCTCGGGGGAAGGCGCCGCGGTCGAAGGAGCCGCGGACGAAGGAGCCGCGGACGGAGGCGCCGCGGACGGAGGCGCCTGGGCGAAGCCGCCCCGCGGTAGAAAGAGGACCATTCCCGCCAAAAGAATCAGGCTGCGCATACAAAACTTTGTCATAACTCCTCCCCTTTGAAAGATGAATCTGGTTGATAGGAAGAGCCAGCGTTGGCTCTTTGAAGCGCCGGAGCTAGTTTGGCGAGCTCGTCTCGCCGCTCCCGTTCTGCTGCTGAATCTGCAGGAGTTTCTGGTGGATCGCCTCTTTTTGCTGGGAGAGTTCCTGCCCCTGATCGGACAAAGCCTTCAGCTTCTGGTTGGCGTCATCGAGCTCTGCCTGAGCTTCATCCTGTTGGCGCTTGATCTCAGCCATCAGGGCCGCATCCTCAGGGTTGGCGCTGGCCTTATTCGCCTCCGCCTGTTGAAGAGCCGCTTCGGCCTGCTGGAGCTTCTCCTGCGCGGCTGCTTTGTCAGACTGTATCTTCTGAGCCTTGGTTTCTATGCCCTGAAGCTCTTTGAGGTCCAATTGCACGGTCTGGATGTTCTTCTCTGTTTGCCGCATCTGCGGGGTGGGAACCGGCGGCTCGGGGACCGTGGGCATTGGCGGAAAACTGCACGCCACCTCCACGGTTTCGCCCGCAGTGACCTTGTCCGCCTGCTCGTTGAAGAACCGGGCCTGCTCAGGGTCGGAATTCTGAACGGATAGAGCTTTTTTCGAGAAGTCCGCCGCGCAGAGAAGCCGCTGCCAGGATTTCAAACCGGAGGTGTCATAGCGTCCGGCACTCAGCGAGACGGACTCCACCTTCTCCCTTGCCAACGAGTCCCATTTGAAACCATCGATCTTTCCACCAAGCGAAACGACAGAAGTGGAGCTCTCCACAGAAGGGGAGCTCTCCACGCCGTGCATCTCCTTGAGTAAATCGCTCCCCTGCTGCAGCCGTTTCTCTTGCTCCAACTGGCGGGCCTTGTTCTGTTGCGCCTCCAACTCAGCAAGTCTATCCTGCTCCTGCTTCTGCCTAGCCTGTTCTTCGGCGATATTTTGCTGGATCTGAGCCGTGTCAGGTTCGTTGGTGGAAAAAGCCGAACTGAAGAGCTGATTGAGGAAACTGCCGAGCAACTGGGTCGCAATCGCTTGTGAGGGATTGAGGCCTGTGGTCTGCGGGATACTCGCAGAAGGCGTGTAGGAACTTCCGCACTTGGGCTGACACGTTTTGCATGGGCAGTTACAGTTCTTATATTGGGCAGGGATGCGGGGATCAATGTTCCAGGAATTTACGGTCGCCGGACAATCGTACCCAATGCCGTTCTGCGCTAGCGCAGAAGCAGCGCCCATGGCTAAGGCCAGACCAAGAATGGCAAATGCAAGACGGCTCATTCTTCCCACCATTTTTTCATCTCCTGCAAGTTGGCTTTCGTTGGTTCCGCGGGCGTTCCGTCAGGCAAGAGATAAGATTGCTGACCGGCTCCCACAAGAACGGTTTTGGCGCCCTTGATGTCGCTGAAGGCGACGGTTCCGTCGATGACGACAACCGCGGCGGGCTTGCCGGGCGCCTCGCGCAGCACGAACTTGGTGCCCCGCACCGCAAAAACAGCATCCGGAGAGCGAATCTCGAACTTCCGCCGCACGAAGCAGATGATCTCGCCACTAAGAAGCTCATAGCCCCCCTCGGTAAGAATCAGGTCTGATCCGGAATCCAGGCTGAGCAGCCCTCCCTCGTCCAGCAGAATGTCGGCACGGCCGTCCTTGCCCGTGCGCAGCGTATCGCCCGGTCTCAGAACCGGCGGCGTGTCGCCGGTGATGGGGCGCGCCGCTCCGCCGCCGGCGGACTGAATCCCCACGGTTCCTTCCACGCGAGGCATAAAACCGGCAACTCCCGTCGAGGAGTTTTCCTCCTGGCGCAGCCTTTCCACCCATGAGATGGCTTTCAAGGCGCCCTGTTCGCGAAGCTGGTTCTTGCGCAAACCCTCTTCAGCGGTGTCCACCGCCCGCTGGGCAGCGGCAACCGCCGTAACGTTGCGGGCATTCCGTGCTTTATCTAAAAGCGCGAGGCAAGCATCCAGGGTGTTCTGGTTGGCAGCTTGCGCCCTTCGCGCGTCGGCCACCTCAGTTTGCAGCCATTGATTAACCATGGCCCAATACGGCGGTACGGAGAACTCAACCCTGTCCGATTGTGCGAGTGCTGTAGTGGAGAGGATCAGCGCTAGGGAAAACGCCGCTACTTGCAAGCCGCGACACTGCTGCTTGCGTTGATGACTCGATGGGATCCTGGAAAAAGCGCTATCCACCTCGCGACCTCCTTGCATTGCGCAGTGCGATAACCCTGGAGACGGAGCATCCACAGGCTTGCGGAGACGCCAGAAGAGTAGACAACGGATTATACACCTGAGTGTCGACCATGGATTGTAGAGCAAATCACCGATCCGAAACTCCATGCTCGTCGAGATATTACCTGGCCGCGAGATATAGTCCCCGGTTGCTTCACCCTGGAGGAATACTGAAGACTCGGCTGCTAGTACGCGGGCGGCAGGGTGGGATCGCGGAAGACTGATTTGGAGCGGCTGATGCCGGGAACGGAGCCGAAGTTGGCCAGGGTGAAGCTATAGAGCCACTGGGCATCGTCGCCACGAATGGCGCCGAGATCGAAGCGCCGGTAACCCAAGGTGAGGCCGCAGCAGTTCCAGTTATAGGTGGCTTGCACGCCTTCGTATTGGAAATGGCCGAGGACAAAGTCGTATCCGCCGTTGGCGGCCAGGTTGAAGCCGTTGCCGCTCTGCTTGCCGATGGCCAGATAGGGCTGGACCTGCTGGCTCTTGATGGTGGAGGCGGAGCCGCTTTTTTCGTTGACGGCGTTGAGCATGGCGTGACCCACGCCCAGGGTGGCGCGGGCCCAACTGTAGCCGGCATAGAGGTTGTCCGCGTCCAGCCGTCCGGTCCTGGGGTCAAAGTCCAGGTCCGATTCGATGCGGAGATTGTCAATGGCTTCAAAGCGCAGGCGCGAGATGATGGGCGCGAAGTTGCGCGGGGAGGTGAGGAAGGCTACGCCGGTAAAGTCCAGAGTGGAGTCGAAGACGTTGCGCCGGTTGGGGATGAGCGCGCGGCCGAAGTAGGGGTCGAAGTAGAACTTTTGCGCAACCTGCCAACTGGCCCACTCGCGCGCCTGCGGTGGGCAGCCTTCTGGAGTAGTTTCGTTCTCCGGAGAAGCGCAGGTTTGCGGGGCGGTGGAGCGCAGGTAAAAGCGTTGCGTGAGCGAGTAGCCGACTTCGTTGGTGTTGGTGGCGATGTCAGTGGTGTCGACCAGGAGCACATTTTGGGCTTGCATGCCGATGCCGCCGACAAAGCGGTAGAAGATTTCCGGCTCGATAACGTGGCGCAGCACGCGGTTGAAGCCGGGGAGAGCAAAGTCGCGTTCGATGGCCGGGGGCCGGATCTCCACGCCTGCCTCGACATCGGCGCGGTTGAGCGAGTCGTGGTTGATGGCGGGTATGCCGCCATTGACGCCGGTCAGGTCGGGGGTCTGGCTGATGGAGTAGTAGGTGTCGCGCAGCGCGGCCTGGGGAACCACGCTCCAGCCGCCGGCGACCAGCGGCAGGGAGAGATGCGGGTAGACGTCGACGCGGCCCACGTTGCGGGCGTGGAAGCCGGGCCCGGATTCAAAGCCGGGCTCGGAGCGGCTGAGATAGTCGAGCGACGATCCCAGCCCCCAGTAGAGCGGCGACGCGCCCAGCGGCCGTTCCATCACATCGAAGCGCAGGTTGGGCAGGTGAAGAATCCTGGCCTGGTTGCCGTTGATGGAGGCCGGGGCCTCGTTGCTGTACGCGGAGCCGGCAAAGGTCTGAAAGCGTTCCAGCGAGACGGAGGGGATGAATCCATTGTGCTGGTGGGTGAGGGAGAGCACGCTGGAGACCTGGGAGGTGGTGGCCAGCGAGTAGTTGTCATTGAAGACCAGGCGGTAGACGTAGCTGGAAAGATATTCCACGATGCCGGCAACGCGGGTATCGGGAGAAAGGTCTTTGCGGCCGATGGCGATTACCTCGACGCCGCCCTGGTTGACCAGTTGCGTGGCGGTGGTGGGAGTGGTCGAGGGAGGAACAGGCGGTGAGGTGACCGTGGCTACTACGCCGCGGTCGAGCAGCGCATCCCAGCGCGAGGTGAGGTGGTCAAGGCCGGAACCCTTGTAGCGGAAGTCGCCATTGGGCGCCCAGCCGCGCTTGCTCCAGTACTCGGCGCCGACGATCATGTCCATGTTGCGGCTGATGACCCAGTAGACCTGCTCGCCCAGGACCAGGCCCTTGATGGAGGATCCGAAGCCGAGGTCGGGGATCAGCAGCCCGCTCTCCCGGCCCGTCTCGTCTGCCGGATGGCGGAGGTAGGGCAGATAGAAGATGGGCACGCTGAGAAATTCAAAGAGAGCGTTGGAGGTGGAGGCCTTGCCGTTGGCGAGGTTGATGGCGCGGGAGATCACCCGCCAATCCGGCCGGGGCAAACGGCAATTGGTCATGGAGCCGTCGATGAGCCGGTAGTTGTCTTCGCCGTTCTGGAGCAGAACCCGGCCTGAAAACATGAATGGATTGGGCGTGGAATAGATCACGGCGCGGCCCATTTTGCGGATTCCCTGCGAGCCGCTCACGTTGTAAAAGCGCGCGGTGCGCATGTTGAGGCGCATGTCGCCGTGGGAGGCGTTGATGAGAATATCATTGGGGCCGCCCGCAACCTGCAGGTGGCCTTCGGCCTCCAGTTCCGAGGTGGACTGGTGGTAGATGACCTTGCCGGCGCGCAGAACGTAGTCGCGGTAGTGGCCCACCACATCGCCGGTGAGGGTCCAGATATCGCCCACGCGGGTCTGGTGCTGCGCCTCCCATTGGACAGGCACCCCGGACGGAGGCGCGGGCTCCGGCTGTGCGACGGGCAGAACTTCCTGGCCGGGATCGTCAGGAAGTGGCGCGCCGGGATCGGCCTGAACCTGGAGAACTGAATCTGGATTGCCTGGGCTGGGCGCGCTGACGCCGGCGGCAGGTTGCGGAGCCGCAGGTAACGCATTGGTCAACGTCTGTCCGCCAAGTTCGTGGTGACAGAGGGCCAGCAGCGTGATAAACACAAAGTTGCGAGGACGCATTCCGAGACCAAGATCAGTGCAAGGCTCAGCATAGCAAAAGCCAGCCACTCTTTGGATGGAATGCGCGCCGCGCAGCTCTGGCAGCAGGCAAAGACCGGGTTGTTTTGCCCCGCGCGGGTTCCATGATCCGGGCCACGCCTGCCTGTTGGCAGTGAAATCTTCTTCTTCTGTTGACAACAATCTCCGCGATGCCCCGGTTGACGAGGGCTTTGCCGGCTGAAACAGCGGGACAGGGCTTGCGAGCATAACCGAGGGCCGCATGGGAAGGGATAGTGGAGCTTTGAGCACATCCGCAAGCCAGGCCGGCGGCGCACCCCTGTGGAAGCAGGAAGTGAACCGGCGCGTGGCCGCGCACAAGAGCCGCAAAGGCGCTACGGCAGAGCTGGAGGCGCCGGAGGAGGGTCAGCGGGGCGCAGGCAGCCGTGCCGCGGAGGCAGCCGCGCGCGTGGCCGCGCGCTATGCCAAGGCCCCCAGCTATAACGAGGTGCTGGCCGGGGAGGCGCGTGCGGCCGTGCGCGCCGCCGAGGCTGCGTCCCGGGCCGCACAGGAGGCGCAGGCTGCCGCTGAATCCGTTCTGGCGGGGTTGGAGGCTGCCTCCGGCGCGGAGCCGGCGTCTGTCCGAGCAGCGAGGCATGAGCAGGGCGTCAAAGACATTCAGATCGTGGAAGCCGCGCAGCCCATTCACGCCCACGTGATTGAGTTTCCCCGCGAGCATGTGGCCGCGCGCCAGGTTCGCCAGCGGCGGGCCGGAGGGCCGAATGCCGCGGCGGGCGAGGCCGAGCGGCAGTTGAGCATCTTTGAGGTGAATCCCGGGACCATCCTCACCCAACCCGCGGCGGCGGGCGAAGCGGCGGCGGCAGCGGCGTGGTCAGGCCCGGAGTGGCTGGGGATGGAGCTGGACGAGGAACCCGCGCAGGAGGAGACGGGAACCCAGGCGGAAAGGGAGGCAACGGCCCCGGCGGCCGCAGCCCCGCACCTTGCGCCCATAGGCTTGCGGCTGATGGCGGCCGTGGTGGATGGCGCGTTGATTACAGGAACCTTTCTGGCAGCCGCGCTGGTGGCCGCGGCCAATGCGAATGGCCTGCCCACAGTGAGGGAGATTGAGCTGGGCGCGGCAGCGGCGCTGGCGGTCATCGGCGTGCTTTACCAGGCGCTGTTCTTTACGCTGACCGAGGCTACGCCGGGCATGAAGTACGCCGGCCTAAGCCTGTGCACCTTCGACGGCGGGAAGCCCACCGGCGCGCAAAGAAGCGGACGGCTGGGGGCGCTGCTGCTCTCGCTGCTGCCGGTGGGGCTGGGCGTGGCTTGGGCCATCTTCGACGAAGAGCACCTGAGCTGGCACGACCGGCTGTCGCGGACTTATCTGCGCAAGGGCTGATTTGCCGTCGAGTTCGGCTATGAGGAGTTCCTGAGGCTTTCCGCACACCACCGCGTTTGGCGCATTCCCAACCACCGCATTTCTACTCGCCTCCAACCTCGCAGCCGCTCAACCATTCAGCCGTCTAATCAACCAGCGCCGGAGCCCGGCGAAATATACTATAGGCTGGCAACGCTATTTTGAATGGCCCCGGCATCAGGGGGCTTTTTCTTGGATCTCCGGCCTTTTTCGGGGGAAGGAAGACCATGGGAACACTGCTGGAGACCATCCACTCGCCCGCCGATCTGAAGCGCCTGAACCTGGCGCAGATGACGGAGCTGGCGGAGGAGATCCGCGAGTTTCTGATTCAGACGCTGTCAAAGACGGGCGGCCACCTGGGTCCGAACCTGGGCGTGGTGGAACTGACCCTGGCCTTGCACACGGTCTTCAATACCCCCGAGGACAAGCTGCTCTTCGACGTTAGTCACCAGGCCTACATCCACAAGATTCTTACCGGGCGGCTGGAGCGCTTTACGAAGATTCGCCAGCCGGGCGGGCTGAACGGCTTTATGCTGCGCAGCGAGAGCGAGCACGATTGTTACGGAGCGGGGCACGCCGGCACCGCGCTCTCCGCCGCATTGGGCATGGCCGTGGCCCGCGACCTGGCCGGCGGCAAGGAGCACGTGATCGCCGTGGCCGGCGACGCGGCCTTTACCAATGGAATATCTTTCGAGGCGCTGAACAACATCGCCGAGCAGACCAAGCGGGTGATCGTGGTGCTCAACGACAACGAGTGGTCCATCGACCGCAACGTGGGCGCCATCGCCAGCTACTTTCATCGCATCGTCACCAACGAGCACTACCAGCACCTGCACGACTCGGCCCACCGCATCATCGAGCGGCTGGGCGGCAAGACCGCGATTGAAGTGGCGCGCCGCGCCGAAGAGGCGGCCAAGGGCCTGCTCTGGCCCTCCATGCTCTTTGAGGAGTTCGGCTTGCAGTACTTCGGCCCCATCGACGGCCACAACCTGCCCCTGCTGATAGAGACCTTCAAGTTTCTCAAGAGCGCCGACCACCCCGTGCTATTGCACGTGCTGACGCAAAAGGGCCGCGGCTTTCAGCCGGCGCTGGATAAGCAGAAGAAGTTCCACGGCCTGGGGCCGTATGATCCCGAGACGGGCATGACGGAGCCGGCCGGTTTGCCGGCCTACTCCGAAGTATTTGCCACTACCCTGGCCGATTTGGCCGACAAGGACGAGCGCATAGTGGCCATCACCGCGGCCATGCCCAGCGGTACGGGCCTGGATCTCTTCCGGCCGCGCCATCCGAAACGATATTTCGACGTGGGCATCGCCGAGGAGCACGCGGTCATCTTTGCGGCGGGCATGGCCACGCGCGGCTTCAGGCCGGTCTGCGCCATCTACTCCACCTTCCTGCAGCGGGCCTTCGATCCCATCGTGCATGACGTCTGCCTGCAGAAGCTGCCGGTGCTGTTCTGCATGGATCGCGCCGGATTATCCAGCGACGACGGCCCGACTCATCATGGGCTCTTCGACATCAGCTATCTGCGCGGCATTCCGGAGATGGTGCTGATGGCCCCCAAGGACGAGGACGAGCTGGCCGACATGATGAAGACCGCTCTTGAGCTTTCGGGGCCCAGCGCCATCCGTTATCCGCGGGGCGCGGTGGCCGGGGTGGCCCGCAAGGCCGAGCCGCGGGCGATTTCCGTGGGCCAGGCCGAGTTGCTCAAGGACGGCTCGGATGTGGCCATTCTGGGCCTGGGGCCGATGACAGCGCTGGCGCGGGAGCTGGCTGGGCGGTTGGAGTACATGGGCTACTCGGCCGCGGTCATCAATCCCCGCTTCGCCAAGCCGCTGGACCTGGAAATGCTCGAACGGTACTCCCGGCGCGTGGCCGCTTTTGTCACCTTCGAGGATCACGTGAAGATGGGGGGCTTTGGCTCCGCGGTGATGGAAGCCCTGGAGGAGATGGGCAGCCAGGTTCCGGTTGTGCGCATCGGCTGGCCTGACAAATTCATCGAGCACGGCAGGGTGGACGAATTGCGCGCCCGGCACGGCCTGACCGTGGACGAGGCGCAGGTCCAGGTGCTGCCACTGCTGGCGCGGCGCGTGCGCAGGGCGCTGGTGGCCAGTTGACCGGGAAACTGTATCGAATCGATACGGTGGGGTTGGCGCGCGAAACGCTATGCGACAATCCACAAAAGACTGATTTTTATATGAGACGTTTTCGTATTTTTCTATTAGTTATGGGTGGATCGGCTCTGGCCGGCGCGCTGGCCTGGGCGCAGACGCCACCCACCATTACCCCCAAAGCTCTTGGCTCTTCACTGCTGGTTCTCTCCGGCGGCACGGTGGTGGACGTAACCGACTGGGGCCGCTCGGCAAGAGACCAGCAGGATGCGATCGTGGTGGTGCGCGACGGGCGCATCGCCGAGGTCGGCTACCGCGGATCTGTATCGATCCCCAAGGGCGCGCGGGTGATCGACTGCACGGGGAAGTACCTGATACCCGGCCTGGTGGACGGCTTTGCGGGCATGAACTCGCAGGGCCAGGCCAATGCCAATCTCTACATGGGCGTGACCACGGTAGTGGCGCGCAGCGACTACCGGTATGGGCTCATCGATTTTGCCGCCAATCCCAGCCCTCATATTTATTTAATCGATTCGATAGGGACCACCGACAACTGGAGCCTTTTAGCCAAGCGCCCGGAGTGGGCTCTCAAGCTCAGGGAGGGCATCCACCCCGCCGAATTGAGTCCTGAGGATACGGCTCGCCAGCTCGCCGACACCCTCCGGCTGGGGACGCGCGTGCTGCTGCTGGGCCACAACCTGACCGCGGCCAATACCCAGTGGATCATTGCCCAGGCCCACCAGATAGGGCTGGCCACCTATGGGGAGTTCATCTCCACGCCCTACGGCGTAGGCATCGAGGCCGGCGTGGACGCGCTGCCGGAGATGAGCCGCTACCAACTGGGCGTGATTCCCGATGAGCTGCAGCGGCCCCTGGTTGAAAACTCAGAGGGGCCGGCCACGAACACGGCCTACGACTACTCGGAACGGCTGCCGCCCGACGATCTGCACGTGCGCGCATACGCCAAGCTACTGGCCTCGCACCATGCCGCGCTGATGCCCACTTTCAGCCTCTATTTTCTGCGCTTGCCGGAGCATCGCAACTTGTGGAAGGAGCCGGCCGCGCAACTGCTTGACCCTGCCCGCATGTTCCAGCCTTCGGATCGCTCGACGGGCGAGGCGGTCTATCCGCTGGCATCCTGGGCGCACTTTCTGCCTGGGGTAGGGCAGCGCTACCTGGAAGAAGGCCAGCGCAAGAAGGCCGAGCAGTCCGCCATGCGGCTGTGGCGCGTCAATCAGACGATTTTCTCCGCCTTTCCGCACTACCTGGCGGCTTCGGGCGCGCCGGCGATGGGCGCCATGCCCGGCATCTCCATGCACACCGAGCTGGAACTGCTGGTGCGGCTGGGATTATCTCCACGCGAGGCGCTGGCCGCCGCCACCAACAACTACGCGCTCCAGTTCGGCTGGAACGAGCTGGGCCAGATCGCTCCCGGCCGCCGCGCCGACATCCTGGTTGTGGACGGCGATCCTACGGTGAATATCTGGAACGCGCGCCGCATCTCCGGGCTGATTGTGGACGGCAATGTGATGGATCGCGAAGGGCTGCAGGCGCTGAGAAAATAATGCACGCCTGTTATGCCCGCCGCGCCGCCTGACGCGCCGCTACGGCCAGGATCTCCGGCAGCCGCTTATGCCTGTATGCGAAAGATTGGGCCAGCTCCCGCCGCGCCAGCACGCCGCCAATTTGGCCGAGGAAGCCGTAGGGCAGGGCATACTCGATCTCATCGGCGACCAGCGTCCCTTCCACACCATCCCTGACCTCCGCCTGGATTCCGTGACGATGGCGGAACTGGCTGAAGGGGCCTTGAATCTGCTCATCGCAGAAGTGGCTGTTCCACACAAGCTCGGTGATGCGGGTCATCCAACTTAAGCGCCGCGGAATCCAGGGGAAGGGATAAAAGCTGATGAGAATCTCAGAGCCCTGGCCGGCGGCCACGCTCAGGAAGCGCCGCGCCGGGTCGGGATGCACGGGCCGCGGAGGCGGAGGCGCGATGCGCGCGTCTTCAATGCGGGTCTCGAGCCTGGGAGGCATCAGGTGAGGCAGGTTGGCCGGATTGGCGAAGAACGCGAAGACCAGTTCCACCGGGAACGGAAGCCATTGGCTAGTCTCGAATCGCTCGGTCATGGATTCGATGGTAATCGCACGAACTCCCGGCACGATTCACGGTTAGCAGAACCTCCACGCATCGGTTAACTTAAGATCAAGCAGGGGGATTCATGCAGGTTTCCCCAGGATCATGACCGATTCCCCATCACAGCCGTTCTCCAAGCCCAGGCGCCGCGATCGAGTGCTCATCCTCATTGCGGCCTTCAAGCTGCTCCAGGCGCTGCTGTTTGTCGCCATCGGCGTGGGGGCGCTGCGCCTGCTGCACAAGGATCTCGGCGATATGCTGGAACGCCTGGCCTACCACCTGCGCTTCAATCCCGAGTCGGGCCTGGTCAACTTCATTTTGGTCAAGTCGACGCTCATCAATGACCGCATGCTGCGGCAGATCGGCGAGGTGGTCTTCATCTATGCCGGGCTCGATCTGATTGAGGGAACCGGCCTGTATCTGGAGAAAGTCTGGGCCGAGTACCTGACCCTGGCCATCACCGCGTCTTTCCTGCCCCTGGAGCTGTTGGAGGTATTCCGCCGGCTGACGTGGATTCGTGTGGGCCTGCTGGCCGCCAACGCACTGGTGCTTTTCTACCTGGTGTATCTGGTGGTGGAACACGGGAGGCGCCGGCGCACAGCAGGACCATCTTCGGCGTAGGCGCGGGAGCATTCGCCTTTCGTTCGCTTTACACCATGCGGACAGAATCTACAAGGCTGATCGTCAAGAGGGGAATCAAAGGAGTAACTCTACACTATTAGTAGTGGTTTAACTCTCATTTTCACTATTAGTTGTGCTTTTGCCAACAGGCAGCCCAACGCCGTTTTTGCCCGCCCACAATCTTCACAGCCGCTCGCGTTTTCCACTATCGCGCAAATCTGTTTTGCGCGATACTGGGACCAGTCGGGAGTAGGCGGGAGTAGACGGGACTTTATTAGGCCGACTCCATGCAATTCGGACCAGTGGGCGCAGAACGTGACCGATTCACCAGAAACCCGGCCGCATGACCAGCCTCCCATCGCGAACGAGGCTGCCGCCGGAACTGCGGAGACTGTCGACGAACTGCAACTTGGTTTCTTCGGCAACCCGAAAATCAAGCTGGACGAACGAAACCGTCTCAAAATGCCAACCGAGTTCAAGACTTTCATTGAACGCAAGTACGGCAAGGAATTCAACGCCTTTTATATCACATCGCAAGACGGGGGGTCAGCAGAAATTTATCCACTCCCTGAGTGGCAGCAACGAGTGGCCAAAATTCAGACGTTGCCCCCTAGCCATGCCGTGCGGGTCAAGTTAATGGCGCTCAACAACCTGTATGGCGGCCGCGGAGATATGGACTCGCAGGGGCGCATGTCTTTTCCGGAAGAGTTGCAGCAGACTGCGGAGTTGACCGGCGAAGTTAAGGTTTTGGGCGAAGGCACCTTTCTGAGAGTGACCAGCCTGAAGAAGTTGAGAGAGGCCGTCAAGGCGAACCCGCTGACCGCTGAAGAAATTGATTCACTGGCCGCACTCGGCTTGTAACCCGCACCACCGAACCCCTCAGGGGGACGCATGACGAATTCGAGTGAACGCCATGTGCCAGTTCTTTTAAAGGAAGCGATCGATTTTCTCCAAGTGCGCGCAGGCGGCACGTATGTGGATTGCACGCTGGGATTGGCAGGGCATGCCGAGGGGATAGCCAGGTTGCTGGGGCCCCAGGGCGGCCTGATCGGCTTTGACCGCGACCAGGAGGCGCTGGCTCTTGCCAGGACGCGGCTGGAGCGGGTTTGCCGGGAATTGGGCAGCCAGGCGCCAACGGTAACGCTGGTGGGCGAGGCATTCAGCACCATAGCGGATCACGTGCAGCCGGCTTCGGTGGATGGTTTGCTGGCCGACTTCGGGGTGAGCAGCCTGCAGTTCGACGAGGCGCACAGGGGATTCAGTTTTATGGCGGATGGGCCGCTGGACATGCGCATGGATGCGCGTTCCGGCCCCACCGCCGCACAAGTGGTAAACGAGGCGAGCGAGCGCGAGCTTGCGAACCTTATTTACGAATACGGAGAAGAGAGGAGGTCGCGGAGAATCGCCAGAGCCATTGTGCGCGGGCGGCCGGTTACAACCACGGGGCAGTTAGCCCGTCTAGTAGCCTCAACCGCCCCGCCAATGAAACACGAGCGCATCCATCCGGCGACCAGAACCTTTCAGGCTCTTCGTATCTTCGTAAATCGCGAGTTGGACGAAATAAGGGCATTGCTCGGGGCCGCGCCCGGTTTGCTTAAGCCCTCCGCAAGATTGGTGGTCATCAGCTTTCACTCACTGGAAGACCGCATCGCAAAAGACAGCCTGCGGGAAGGCGCGCAAAAAGGAATCTGGGAGATTCTGACCAGGAGGCCGGTCACGGCCGGAGAAGAAGAGATGGAACGCAACCCACGCTCACGGAGCGCGAAGCTGAGGGCGGGGGAGAGGACAGGGACTAGAGGCTGTTTCATAACCTGGCTTTGAAAGGGCACGGCTTCAGCCGTGCCGCTGGAAACCAGGAAAAACGCGGGCTTTTAGCCCCTGAGGGAATGCCCCGCAGGGTGCCTAACCGGTTATGAAACAGCTTCTAGTCTCTTGGGAGAAAAACATGGCGGCATGCGCAACAACTTATTTATCATCCGGACGCGGCTGGGGCGCGCGGATTGCCGAGTGGAACGCTGAGCTTCTTGCCCAGCAGCCGCTGCGCAGGCGGGGTGTGCCCACGCCGGAGATTTACTTTGTCAAGCACATCGACAATTCGCGGCTGGTCAAGGCGCCGGACCCGGTGCGGGCGCGCCAGATGCGCCTGTTTTCCGCAGCGCTCACCGCGCTCTTCTCCCTGGTGATGGTCTATGGTTTGCAGCACTTCTACGCCATCGAGGGCGGCTACCGCGTGGAGTCGGAGAAGCAGGCGCTGAACCAGTTGCGCGAGGAGAACCGCCAGTTGCGCCTGGCCGAGGCGCAGCTTAGCCAGCCGGGCCGCATCGACCAGTTGGCCCGCCAGTTGGGTCTTGTGGCGCCGCAGCCGGGCCAGGTGATTCATCCCAATGCCCGTCCCGATGCCGGGACTCCGGCCCTTGCCCAGGTGACACCTCCAGCCGTAAAAAACAGCTATTAGCTTTTAGCTACCAGCATTGCAGCGCGCTCATCAAAACTTTGGGTTTGCATCGCGGCTTAGTTAGCCTGGCATCGAAGGCGATTTGCAAGCTGAATGCGGCGGGAGCTAAAAGCTAGTAGTTAGAAGCTGAAAGTGGAGCGATTCCCCATGCAGGCAGCCGTTCGAGCCAACCGGAACCGCATTAATGCGGCGCGCCACCCTCAATTCAAGCGGGTGCGTTTCTGGCTGATCTGCCTGTTCTTTCTGGTGTGGGCGTGCGTGATTGCGGGCTGGTTGTTCTGGCTGCAGGTGGCGCGCCCCCAGAAGTGGATTAAGCTCGCCCAGCAGCAACAGCAGCGCACCTTTGAGGTAGCTCCGCGGCGCGGCGTGCTCTATGATCGCAACCTGCACGAGCTGGCAATGACCGTGCAGGTGGACTCCATCTACGCCGCACCAAGCGAAATCGACGACAAGCAGAGCGCCGCGCGCGACCTGGCGGCGCTGGTGCACACCGACCCCGAGGATGCTCTGACCACCGAGGAGCAGATTGCCGAACGGCTCAACAACGGGCACAGCTTTGCCTGGGTGGCGCGGAGGGTGACGCCGGAGGTGGCGGCCCGCGTACGAGCGATCACGGGTTCCGGTGCGGGAAGCAGCGCAAGCAATCTCAAGGGCATCTACTTCACCAAGGAGTTCCAGCGCTTCTATCCGGACAACGAGATTGCCGCGCAGGTGCTGGGCTATGTGGGCACCGACGACAACGGCCTGGGCGGCCTGGAGCAGAAGTACGAGGCGCAACTGCACGGCGTTCCCGGCCGCATGTACACCGCCCTGGATGCGCGCCGCAAGGTATTGGGATCGAGCGAACACGAGCCCGAGCCGGGCCGGAACCTGGTGCTGGCCATCGACGAGAACATCCAGTTCCTGGCCGAGCGGGCGCTGGATCACGCCATGCAACGGACCCAGGCGGCCAATGGCACAGTGGTGGTGGAGGACGTGCATAGCGGGGAGATCCTGGCGCTGGCCATCCGCCCCACCTTCAATCCCAACTCCTTCCGCCGCACCACGCCGGAGTTGCTGCGCAATCACGCGGTGAGCGACGTTTATGAACCCGGCTCGACCTTCAAGCTGGTCACCTACGCGGCGGCTCTGGAGCAGCACGTGGCCTCGCCCGACGACATGATCGACTGCCAGGGCGGCCAGATCAAGCTGGCCGGCCGCATCATTCACGACGACAAATCCGACCGCGGCATGGGCCGGGTTACCGTGGCGCAGGCGCTGGCCAAATCCAGCGACGTAGCCGCCGTGAAACTGGCGCTCAAAGTGGGCCAGGAGCGCTTCTATCAATATGTGCGCGACTTCGGCTTTGGCAGCCGCACCGGCGCGGAGATGCCCGGCGAGACCCGCGGCCTGCTACGCCCGGTGAACAAGTGGAGCCCTTCGTCGATCGGATCCATCGCCATAGGACAGGAGATTGCGGTCACGCCCCTGCAACTGGTCTCGATGGTTTCGACTATCGCCAACGGAGGGATTTACCTGCCGCCGCGCGTGCTGATGCCGGGGCAGGTGGATACCAACTTAAATGGCCAAAAATCTGCCGCAGCGCTGGCGCCGTCGCCCTTCAAGCCGGGAGGCGAGCTGCCCAACCCGCTCCCCGCCGGCGCGCACCGCGTGATCTCCACGCTGACCGCGGCACAGATGCGCAAGATGATGGAGGGCGTGGTGCTCTACGGCACGGGCAAGGCGGCGCAGCTCAACGGCTACTCCTCGGGCGGCAAGACGGGCACCGCGCAGAAGATCGATCCGGCCACCGGCCGCTACTCGAAGACCCTGCACATCGCCTCCTTCGCCGGCATGGCGCCGGTGAACAACCCGGTAATCGCCATGGCCGTGGTTATCGATTCGCCCCAGGGAGACTACTACGGCGCCACGGATGCCGCGCCGGTATTTGCCGAGGTGGCGCAGCAGGTGCTTGAGTATCTTGGCGTGGCGCACGACATCGATGTGCGCGCGCCACGCGCTCCATCCAGGGCCGATGCGCCGGTGGTGGAAGACGCCTCGGATCATACCGGCGATATCAACGCGCTCTATGCCGCGGCCAACGAGCTGCCCAGCGACGATCCACTGCGGGGAGGCGGTACTCAAAACCTGCGTGGGGACGATACGAAAAACCTGAGCGCGGGGCCAAACCAGACGGGGACCGCAAACCAGACAGCCGCGCCGCCGGCGAATCCGGCTGCGGATGCCAAGGCCAGGGTGGGCGGCGCGCAGACCGCCTCCACGGCGCCCCCTAAAACCCCGCCTCAAGCCGCCGCGCAACAGGCCGGGGCGCAGCAGCAGACGGCGGCGGTTATGGTCAGCGACCCCAAAACACTTCGCGTTCCATCGCTCATCGGGCTGCCGGTGCGCAAGGTCATTGAGCAGGCAGCCGCCGCTGGACTGGAGGTGCAAGTGTCCGGAAACGGTACAGTGCGGGAACAGGCTCCCGCCCCCGGCACGATGGTCGAGCCCGGAACCCAGATTGTGGTTCGCTGCGGACGATAATCAGATTTACCATGGAATCACCTCATCATGCGGAACAGGCGATTTCAGGAGGGATCATCCATGCTGCATCGGCATCTGAATCATGAGCAGTACACGCTTGCCGCCCTCGACGATCTGATCGAACGCGGCAAGCGGAAGGATTGGGCCGAGTTGCGCTCCGTTGCCCTTGAAGACCGCGCCGTCATGGAGAAGATCCTACGCGTCGCTCTCGCGCACGCCCAGAACCCTTATGCGCAGCGGCATCACTTCTGGAGGCGCTATGCCGAAGAACACCTCCGAGTTGCCTGAGTGGGAACAAATTCTATCCTCGGCTGCCCATCTGCAATGCATCTTGCCGGATGCGGTGCTTGTGGGGGGCACCGTTGCGGCGATCTATGCCGGGCACCGGCTGTCTTCAGATGCCTACCACGTTCTCACCGATCTCCGTGAGCGCTTCGATCAGGTGCTGGCCGAGTTGGAATCGGTGGCAGGCTGGAAGACGGCGCGTATTCGCCCGCCGGTGCAGATATTGGGCAGCCTCAACGGCATCGAGACCGGGGTTCGGCAATTGATTCGAGATCGGCCGCTGGATACCACTGAAATCGAATGCTTCGGCCAGCGGCTTACCGTTCCGACTCTAGCCGAGATGCTGCGCATCAAGGCGGTCCTGATCCTCAAGCGCAACACCACGCGCGACTACCTCGATTTTGCCGCCCTATTTGATCGCATGGGAGAGGGAGATGCTGTCGCGGCCCTGCGCTCCTTCGATAGCATCTACCCGCAGCCGAACGGGGAATCGGCCTTGCAACAACTCCAGATTCAACTGGCCACCCCGTTGCCCTATGACCTGGATGAAGTCAACCTTGCCGAGTACAAGCATCTGGTGCCGAAGTGGCAGGATTGGAGCGCGGTTCAATAGGCCTGCGCGGCCTGCGCCACGCTCATCTTCGACCGCATCATCGGGCGCGAAGACGCGGAAAAATCCTGATGAGCCGCCGCGGCGCGCCTTGAAGCGCGTGCGTTTTTAACCCGCATTTCTCACATGCACGTTTTTGATTGTAGTGACGGTCGATAGGAAAAGGCTTGGAAAGGCCGTCTTTTCATGGCATAACTGCGTTATCGAGACGTGTTTTTGCCGTGCGGAGGCGGCCTTTCCAACACTTTTCAAGCCCGCCCTCACCCCAACCAGCAACGCGCCTGTGAGAAATGCGGGTTAAGCTCTCTGACCGCATGTTTTTGTACCAACTCCGTGCCCCATCCTTTCGCCTTTTTTCTGGCGAAAGGGTGGGAAACCGCGAACCCTGAAGTGCGAAATCACGCGGTCAGAGACCTAGTTGGATAGTCTCACTACCAAGAGCCAGGTACAATCTGGAGATTGAGCGACTACCCGAATTTGATAGTCGGAGATTCTCACCCTTCCACCGTCCGCTTCAACTGCCCGCAGGCGGCAAAGATATCCCGTCCGCGCGGCTTGCGCAGGTAGGTGGGAATCCCCTCCCCTGCCAGCGTGGCGCGAAACCGCTCCACGGATTCAGGTCTTGGAGTTGTGTAGTGGAAATCGGGGCCGGGATTCCAGGCAATCAGGTTCACCTTGACGGGCAATCCCGTCCGGCGCGCCAGCCGGGCCACCTCCGCGGCCTGCTCCGGCCGGTCGGTCACTCCTCCCAGCAGCACATATTCAAAGGTGATGCGCTCACGGGCGCGGAGCTGAACCTTGCGCACCGCATTTACAACCGCCTCAATGGGCCACTTGCCGTTGATGGGCATGATTTCGCCGCGAATCGCATCATTGGGCGCGTTCAGGCTGATGGCCAGCTTGGGCCGCACCTCTGCCGGCTCCTGGACAAAGCGCTCGATGCCAGGGACGATGCCGGAGGTGGAAACCGTCATTCGCCGCGGGCTCAGGCCCACTTCCTCGACCAGCAGCCGCGCCGCGGCCATGAAATTCGAGTAGTTGAGAAAGGGTTCGCCCATGCCCATGAAGACCAGGTTCACGCGGTCGCGGCCCACCTCCACGCCGTGGCGCTCGAAGACCGCAATCACCTGCCCGGCCATCTCGCCCGCGCTCAGGTTGCGCTGCAGGCCGAGTTTGGCGGTGAGGCAGAAGCGGCAGTTGACGGCGCAGCCTATCTGGCTGGAGACGCAAATCGTGGCGCGCTCCCTGCGCTTCCCTTGCCCTCCTGAAGCAGTGTCGTTTTGAACGGACTCTTGTTGGGATTTTTTGTTTCCCACCCGTTCGCCAGAAGAAAGGTGATAGGATGGGGCACGAAGCGTTTCCGGTGCATCTGGATCGGTCCCATCGCCGGTTTCGCCTCCGTCGCCCTCCGGCATCCAGACGGTCTCCACGGTCTGATCGTCCTGGCACTGCACCAGGTAGCGCTCCGTCCCATCCACTGACCGGAAGACCTGCGCAATCCGCGGCCGGCCCACCTCCCAGCCCTCGGCGGCCAATCGCTGGCGCAACGGCTTGGGCAGCGTGGTAATGGCGTCCAGGCCGGCAATCCGCTGACGGTACAGGGCTTCAGCCAGTTGCCGGCCGCGCCAGGCCGGTTCACCCGCCTCCACCATGCGCGCCGCCAGCGCCTCCGCGTCCAAGCCGAAGAGCGGAGTCCGGCTCACGCCCGCCGGGTCCACGGCATCTATACGAACGAGTTGTCTGGATTTCCCTCTCACGGCTGGGCTCAGCATAGAGCATTTCGTCCCTCCATGGGCCTACAATCGAGCTTGAGTCGATGACCGCGAACACCGAGCGAAACCTGCGCCGCACCGTATTGCCGAACGGCCTGATCGTGCTGACCGAGCGCATGGAATACATGCGTTCGGTAGCCATGGGCGTATGGATCAAATCCGGCTCCCGCTGCGAGCCCGCCCAGAGCAACGGCATCTCCCATTTTGTGGAGCACATGCTCTTCAAGGGCACCCGTTCCCGCACCGCCCGGCAAATTGCCCGCGAAATGGACTCCATTGGCGGCAACCTGGACGCCTACACCGGCAAGGAGACCATCTGCTTCAGCGTCAAGTCCCTGGCCGACCACGTGCCCATCGCCCTGGACGTGCTCACCGACCTGGTGCTCAACCCGCTCTTCGCCGCTGCCGACATCGAGCGCGAGCGCGGCGTGATTCTGGAAGAGATCAAGATCGACGAGGATAATCCGGAGGTGCTGGTCCACGAGCTCTTCATGCAGGCCTTCTGGAAGGACCATCCGCTGGGCCTGCCCATTCTGGGCACCAAGGCGACCGTCGCCCGGCTCGACCGGGAGCAGCTCTTCGCCTACCACAACGACCGTTTTCACGGCGGCAATATCGTCTTTTCAGCGGCCGGCAACCTGGACCACGACCGCTTCGCCGAGGTAGTGGCGGGCAAGTTCTCCGGGCTGGCAGGCGGCGAGACGCTGCGCGAACTCCCGGCGCCCGAGGCCAGCGCCCGCATTGTGCTGCGCAACAAGAAATCCCTCGAACAGGTGCAGATCTGCCTTGGCGTCCCCGCCCCGCCCATCACCGACGACAACCGCTTTGCCACGCTCATCCTCAACACCGTGCTGGGTGGCGGCATGAGTTCGCGGCTCTTCCAGACCATCCGCGAGGAGCGCGGCATGGTCTACTCCATCTACTCCGACCTCAGCCCCTATCGCGACACCGGAAACCTGCTGATCTTCGCCGGCACCTCCGCGGGCAAGGCGCTCGAGGTGGTGGACCTGATCCTGGCCGAGTTCCGCAACCTGAAGCAAACTCCGCTCGCCCAGGAAGAACTGACCCGCGCCAAGAACCAGCTCAAGGGCAACATCCTGCTGGGCCTGGAAAGTTCGAACTCGCGCATGGCCAATCTGGCCCACCAGGAGATGTATTTCCACCGGTTCTTCACTGTGGATGAGGTCATCGCCCGCATCGACGAAGTCGAGGCTGGGCAGGTGCGGGCCATCGCTCAGCGCCTTTTCGACCCCGGACGCATCGCCGTCACGCTGCTCGGCCGCCTCAACGGCGTCAAACTCAGCCGGGCAAGGCTGGTGTGTTGAGTTGTACAGAATTCAATATCGCCACGCAAATAACTCATTCAAATAGAGATAACTATTCAACCAAATATATTCCCCAGCCGGGCAGGCCTTGGGGCATTCGGCCCCAAAAGTACAGCCCATGACTCGAAAGTACCATTGACCCTAATTATGAGGTTACTCTAAGTTACTTAGGTACACAGTTTTTGGGTACCATCTTAGCTGAATCAGCAGTAAGAACCGGCTGGGGCGGCCTTGAAGTATCGAAGGGGCTGCTTTTTCCGGTCGAAGGAGAACTGATGATTTTCACTTTGCTCCCCATCGCCGCCATTGCAGTTGTGGCAATCTACATCGGCAGTTGGAGAGCCGGGGTGCGCCGCCGCAATGCGCAAACCTGGGACTCGCTTCTGGCCCGGCTGCGGCCCGATTGCAGCGCCCGCGAGTTGAGCGATCATTTCC
Organism: Occallatibacter sp.; assembly: GCA_049522735.1. GTDB lineage: Bacteria > Acidobacteriota > Terriglobia > Terriglobales > Acidobacteriaceae > Telmatobacter. The sequence goes on from JBEKNO010000007.1 coordinate 28,811, forward strand.
TTTGGAACGAAGGGCTGAACGCCACGCCGGAAGAAAACTGGAGGCGCATTCAAGGCGCTCATGGTCTCTGGACGATCTATGAGAACGCCCGCGTGATGCTGGAGATGGCCGACTATGCCGCCCGGAACTGCGACACGATTGACCGCGATCTTATTGAGACCCTGCGCAGCGATGCTATGCATATTCGCGTTTGCGTTCTGATGGCTCTTGTCCAGTACGCCTTTTGCCAGGTCAATGAACGCATCTGCGTGAATGCCTTCCGCGCCGCGACGATGTACACAGGGATGGCGGCACGGATGAATCAACTTCTTCAACAGAATGCTATGGGCATGGTTCCCGATTTAGTGGCCGCCATGTAGCTAGGCTTCCTCCTCCGCAACAAAGACCCCGGCCAAGGCCGGGGTCTTTTTCCGCGAGTTGTAGTGGTGATCTCAACTCCGGCCCATGGTACAGGGGGCGCGGCGTCCGCGGCGGCGCCCGCGTGGTTCTCAGCTTCCCCCGCGGCCCTGGCTCGCAACTCCTCACGCCCTGTCAGGTACAGAATCAGCCGGCCAATCCAGGCGTGTAACGTAACTCTCAGGAGCCGGGTAGCTGGCCTTGCTCATGAAGAGTTGATAGTAAGTTGATCCTGAAAAAGGCTATTTCAAGCGGACTGCATGGTCGTCAGCGCGCCGATGAAGCCCGATGGGGATAGAAACCGGCTCAGGATGGCGTAGATTTCGCGCATACAGCGGCGA
>JBEKNO010000008.1:0-28408 GCA_049522735.1 Occallatibacter sp.
AAATCACATCCTACAATCTTCATAGAAGGCTTCTCCTTGGCTCGCGGTCTCTGGTCCTCAAATCCAAAAACCACTGCACCATCGTAGAAGCCTTCGTCCTTATCCCATCAAGGTCTCGCTTCTGAGACCTGGGATGGCGCAAATCTGACCCCTCATGCGAAGCCTCCGGCGGCGCCAGGTCCAGCCCGGCTGGAAACTGAAAAGAATACAGTATCCCTAATTTAGACGCAGCAGCAGGCATTCGGTCCAATAAAGAAGTTAGGCTCTGCTCATACTAATTTGTACAGGAAGCCGGTGGGCGTTCCCCACAGGTTGCGGGCCCGGTCTTCATAAAAGATGCTGAACTCGATGCCGCTCAGATCGTAGTCGAAGAGGGGAACGCGGTCGAACGTATAGTCGCCGCGCACCGAATACTCGTCGCCGCCACAATCGATCATCAGCGTTTCCCCGGAGGAAAGCCGCTCGGGATGCGTCAGCAGCATGCAGGAAAAGGCAAAAGTTCCCAGGCCAAACTCGTTGCCGACCATGGCCACGCGGGTGCGCCGGGCAGAGGAGCCGCGATGCAGCATGCCGGCCTGCGCGGCCAGAACCAGAATGTCGTTCCCTTCCTGCTGCTCGCCCAGAATCTTCTCCGCCAGCTTGGTGCGCTCGCTTTGGCGCAGATACGCCGGACCCAGGCGGCCGATGATGCGGTTGGAGAACCTGCGCTTGGTGGCCAGAACCCCCAATACCAGCTCCACCGCTTCGTTGTAGGTGGGAGCCAGCGCCTGCCAGCGCGGAGTCGCGAACCACGCCTCCGCGCTCTCCGGAAGCTCCCTGTGACCCAGCTTCTCCATGCAACTGCCCAGGCTGGGAAAGTAACTCCGCAACGCCGTTACCTGCGCTTCCACCGGCCGCACGCGGTAGGTGGAAGGATACACGCGATTGGAGCCCATCTCCTCGTCCTTGAACTTGTCGCTTACCGTGTGGCGCTGAATCACCTCCACCACCAGGCGGGCCACCTCGGACCTGAGCTTCTTCTCCATGTCCAGCACCACCTGCGCGCTTTGCCGGTCCAGTTGTTCGATGGCCGTCTGGTAGGCCTCCTGCACGGCCGCGCCCAGAAACTCCTGAAGCAACCTGTTCTGTTGATCTGTCGTGTTTCCGGATAGGTGTAACGGCACAATCTGATGGGGCGTTACTTGTGTGGCTGCCATGGTCACCGCTCTTCGCGCGTTCCCGCGCATTGGATTCTGTGACTCTTATCGGCACAATCGCGGTTTTCAGCAGGCCGTTAGCACTAAAGTTGCTCTTTTTTTGTACAGGGGCCATGCCGGAGCAGGTCAGAGAATGTTCACGCGCTCTAGGATGGCGGCCCAGCCGACTGCCCAGGCCTGGTGCCTCCATGAAAAAAGCCAGCAGGTTCGCCGGCCTTTTCACGCTTGGTCTCAGTCCCGCTTACGCCGCGGCGCTCACCGCCACCCCAGGCAAGGCCGGCTTGGTATCCGGCTTTGCCTTCAACAGCGGCAGCGCCACTTTGAGCACATCATCGATGCGGCTGGCGTAATGCACCTGCACGCCCTCCATCAGCTCCGGCGTCAGATCCTCTTCGACGTTCTGGCGGTTGTCGGCGGGCAGGATGATGGTTTGGATTCCGGCGCGGCGCGCGGCCAGGAACTTCTCCTTGATGCCGCCCACCGGCAGCACGTTGCCGCTGAGCGTGATCTCGCCGGTCATGGCGGTCAGCGGGCGCACCGGCGTATCGGTAAGCAGCGAAACCAGCACCGTCGTCATGGTCACGCCGGCCGAGGGTCCGTCCTTGGGTATCGCTCCCGCCGGCACGTGTATATGCAGGTCCATCTCCTTGGTAAAGTCCTCGGCCAGCCCCAGGCCTGCGGCGTTGGAGCGCACCCAGGTCAGCGCGGCCTGCATCGACTCCTGCATCACCTCGCCGATCTGCCCGGTCATGGCAAAGTTGCCCTTGCCCTTCATCTTGTTGGCCTCGATGAAGAGGATGTCGCCGCCGGCCGGCGTCCAGGCCAGACCGACGGCCACGCCGGGGCGCTTCACCCGCTCCGCCACCTCGGTCTCCACCCGCACCTGGATGCCGCCCAGGAACTCCTTGAGCGACTCGCGCGTCACGGTCAGCTTTTCCGTCTTGCCCTCGACCACCCGCCGCACCTGCTTGCGGCAGACCGTCCCCAGTGTCTGCTCCAGCTTGCGCACTCCCGCCTCCCGCGTGTAGTGGCGCACAATATAGCGCACCGCCTCCTCGGGAAACTCGATCTGCTCCGCCGTGATCCCGTTTTCCTTGATCTGGCGCGGAATCAGGTACCGGAAGGCGATGTGCACCTTCTCCTCTTCGCTGTAGCCCTGCAGGGGAATCAGTTCCATGCGGTCCTGCAATGGCGGCGGAACCGTATCCAGCATGTTGGCCGTGCAGATGAACAGAACCTTGGACAGGTCGAACGGCACGTCCAGGTAGTTGTCGCGGAAGGTGAAGTTCTGCTCCGGGTCCAGCGTCTCCAGCAGCGCGGAGGACGGGTCGCCGCGGAAATCGCGCCCCAGCTTGTCCACCTCGTCCAGCATGATCACCGGGTCGTTGGTTTCGGCCCGCCGGATGCACTGGATGATCTGACCGGGCAGCGCGCCGATGTAGGTGCGCCGGTGGCCGCGAATCTCCGCCTCGTCGTGCATCCCGCCCAGCGAGATGCGCTGAAACTTGCGCCCCAGGGCGCGCGCGATGGACCGGCCCAGGCTGGTCTTGCCCACTCCCGGCGGCCCCACAAAGCACAAAATCGGCCCCTTCATGTCCGGCTTCAGCTCCAGCACGCTCAGGTAGTCCAGAATGCGGTCCTTCACCTTCCTCAGTTCGTAGTGGTCCTCGTCCAGAATCTCCCTGGCCCTGCCGATGTCGATCTTGGAGCCGGAACTCCTGGCCCAGGGCAGCAGCGCCAGCCACTCGATGTAGTTGCGCGTCAGCGAGTAGTCGGCGGCCATGGGAGACATGCGTCCCAGCCGCGATAGCTCCTTGAGCGCCTCCTTCTTCACCTCATCCGGCATTCCGGCGGCATCGATCTTCTGGCGCAGTTCGTCGGTCTCCCGCTGCCCCTCGTCCTGCTCGCCCAGCTCCTTCTGGATGGCCTTCAACTGCTCGCGCAGATAGTAGTCGCGCTGCGACTGCTGCACCTGGTCCTGCACCTCGGTCTGGATCTTGGCGCGCAACTGCTGCACCTCGATCTCCTTGGCCAGATGCTTGTTTAACAGCTCCAGCCGGTCCACGATGCTGGCCGTCTCCAGCAGTAGCTGCTTGTCGTCGGTGGTCAGAAAGGGCAGCGACGAGGCCACAAAGTCCACCAGTCGGTTGGGCTCTTCGATGTTGGCCGCAATCGTCCTCAGCTCGTCTGACAGCGTCTGCGACTCGGAGACGATCTGCTGGAACTGCCCGATCACATTGCGCGCCAGCGCTTCGATGCCCGGCGTGGATGCCGCTTCGGCCTCCTCCAGCGCCTCCACTTCAGCCACCATGAAAGGCTCGATCTGGCTGTAGCCCACCAGCCGCACCCGCTCCACCCCCTCGGTGAAGACGAAGCGGCTCTGGTTCGGCATGCGCACCACCTTGTGTACCGTGGCCAGCGTTCCCACCGCGTGCAGATCGGCGGGTTTGGGCGAGTCCAGCCGCGGGTCAAGCTGCGCCGTCACCACGATGGCCCGCTCCTCGCCCAGAGACTCGATCAACTGGATGGAGCTCTCCCGGCCCACCGTCAAGGGTAGAACGGCATGGGGAAACAAAACCGTATCCCGTACCGGCAGAACGGGAATCCTGCGCACTGCGGGGATAGTTTTCGCGGTTGTCTTCCCGGCAAGGGGCGGATTTAAAGGTTGCTTTGGCATTGAGTGCCCTCTTATCAACTTTTCTTCATTAGACGGCGCAGACTTGCAAAGGTTTCAGGAACTTATCCTTCCCTCCGTCCCCCTGCCCATCCTTAACCCGCACGCCCCTTCTTTGCTACGATCCGGCGCCGGTCAGGGTTCCCCTCCCCGAACCCCGCGCCGCAGCTCCAAAATCCGATCGAAATTCGCTCGAACTCCCCCGGACCAGCGCCCGCTGCCAGCCTGGATGCACGGCTGCTTCATGGCTGTATCGGCCAAACCGCAGGGAAGGTGAGAAAGCCCATCGAATGCTCGATAATTCTGCCCCCGCTCCTTATCAAACCTAGCAAATCTTCGTCATTGCGGTAATAAGCAGGACCGCAGGGCTGCTTGACAAGCCGCGAAGAATGCATGAGCTTCCCTGGGGGTCGCTCCGCAACCGGGGGTGTTGCCGCGCCAGGCCTTTTTCCTCGTTAAAATAAGAGGAAGCAGTCCGATCTGGCGGAGCTTCGACAGAATACGACCGGGGCCGGCGCCGTTTGCATTCTCGCGTTGAGGCAGTCCTATTGCGCAACGGGGCGTGGTTCCCCGCGTTTTTTCCGGAGATATGGTCTTGAAGGCACAACCGGCGGTGCAGTGCGGCAATCGATACGGGCGCAGCCTTCTGCTGGTATGTGTTCTAGTCCTTTGGAGCGGAGGACGAATCAGCGGCTGGAGCCAGAAGCCGGGCAGCTCGAGCGATGCCGCGGCCGCCGCACTGAGCGCCGTAGGCTCGCCATCGCCTTCTGAAACCGGCGAAGATTCCCTCGCCCGGTGGAACGCCCTTCCGGTGCGCAGCATCTCGTTCGAGGGAGTTGTTGCCAGCCGGCTGGCCCCTCTGCCGGGTCATCTTGCCCAGGCCGAGGGAGCGCCGCTCAGCCCCGATAACATGAAAAAAAGCCTGCGCCAGCTTTTTGCCACCGGCCTCTACGAAACCATCCAGGTGGAGGGCGCGCGCCTGCAGGACGGCGTGGCCCTCGTCTTCCGCGGAACTCCGCGCACATTCATCGGCGCCGTCAGCGTGGAAGGAGCCAGGGGCGCCACCCTGAATACGCAACTGGAGCGCGCCAGCCGGCTCGCGCCCGGCACCCGCTTTACCCCGGCCAAACTAAGCTATGCGCTGGAACAGATGCGCCGCACTCTGGCCGAAAACGGCTTCCACGAGCCGGCCATTACCCAAGCCCTGACCCCGCACCCCGATGAGCAACTGGTCGATATCGCCTTTCACGTGGCCTCCGGACCGCAGGCGCGGGTGGGCACGGTCCAGGTTACGGGCGACCCCGGGATGAGCGTGGACGATTTTCGCCGCCACGCCCACCTCAGAGCCGGATCGCGCGTGGAACACGACACCGCCAACCGCGCCCTGACGGGAGTGCTCAGGCAATACCGCGAAAACGAGCGGCTGGAAGCCGAAATCAAGCTGGAGCAAGAACAGTACGCCGCCGGAAATGCCGGCTTCCGCTTTTCCGCCAGCCAGGGGCCTCAGGTCAAAGTGCTGGTCGAGGGCGCCAAAATGAGCCCGGAGCGCATCCGGCACGTGATCCCCATCTATGAAGAGGGCACCGTCGACGACGACCTGCTCAACGAAGGTAATCGCCGTGTACGGGATTACTACCAGCGCATGGGTTACTTCGACGTCAAGGTGAATCACCAACAGCATTCCGCCGGCGGCGGGCAGGTGGAGATCCTTTACCGCGTGCGGCTGGGAGCGCGCCGCCACGTGCAACGCGTCTCGGTCATAGGAAACCATTACTTTGACTCCGCCACGCTCAAGGAATTGTTGAGCGTTCATGCCGCCGATCCCATTGACCGCCATGGCGCCTACAGCCAGGCTCTGGTCTCCGCCGATGTGAGCGCCCTCGAAGCCGTCTACCAGAGCAACGGCTTCCCCAACGTGAAGATCATGCCCGAGACCAGCACTCCCGAAACCGGTGCGGCGGATGCCGGCGTCTCTGAGACCGGTGCAGGGGCCGGTAAAACGAGTCCGCAGTATGGAACCGCGCCCCTGGCCGTGGTCTACCGCATCGAGGAGGGCGAACAGGTGCGTGTGGGCTCGGTGCGCCTGGACGGAAACGAGCACGTTGATGCCGGCCAGCTTACCCCCCTGCTGAACACCACGGCGGGCCAATTGTTTTCGCCCCGCTACCTGGCCGGGGACCGCGACGCCCTGTTGACCGCCTATATGAGCCGCGGCTTTCTCCAGGTGCAGGTGGAGGTGGCGCAGAAGGTTGAGCCGGCCAACCCGGGCAAGGTGGACGTGGCCTTCCACATTACCGAGGGACAGCAGATTTTTGTGCGCAAGGTGCTCCTCACCGGGCTGTATACCACGCGGCCGTCCACCGTATCACGGGCAATTACGCTGCATGACGGCGACCCCCTTAACCAGACCGCCCTGCTGGAGACGCAGCGCAATCTCTATGATTTCGCTCTATTTAACGAGGTCGATACGGCGGTCGAGAATCCCAGCGGCGGAGAAACCCACAAGACCGTTCTGCTGCGGGCGGTGGAGGCGCGGCGCTGGACCCTCACCTATGGCTTCGGATTCGAGGCCCAGACCGGAACCCCCCAGTACAACTGCGGCGGCATCATCGCCAGCGGCGCAATTTGCAATCCCAATGGAAAGACGGGCGTCAGCCCCCGCGTCATCGCCGACCTCACCCGCAACAGCATCTTCGGCCGGGAACAGTCGGCCTCCATACGCGGCACCTACGGATTGCTGGAGCAGAAGATCAACCTGCTCTTCCAGATTCCGCACTTTGAAGGCAACCGGAACTTCGGCCTCGATCTCTCCGCCGGCTACGCCAACAGCCTGGATGTGACCACCTACGTGGCCTCCAAGCTGGAGGGCGGCGTGCGCTGGACCCAGCACTTCAATACGCCGGGCTCCCGCTTTTCCAAAGCCAACACCCTGATCTACGAATTCGACTTCCGCCGCGTCAAGGTCGAGGCAGACAGCCTCCAGGTCGCCCCCGGCGAGATCATGCCGCTGTCCACGGCGGTGCGCGTCGGGGGGCCGGCGCTCACCTGGATTCGCGATACCCGCGACTCTCCCCTCGACGCCCGCCGCGGCACCTACACCAGCTTTCAGGAGTTCCTCTCCCATCATGCCTTCGGCGCACAGGCCGACTTCAACCGCATCGACGTCTCCAACTCGAGCTATTGGAACTTCGACAGAGGCCGGGTGGTGCTGGCCCGCAACACCCGCTATGGCCAGGAGCGCGCCTTCGGCACTCCCCAGGAAAAGCTCATTCCCCTCCCCGAGCGGCTATACGCCGGCGGAACGACCTCGCTGCGCGGCTTTTCCATCAATGCCGCCGGTCCTCGCGATCCTGAGACCGGCTACCCCATTGGCGGCGCGGGCGCGCTTATCAACAGCACCGAACTGCGCCTGCCCCCGCCCACCCTGCCCTGGCTGGGCAACACGGTCAGCTTCGTCCTCTTCCACGACATGGGCAGCATCTTCACCAATGCCTCCGATGCCTGGGCCAGCGCCCTGCGCACGCGCCAGCCCAACCGCGATGCCTGCAAGGTTCTGAACGTTCCCAGTTCCCCCAATACTCCCCCGCCCGGTCCCGTCACCTCCACCGGCTGGCAGGGCCAGTGCGGCTTCAATTACTTCTCCCACGCGCCGGGCATTGGGTTGCGCTACCATACCCCCACAGGGCCCATCCGCTTTGACTTCAGCTATAACCTGAATACGCCGATCTTCCCGGTGATCTATAACTACTCCAGTCCCAAGTCTCTGCCCTACGTCGGCGAGGCCGGCCACTTCAACTTCTTCTTTAGCCTGGGGCAAACCTTCTGATGAGCAACCGTCCCCCAATCCGGCAAAAGAACAAGTCCGGCTTCGCCTGCCGGTGGACCCTTCTCTTCTGTCTGGCCGTGGCGGGGCTCGCTCATACCTTGGCTCAGACGCCCCCATCCGCGCCCCCGGTCGTCCTGGACCGCGTAGTCGCCGTAGTCAACAACCAGACTATCCTGGCCAGCGACCTCGACCAGGAGATCCGGCTCTCGGTTCTGGATCCAGCCGGCGTTGGTCTCGCTCCTCTTACTCGCCAGCGGGCCCTCGAGCAGTTGATCGGCCGCGCTCTCATCCAGCAGCAGATTCGCCAGGAAGACGCGCAGGCCGCGGAGCCTTCCCCGGCCGAGGTCGATGCCCGCCTGGCGGAGATTCGCAGGAATCTCCCCGCCTGCATCCGCCAGAACTGCGCCTCGGAGGCTGGATGGAAGGCTTTTCTGGCCGCGCATGGCCTCACCCAGGAGCGCGTCGAAGCCTATCTCCGCTACCGCGTCCAGATTCTGCGCTTCATCGAGCAGCGATTCCGCCAGGGCATCCGCATCTCCCCCCAGGAGATCGAGAACTATTACCGCGACACGCTGCTGCCCCAGTACGCCCCCGGCGAAGCCATTCCGCCGCTGGACCAGGCGGCCCCGCGCATCGAGGAAATCCTCCTCCAGCAGCAGGTGAATATCCTCTTCGACGACTGGCTCGCCAACCTGCGCAGGCAGGGCGAAATCGAGGTGCTGGACCCGGCCCTCGCAACTCCTGAGCCGCCGGAAGATCAAGGGAAAGGAAGCCAATGACAGAACCCGACTCCAGGCTTCCTGAAATGAACCCCGCGCCGGATGAGCCACAGATGCCCCGTGCCCCATTCTTTCCGCTTCTTTCCGCGGAAAGGGTGGGAGACCACGAATCCAAATTGGAGTCCGTTGACCAGGAGACGGCTACACAGCCCGAGCCTTCCCGCCCGGCCCGGCCGTCGCGCCTGCGTCTGTTTTTCTTCCTGGGAGCCTGCCTGGCCATCCTGCCGCTTGTGGCCGCCGTGTGCTTTTATTCCTTTATCAGTTCAGCCACATTCGAGGGCTTCGTTCGCGGGGAGCTGATAGCCAGCCTGGAAGCAGCCACCGGCGGCCGGGTTGAGATGGCCTCCTTCCACTGGCATCCGCTCCAGCTTGAGGCCGACGCGGGCGGCTTGGTGATTCACGGCCTCGAAGACCCCGGCGAAGCCCCCTACGCCCAGGCGGATGGCCTCCGCGTGCATCTCAGCCTGATGATCCTGTGGAGCCCGCGCATCCTGCTGCGCGATCTGGTAATCTCCCGCCCCGGATTCCACTTCATCGTCTACCCTGATGGCTCGACCAACCAGCCCCATCCCCGCAGGCCCCGAAAACCAGGCAAATCCGCGCTCGATACTTTCTTCAGCCTGCGGGCCGCCTATGTTTCCGTCCAGCAGGGCATCCTCCACTACGAAAACCGCGCCGCTGCCTTTGACTTTCAAAACCGCTACATCCCGCTCGACTTCAGCGCCAACGATCTTTCCCTGCTCGTGAGCTACCTTCCCGCCACGTCCTCTGGGATTCCCATGGGTAAGTCTTCATCCGTGAGGCCGGAGACTTACCGCATCCAGGCCGGAGCCGCCGATCTCAACCTGGCGCGAGGCGGGCCGCGCAGCGCGCTGCCCCCCGTGCATGGCTATATGCAGGCCACCCTTGACCTGACGCGCACGGCCGTCTACCTCCGTTCCCTGCGCATCACCTCCCAGACCCATGCCGTGAATGGCCAAAAGACCAAAGACCACACCCTGGAGGTCTCCGGCAGGCTGGAAGACTTTGCCCATCCCCGCTGGCAGGCCAGGGTTCTGGGCGAACTCGATATGAATCTACTGAACCCGGTCTTCGGCTATCCCTTTGCGCCGGAAGGCATCGCCCGTCTTGATCTCGACAGCGCCGGCAAAGCGGGAGAGTTTCGCATCGATGGCAGCGTGCGCGTCGACGGAGGCAGTTATATCGGAACCGGCGTCAACGCCACCGGAGTCGGGCTGGATGCGCATGTCCATGCCGATCCCCGGCGGTTGCTCATCACGTCCATCGTTGCGCGCCTCCGCCAGGGCGGGCAAATCGAGGGCGAGGTAGACCTGGCCCCCTGGCTGCCCCCCGGCGCATCCGAACTCAGGACCAGCAGCGCCCAGGCTCCCCAGCGTCATCTCTACGCCGGCTGGGTTGAAGTCCAGGGCGGTGGCGGCAGAAACCTGGCCTCCGCCCACCCCCCGCCCTCCGTCATCCCCATGAACGGCAAAGCGACAGCCCGGTTCAAAGACGTCTCGCTCGACACGATTCTCGATATGGTGAGCCATCCGCCCTTTCAGCGCCTGGGTCTGGATACCCGCATCAACGGTCTGGCCATCGCCAACTGGACCAAAGGCGTTGCGCGAACCGTTGCCGTCGACGCGGCTCTCAGCCTCACCCCCCCTGCGCAGGCCTTGCCCGGTGAAGTTCCCGCAGGCGGCTCCGTCGATGCAACCTATACCCAGCGCGACGGCGCCGTCGATCTGCGCAGACTCGATCTGCGCACCCCCGCCAGCCAATTGCAGGCGCACGGCCATCTGGGAGCTTACCCGCTCACCAGCCGCTCCGCATTGGCCGTCGACTTCCATTCCGGCAACCTCTACGAGTTCGATACCGTGCTCCGCGACCTGGGCCTGAATCGCAACGGACAATCTGGAACTGCCGCCCTCCCCATTGCTCTCTCCGGCCAGTCTGACTTTCAGGGGTCGTGGACCGGCTCCCTCGTCGCTCCCCGCATCGCGGGCAGCCTCAAGGCCACGCAACTGGCCATCGAGATGCTGTCCCTCCAGCCCCAGGCCGTTCCGCCAAAATTCGTCCGTTTCGATACGGTCGAGGCCAAAGGCAGTTACGCGGCGGATCGAATCGTCATCTCGAGCGGCCTGCTGCACCGCGGCAAGTCCGGGATCGCTCTCGAAGGCTCGCTCGACGCGGCGCCGGGCCGTGTTCCGGCATTCGACGCCAACTCCGCGCTCCATCTGCGCCTGCGCGCCGGCAAGGTGGCCCTCGACGACCTGCTCCCGCTCACCGGCCGGAACCTGCCGCTTACCGGCGCGCTCGACGCCCAGCTCCAGATCGATGGGCCCATCCATGCCCTGGGCGGCTCCGGATGGGTGGAGGTGGCGGGCGCCAGCGCCTACGGCGAGCCGGTGGAGCGTTTCCGCGCCCAGGGCGCCATGGCCAACCTGGTGCTCAATCTCTCCTCCGTCACCATCAACGGAGCCGCCGGCGCCATCGCCGCCACCGGCAGCTTCGATTTCAACTCCCGCCGCTTCCAGGTGGATGCCCACAGTTCCGGCATCGATATCTCCCGCATCGAGGCTCTGCGCCGCCATGGATTGGCAGCCTCCGGCAAGCTGCTGTTTTCCATCCTCGGCTCGGGCACGCCCGATGACCCCAGCCTCGAGGCCCACGCCACGCTCAGTTCGCTGGCCGTGGGCGGAGAACCGCTGGGCGCATTGGCCTTTGCCGCCCACACCGCCAACCGCGCCGTCACCTACAACGCAACCTCCCGGCTGCAGGGCGCGGAAGTCGACCTCAACGGCCAGACCGCGCTCAGCGGCGATTATGCCACCCAGGCCAAACTCGAGTTCTCCCGCTACAACATCGGCGCCCTGCTTAACACGGCCCACGTCCGGGGCCTCACCGGCGAGTCCGCGCTGGCCGGCACGGTCGCCGTCGAGGGTCCCCTGGCCCGTCCCGGGCTGCTCCGTGGCGAAGCCCGCCTCCAGCAGCTCGCCCTCACCGTTGCCGGCGTCCGTCTGGAGAGCCAGGGCGGAGTACACGCCACTCTGGCCGATGGCCGCATCCAGCTTGACCCCCTCCACGTCACCGGCGAAGAGACCGACCTGCGCGCCCAGGGAAGCCTCTCCCTCCAGGACAAAAAGCAACTGGACTTTGCCGCCAGCGGCTCCGTCAACCTCAAGCTGGCTGAGACTCTCGATTCCGACATCACCGCCGGCGGAACCACCACCTTCCAGGTCGAGGCGCACGGCTCCCTCGCCAATCCCAGCCTCCAGGGACGCATCGACTTCCAGAACGCCTCCATCTCGCTGGAAGACATACCCAACGGCCTCAGCCAGTTGCACGGCGCCCTCGAATTCAACCAGAACCGCCTGGAAGTCAAATCCCTCACCGCCATGAGCGGCGGCGGCCCGCTCAGCCTCTCCGGTTACCTGGCCTACCAGCACGGCATCTACGCGGACCTCTCCGTCACCGGCAAGGGTATTCGCATTCGCTATCCGCAGGGCGTCAGCTCCCTGGCCGATGCCGCGTTCCGCCTGCAAGGCCCGCAAAACAACCTGCTCCTCTCCGGCGACGTCCTCATCACCCGCTTCTCGGTCAGCCCCGATCTGGACATTGCGGCCTTGGTCGCGCAGGCTACCTCCGTCCAGTCCGTCGCCTCCCCTGACGCCCCGTCCAACCACATCCGCCTCGACGTGCGCTTCACCTCCTCGCCCCAATTGAACTTCCAGAACGCCTACGCCAAGCTGGCCGGCGACGTGGACCTGCGCCTGCGCGGCACCGTCGCCTCGCCCTCGCTGCTGGGCCGCGTCTCCATCACCGAAGGCAGCGCCATCATCGCCGGAACCCGCTACGAGCTGCAGCGCGGCGACGTCTACTTCACCAACCCGGTGCGCATTGAACCCTCCATCGACCTCAACGCCACCGCCCATGTGGAGGATTACGACATCACCCTCGGCCTGCACGGAACCCCCGACAAGCTGGCCGTCTCCTACCACAGCGATCCACCCCTCCCCGAGGCCGATGTCGTCGCCCTCCTGGCCCTGGGCCGCACTGAGAGCCAGCAGCGCCTCTACACCCGGCAGCAGGTCCAATCCCTCTCCAATCCCACCACCGACGCCCTGCTCGGCGGCGCACTCAACGCCACCGTCAGCAGCCGCGTGCAAAAGCTCTTCGGCGCGGGCTCCGTCAAGGTGGACCCCAACTATCTCGGCGCCCTGGGCAACTCCACCTCCCGCATCATCGTCGAGGAGCAGTTGGGCCGCGATGTCACCCTCACCTACGCCACCAACGTCAACACCACCGGGCAGCAGTTGATCCAGGCCGAAGTCGCCATCAACCGCCACGTCTCCCTGCTCGTCGCCCGCGACGAGTCCGGCGTCTTTTCCATGGTCGTCAAAGCCACCCGCCGCTTCCGCTGATGAGCAACTTTTCCCCGTAATCCGCGTCCAATATGTGTGAACGGCAACCCGAACCACCCCACTCCGCGGTTGCCGCTGTAATTTTCTCGAACCTGTGGAGGTATTTTCAGATGATGAGTAAGATTCGCGTAACCCTGACCTCGCTGCTCGCGGCCACGCTCGCCGCGGCCATTCTGGGCCTGCCCCAGCTCTCAATCGCGGCCGCCCAGGCCACCGGCGCAACCTCGGCCAGCCCCGCGGCCGGCGACGCCGCGGCCCGGCTCAACAAAAAGCAGTATCGCGACGTGAAGGTGACCGTGGACAACGGCATCGCCACGCTCTCCGGAACCGTGGACCTCTATGAGTACAAGATCGACGCCGCGAAGCGCATCCTTAAGGCTAAAGGCGTCACCGCCGTGCGCAACCTGATTGAGGTCGCCGGCCCCACCATCCCCGACAGCGTGTTGCAGGCCAAACTGGGCGAAAAGCTGGAATATGACCGCGTCGGCTATTGGAACGTCTTCGATGCCATCAGCTTAAACGTCCAGAACGGCGTCGCCACACTTGGCGGTCATGCGCTCGACTATATGGCCAGGGACTCAGCACTGGCGCTGGTCAGCACCTATCCTGGCGTGAAAGATGTGATCGATGAGATCCAGGTCGATCCCACCTCTCCCATGGACGACGGCATCCGCATCGCGGAATACCGTTCCATCTACGGTTTCCCATCCCTGAACAAGTACGCAATCGATCCCGCCAAGACCATCCGCATTACCGTGCAGAACGGCAATGTCGAGCTTGACGGCGTCGTCGACTCGCAGGCCGACAAGGATATCGCAAACCTCCGCGCCAACGCCGTCTCCGGCGTCTTCAGCGTGAAGAACAACCTCCAGGTCGCCAACCAGCCCAGCGAGCCGCAGAAGTAAGCGGAGAAGTCCAATTTCAAATTACTCCCAGGGGCAATCGCATAAATAATTTTTCTCGCTGAAGTTGGTTACATCCGCCGCCGAAACGGAGGAACAACCGCCGTCTTCCCAGAGGGAAAACGCGAAAATAGCCCAGGCCCGGGATCCCCGGCACACGCGATTTTTGCGTGCCGGGGTGGGAGGCTTGCGTCCGCCGCGGCGGACGCAAGCCTGGGACAGCATCCCGGCCACGTTTTCGCGTCCCGGAGGGCCGCGTCGAAACTCGCCGCCGCCCTCCTGACCGGAACGCGCGCCACCATCACCCCTATTGGCAATGAATGGTGAATGGGATCTTCCCCTGGACTCGATTGGGTGATGTAATGAGAATTTTCACCCAGCCGGCGTAATTGGCGAATCTCGGCGTATTCGCGCCCAGCTCCCACGTCTCATAGACCGGCACGGAGTGGTTGGCCTGCGGTATATTGACGCTCTGTACGCTGGTAGAATGGCCGCCGTCGTTGCGGACAAAGCTGTAATTCACAGTGGCTGGCCCTGTGCTGATCAGGCCCCAGCCAAACTGAAGGTTGACGGGGCATGAACCCGTGTATTTAAAGCCCTGTGCAACCTGGCCATTGGCGCGCAACGAATATCCTCCCACCCGAACGGTCTGAGCCTTCAGGCTGGCATATCCCAGGCAGATAAGAATCCCCATCACGCATGCGATCCTGCTTATTTTCATCTTTCCCTCCTTTGGTCCGGAATTCCTCTTGGGCCCTCCCGGCACGAGTCAATATACTTCACACCCCCCATAGCTGTGTCATTTTTCTTGTGATTTCATTTTCCAGAACCCATCGGACCGGAAAAGGCCTTCGCCGGAAAAAAGACCAGCTTTGCTTTACCTTCATCCTGTATTTCAATCCATAAACAGGATTGTCCCCCTTGCGGACATATCGGAAACCGGCCTGCTTCCGAAGCAAGGCCGGCTGCTTTCTTCCCTCTGCCCCTCAATTAAACTGTCCCATGGAGCTCCATGCCAACCCTATGGGCCAAAACGCGAACCACCCTGGAGATGATCAAGTGGGAGCACTCCATCTTCGCGCTTCCCTTCGCCCTCACGGGAATGCTGCTGGCCGCCAATAGCCTGCCCACCGCTCGCGTCATGGCCTGGATTCTCGTCGCCATGGTCGCCGCCCGCTCCGCGGCCATGGCCTTCAATCGCTGGGCCGACGCCGATCTTGACGCCGCCAATCCCCGCACCCGCAACCGAGCCATTCCCGCCGGCTTGCTCTCGCGCCGGTTCGTTCTCGGCTTTACCGTGCTGGCGGCGGCGATATTTGTGCTGGCCGCCGCTGAACTCAACCGCCTCACCCTCTATCTCTCGCCGCTGGTCCTCCTGGTGCTGCTGGGCTACAGCTACCTGAAGCGCTACACCCGCTGGTCGCACCTCGGCCTGGGCCTGGCCCTCGGCCTTGCCCCTTCGGCCGCCTGGATCGCCGTGCGCGGCTCTCTGGATCCCCGCATCCTCGTCCTCACCGCCGCCGTCACCCTCTGGGCGGGCGGTTTTGACGTCCTCTACTCCTGCCAGGACTTCCAGCATGATCGAGCCGCGGGCCTCCACAGCCTGCCCCAGGCCGCCGGCATTCCCGCCGCCTTCTTCGCCGCCCGCGCCATGCACCTGGGGCAGATGGGTTTGCTCGTCTGGCTGGCCTGGCTGTTTCACTTTCATGCGCTCGGCTGGCTCGGCATCGCCGCCGTCGCCCTCCTGCTGGCCTATGAGCACTCCCTGGTTTCTCCCCGCGACCTCACCCGCCTCAATGCCGCCTTTTTCACCATGAACGGCGTCATCGCCACCGTCTTTCTTGCCTTTGTCGCCGCCGACCTGTGGCTGCGAAGCTGATTTTCATGCCTGGCCATCCAGGGCAAACGCATTTTAATACGGAGGGAGCAGGGGGCTTCAGCCCTCTGAATGTTCAGCATGTATTGAGTGGCCTTCAGGCCCGGGCTCTTTTTCGGCTGCGATCTAAAGGCCCGGGGCTAAAGCCCATCGTTTTCCTGCGCCTTTTTCAGGGGTCTGAAGACCCCTGCTCCCTCCGCCAGAATAAGTAAAGGCATCGCCACGATTGTTTGATCGAAAGATTGCCGGAAAACGAAGATGCGTTTGCCCTGCCTTCCCGCCCATCCCGGCAACTGGCTACAATCGAGCTGTGGTATGGTGCGAGAAAGAGCTCCACGCCAGACTCCTTCATGGCAACCGGGCCGCGCACACCGTCAGGAGAATCAGGAGTTGCAATGAAGATTGCCATCCAGGGCGAACCCGGCTCATTCAGCCACGAAGCGGCCATCAAACTGGCCGCCGATGCCGTGATCGTTCCCTGTTCGCTTTCCGCCGACGTCTTTGCCGCGCTGGCCCTGGGCGACGTCGAGGCCGCGGTCATTCCCATTGAGAACTCGCTGGCCGGCTCGGTCCTGGAGCACTTCGACCTGCTCCTGACCCACGATGTCAAGGTGGAGCGGGAGACGCTGTTGCGCATCCGCCACAACCTCATCGCCGTCTCCGGCGCCGCCATGGACGAGATCGTGCGCGTCTTCTCCCATCCGGTGGCCCTGGCCCAGTGCCGGCGCTTCCTCGCCCGGCACCCTTGCATGGAGGCCTGCGCCTTCTACGACACCGCTGGCAGCGTCAAGCAAATTGTGGAACTTGGCGACCGGCGCGCCGCCGCCATCGCCAGCGAGGCCGCAGCCCAATACTACGGCGCGCGGATCCTTGAAAGCGGCATCGAGGACAACCCGGAAAACTTTACCCGCTTCTTCCTCGTCCGCCGCACGCAGGACGCCGTCAGCGATCCCCGGTCGAACAAGATCAGCCTCGCCTTTTCAGTCGAGAATCGGCCCGGCTCCCTGGTTGCCGCCCTCACCAAACTCTCGGGCCAGGGCACCAACCTCATCAAAATCGAGTCCCGCCCCGTCCACGGCAAGCCCTGGGAGTACATTTTTTATGTGGATGCCCAGATTCACTCCTTTGACGAGGGTTCGCGCGTGATCCAGGCGCTCAGCTCCCATTGCTTCATGGTCAAGGAGTTGGGACGCTACCGCGAAGCTACCCGGCAGAGCGGAACCGGCGCGTAAAGCGTCTATACAAATAGACTGGCTATCTGAAAGAAAAAGGGGACGGGCTTCGGCCCGTCCCCTTTTGTGCTGTCCCGCTCTGCGGCACTTGAGCGTTTCCACTGTTTCCTATAAGGCGCCGTGCCCCATCCTTTCGCATTTTTTCTAGCGAAAGGGTGGGAAACCGCAATTCTCACTTTCTCACTGCCTTACACCAACTGTAAAACCGCCCTAGAAGTGATAGGCCACGCCGATCACCGGGTTGTAAATCTGGTACCACTTGTTGGTGGCGAAGCTATCCAGCGCGTCTTTGAAGGTCGGCACCTTCGCCACCAGGCCGCGGTATTCGGCGCGAATGTCGAAGCTGGGGCTGATCTCGTAGGCGATGCCGCCGCCGTAGAGACCCACCATTTCAGTCTGCTGGCTGGCGTTCAGCGTTTGGGTGCCGGAGTTGCGGATGGGCAGGAAAATCAATGCGCCCGCGCCCGCCTCCACAAAGGGATTGAATTTGTGGAAGGTGAAGGAGCGCACATAGGCGCCCGATGCCTCCTGGGTGCGGGTGTTCACCAGGTAGTGGTTGGTGTTGCTGATCACATAGTGGATCTCGTTCCGGTAGGTGATCCCATAGTTGGCCTCGAAGGCGCTTGAGGGCGTCAGCATGAAGCGGTAACTGGCCAGCGCGCCAAAGGCGCGATTCGCGCTCACCTGAACATCGGTTGGCGAGGCAATGAACGGCTCAACAAGAACCGTTCCGCTGATGCTCACGTCCTGGCGGCTCTCCTGAGCGCGGCCCGCGGCCACAGTAACGGCCAGCAGGAATGCAATGATGGCGATCTTCTTCATTCGGTCCTGAACCTCGCGACTGCACAACCGTCCGGCTGGCAACCAGCTTCTCAATTCCGGCGCGCCGGTTCGAGCCGGGCTCCGCTCTAAGCATTGTAAATGGCCGGAGCGGCCCATGGCGGAAAGCTGTTGCCCCGGCCATTGTAAAAAAATATTCTGAGGCTTTGGTCGCGGGCCAGGCAGAAGGGGCGCCAGGCTACTCAGACTGCTGAAAAAGCTCGGTTCCGAATCTCGATCGTGTCAAAGCACGACTTCACTCGCCGCGGCGAGCGGAAAAACTCGGTCCGGAGGGAGACCGGGGTTCCCAGCGACGGGTCTTAGTCGCTGGGGTGGAAGGCGGGGGTTTCACCCCCCGTATAAAGCCAACAAAATCAACGCGGGCTTTAGCCCCTGAGGTAATGTATTTGCATCCTCTCGGTGGCTAAAGCCGCGAATTGTTTTGGCCATTCCACGGCACAGAACCCAGAGGATGCCCCGCCGCGCCCTTTCAAAATCCGGGTTTCCGTCCCTCACCCCGTCCGCTCCACATGGTAATAAAACGGCGGTCCCTGCTTCTTGGCCAGCGTTCGCACCGTGCGCAAAAAGGCCCTGGCTGCGTAGGAGAGCGTAGTCTGCCGCCGGTGCACCAGCCGCAACACCCGCTTGAACTCCAGTTCATCCACCGCCACCCGCACCAACTCCCCGGTCTCCAGCTCCCGCTCCACGGTCAGATGCGGAACCAGCGCCACGCCGTTGCCCATGGAAACGAAGCGCTTGATCGCCTCGATGGAGGGCAGCTCGACGGTCATGTTCAACGGCGTCCGGTAGCGCTGAAAGGCCTCGATCACCTTGCGCCGCAGCGGCGAGGCCACGTTGTGGGCGATAAAGTTCTCCTCCCCCAGGTCAGTGATCGATACCCTCGCCGCCCCGGCCAGGGGATGATGGGGGCTCACCACGAACGCCAGGCTGTCGGCATACACGGCGATGGTGCGGTACTGTTCCGTGTCGGGCCGGAACGAAATCACCCCCAGTTCGAAGGTGCGCAGGTTCAGCTCTTCGGGAATCCGCGAGGCCAGCATGCGGTGCACCGTCACGCTCACGCGCGGAAACTCCCTCCGGAACTGGTCCATGGCCGGCAGCAGGTACATGCAGGTATACTCGTTGGCCGCCAGTTGCAGCCGCCCCCGCTCCAGGCTTTTCAGCTCGTCCAGCGCGCTGGCGGCCTCCCGCCGGAGCGCCATCAACCGCAACGCATAGTCGCGCAGCAGCGCCCCCGCCGCGGTCAGCGATCCGTCCCGCGCCGCCCGGTCAAAGAGCGTCTCGCCCACCGAGGCTTCCAGCTTGCGGATCACCTGGCTCACCGCCGGCTGCGTGCGGTGCAGCCGCGCCGCCGCCCGCGAGAAGCTCCGCTCCTCGGCCACCGCCAAAAATGTCTCCAGTTGACTCAGTTCCATATCAGTGGTCAGTTGTCAGTGGTCAGCCGGGCCAGCGGCTCTCTCGCGTGAACTGCGTATCCAGGCCTCAAATACGAGATCGGATGCACCCGGCCGAAATTCCGCCTAGGGCGCCGCGGGCATACTGATCACTGACCACTGTCCACTGTAATATAAGCATTTCTAATCGACAACCAAAAAATAATAACTTTGCCTTATACCCTCCCGGCATCGGATACTATCGAAACAGGTGACAGGTTTCCGCTGACAGGCGATTACATGACCGCAAATCACTCAAATTACGTGGCTTTCTTCGACACCACCCTGCGCGACGGCGAGCAGTCTCCCGGCTGCAGCATGACCACGCAGGAAAAGCTCACCATGGCCCATGCCCTCGAGGATCTGGGCGTGGACATCATCGAGGCCGGCTTCGCCATGGCCTCAGAGGGCGACTTCGCGGCCATCGCCACCATCACCCAGGCCGTCCGCAAGCCCCGCATCGCCTCCCTGGCCCGCGCCAAAGCCGAAGACATCGAGATGGCCGGCCGCGCCCTGCAGTTCGCCGACCGCGCCCGCATCCACGTCTTCCTCGCCTCCAGCGACCTGCATCTCGAGTACAAGCTCAAGCTCGGCCGCCAGGAAGCCCTCGACATTTGCGGCGAATCGGTCCGCCTGGCCCGCTCCCTTTGCGACGACGTCGAGTTCTCTCCCGAGGACGCCACCCGCTCCGACCGCGACTTTCTGGTGGAGATGGTCCGCATCGCCGTCCAGGCCGGCGCCACCACCATCAACATGCCCGACACCGTCGGCTACACCACCCCCGAAGAGTACGCCAGGATGTTCACCGAGGTCCGCGAGCGCGTCCCCGCCATCGACGCCGAGGGCATCATCCTCTCCTCGCACTGCCACGACGACCTGGGCCTGGCCGTGGCCAACTCCCTGGCCGCCATCTCCGCCGGCGCCCGCCAGGTGGAGTGCGCCATCAACGGCATCGGCGAACGCGCCGGAAACGCCGCCCTGGAAGAGATCGCCGCCGCCCTCTATGTCCGCGGCGACCACTACGGCGTAACCACCGGCATCAAGCTTGAAAATCTCTATCCCACCAGCCAGGTTCTCGGCCAGATCATCACCTTCCGCCCCTCGCCCAACAAGGCCATCGTCGGCGACAACGCCTTTGCCCACGAGTCCGGCATCCATCAGCACGGCATGTTGGCCAACCCCCTCTGCTACGAGATCATGACCCCCACCCTGGTGGGCGTGGCCAAAACGCACCTGGTGCTGGGCAAGCACTCCGGCCGCGCCGCGCTGCGGCACAGATTGGAACAGCTCGGCTTCACCCTCACCCGCGAGGAGCTGCAACAGGCCTACTACCGCTTCGTCGCCCTCGCCGACCGCAAGAAGAACATCTACGACTATGATTTGGTCGGCATTGTGCCCGACCATATTCGCCAACTGCGCCGCGAGCCGGTCTCCGAACTGGATTAGCACTCCCAGTCCAGGTCGCAGCTTTGAAAGGGCACGACTTCAGTCGTGCCGCAAACGCAAGAAGATTGGCGGGGCTTTAGCCCCTGAGGCAATGCAAGCCTCAAACTGATCTCTGATCTCTGAATAAACAAGGAGAGTAAGAATGAAGTTGAAAGTTCTGGTTACCCCCGGCGACGGCATTGGCCCCGAAGTCACCAACGAAGCGGTCGCGGTGCTCAAGGATGTAATGGCCGCCGGCGGTCACTCTTTGGAGCTGGATTTCAAGCGCATCGGCGGCGTGGCCATCGTCGCAGACGGCACGCCCCTGCCCCAGGAGACGCTGGATGCGGCGCTCCAGTCCGACGCGGTTTTTTTGGGCGCGGTGGGCGGCAATGAGTTCAACTCACTGCCTCCCGATCAGCGCCCCGAAGGCGGCCTGTTGCGGTTGCGCGCCGCTCTGGGCGGCTTCGCCAATCTGCGCCCCACCTTCGCCTTCAAGGAAACCACGGTCAACAGCCCGCTGCGCGCGGAGATCATCGACGGCACCGACATCATGTTCGTCCGCGAACTGCTCGGCGGCCTCTACTACGGCCAGCCCCGCGGCTGGGATCGCGAGAAGGGCATTGGCTTCAACACCATGTACTACACGCGCGATGAAGTGGCCCGCGTGGCCCGCGTGGCCTTCCAGTTGGCCCGCAAGCGCCGCAAGCATCTCACCAGCGTGGACAAGGCCAACGTGCTGGAAGTCTCGCAACTGTGGCGCGCCACGGTCACCGAAGTGGCCGCTGAGTTTCCCGATGTCGTTCTCGAGCACCAATACGTCGATGCCATGTCCATGCACCTGATGAATCGTCCCCGCGACTTCGACGTGGTGGTCGTCGAGAATACCTTCGGCGATATTCTCAGCGACGAATCCGGCGTCATTACAGGTTCGCTGGGCATGCTGCCCTCGGCCACCATCGGCGGCAAGATCAATTTGTATGAGCCGATTCACGGCTCCGCGCCCAACAGCGCCGGCAAGAACCGCGCCAATCCCATGGCCACGATTCTGACCGGCGCCATGCTTCTGCGCCACACGGCCGGCCTCGACCATGAGGCAGCGGTCATCGAGAAGGCGGTACGCAAGGTTCTGGAGCGGGGCTTCCGCACGCGCGATCTGGTGCGCCATGGCGCCGAGGGTTTCACCGTCCTCACCACCACCGAGATGGGCGCAAAGATCCGCGAAACGGTAAACCAGCTGCTAGCTCTTAGCTGTCAGCTCGATCCACGCCAGCAAGCGGCATGGAAGAAAGAAAATTGAAGATGGCTCCTCTTTTGACGGAGGACGCCGATGGAATCAGTAACGCAGAAGCCGGTAGCTGAGGGCAAAAGCTAAGAGCTAACAGCTAAAAGCTAGGGAGTTCCATGACCACCGAACCAAAAACGCTTTTTGAAAAGGTCTGGCGGCAGCACGTGGTGGTCGAGCCTGAAGGCGAGCCCACCCTGCTCTACATCGACCTGCATCTGCTGCACGAGGTCACCTCGCCGCAAGCCTTTGAGGGCCTGCGCCTGGCCGGACGCAAAGTCCGCCGCCCCGACCGCTCCATCGCCACCGTGGACCACAACGTGCCCACCACCATCGAAGGCCGTCTCCACATCCTCGACCAGATCGCCGCCACGCAGATCGCCACGCTGCGCAATAACTGCGCCGAATTCGGCATCGAGTTCTATGACGTAGACTCGCGCGATCAAGGCATCGTCCACGTCATCGGCCCCGAACTGGGGCTGACCAAGCCGGGCATGACCATCGTCTGCGGCGACTCGCACACCAGCACGCACGGCGCATTCGGGGCGCTCGCCTTCGGCATCGGCACCAGCGAAGTGGAGCACGTGCTGGCCACGCAGACCCTGCCCCAATCGAAGCCGCAGACCTTCCGCATTGCGGTCGAAGGCGAGCTTCCGCGGGGCGTGACCGCGAAGGACATTATCCTCGCCATTATTGGCAAGATCGGCACCGACGGGGCGACGGGTTGCGTGATTGAATACGCCGGTTCGGCGATTCGCGCGCTCTCGATGGAGGGCCGCATGACCGTCTGCAACATGAGCATCGAGGCCGGCGCGCGCGCGGGAATGATCGCTCCCGACGAAACCACCTTCGCCTACCTCAAGGGCCGGAGATTCAGTCCCCAAGGAGAAGCCTGGAAGGCCGCCGTGGCCGAGTGGAGCAAGCTCCCCACCGATCCCGGCGCAAAGTTCGATCGTGAACTCATCCTCTCCGCCGCAGATCTGGTTCCCTACGTCAGTTGGGGCACTAGTCCCGGCATGGTCGCGCCCATCACTTCCTCCGTGCCCGACCCCGCCGCCGCGCCCAACGAGCAGGAGCGCAAGGGCCTGGAGCGCGCCCTCGAATACATGGGCCTCAAGGCCGGCACGCCGCTTGAAGACGTCTCCATCGATCGCGTCTTTATCGGCTCCTGCACCAATGGGCGGCTGGAAGATCTCCGCGCCGCCGCTCGCATCGCCGCTGGATACAAGGTCTCGACAAAGGTCAGCGCCATGGTGGTTCCCGGCTCCCAGGCCGTGAAGGCGCAAGCCGAAGCCGAGGGCCTCGACCGCGTCTTCCGCGCCGCCGGCTTCGACTGGCGCGAGCCCGGCTGTTCCATGTGCCTGGGCATGAATCCCGATATTCTCTCCCCCGGCGAACGCTGCGCCTCCACCAGCAACCGCAACTTCGAAGGCCGCCAGGGACGCGGCGGACGCACCCACCTGGTCTCGCCGGAAATGGCCGCCGCCGCCGCCATTGCCGGCCACTTCGTCGACATTCGCAACTGGGAGGTAAAAGCCTGATGCAACCGTTCAAGAAAATCACCGCACTGGCCGCGCCTCTCGACCGCGCCAACGTCGATACCGACCAGATCATTCCCAAGCAGTTTTTGAAGCGCATCGAGCGCACCGGCTACGGCGAGTTCCTCTTCTTCGACTGGCGGCGCACGCCCTCCGGCGATCCCAGCCCGGCATTCGAGTTGAACGACCCGCGCTACAAGGGCGCGCAAATCCTCATCGCCCAAAAGAACTTCGCCTGCGGATCGAGCCGCGAGCACGCCGCCTGGGCGCTGTCGGATTACGGTTTCCGCGCCATCATCGCTCCCACCTTCGCCGACATCTTTTTCTCCAACGCCGGCAAAAACGGCATCGTCCTAGTCCGTCTCAGCGAGGAGCAGGTAGCTAAGCTTCTCCAAAACGCCAAAACCATCTCCAACTATCAACTCACCGTCTCGCTCGAAGATCAGACGGTCACCGACAGCCACGGCTTCAAAGCCACCTTCGAGGTAGACCCCTTCCGCAAGTTTTGTCTCCTTGAAGGCCTCGACGACATCGGCCTGACCCTGCGCCACGCCGCGGCCCTCGACACTTATGAAGCCAAACACAACCAGGCAACATGGTTGAAGGCGAAAAGCAGCTTTTAGCTTTTAGCTTTTACTGCAACGACGAACAGTATTGGCAAAGTACAGCAAGGAAGCAGCCGGTTTCAGGAACAGACGTTAACCGCAGCAAGAACAAGCTAAAAGCTAATAGCTTGGCGAAAGAAGAGAGCACAATGACCATCGAAGGCAAACGACAAAGCATTCCGTTGACTGAAGGCCCCAGCCGCGCCGCCGCGCGCTCCTATCTGCGCGGCGTCGGCTACAGCAAAGAAGATCTGCACAAGCCCATTATTGGGATTGCAAACACATGGACCGAGATCGGCACCTGCAACGTGCATCTGCGCGAGATCGCCGAAGCACTGAAGGAAGGCATTCGCGAAGCCGGCGGGACTCCGATGGAATTTAACACCATCACCATCCACGACGGCATCACTATGGGCACACAGGGCATGAAGGCCTCGCTCGTCTCGCGCGAAGTGCTCGCCGACTCGATTGAATTGGTGGCGCGCGGTAACCTCTTTGACGGCCTGGTTGGCATCGGTGGCTGCGACAAGAACATGCCCGGCATCATCATGGCTCTCTGCCGCCTCGACATTCCCGGCATGATGCTCTACGGCGGCTCCATCGCGCCCGGCAAACTCAACGGCGTGGACATCACCATCCAGGACGTCTTCGAGGGCATCGGCTCCTTCGCCGCCGGCCGCATTGACGACGCCGGCCTTGAAGCTCTTGAGGCCAATGCCTGTCCCGGCGCCGGCGCTTGCGGCGGCCAGTTCACCGCCAACACCATGGCTATGTCGGCGGAGATTCTGGGCATCGCGCCCATCTATCTCTCCGGCGTTCCCGCAATGTCGCCGGATAAGCCTGCCGCCACCCGCGAAGCCGGCCGCATCCTCATGGACGCCGTCCGCGCTAACCGCCGCCCCTCCCAGATCATCACCCGCAAATCCATCGAGAACGCCATCGCCAGCGTCGCGGCCAGCGGCGGTTCCACCAATGCGGTGCTTCACCTCATCGCCATCGCGCGAGAGATTGGCATTCCGCTCTCCATCGACGACTTCGACATCATCAGCAAGCGCACGCCTTATATCTGCTCGCTCACGCCGGCGGGCAAATACGTCGCCTCGGACTACCAGGCCGCCGGCGGTTCGCGCCTCCTCGCCAAACGCCTCATCGACGCCGGCCACGCCGACGGCTCCGCCCTCGCCATCAGCGGCAAGACGCTCGCTGAAGAAGCAGCCCTTGCCAAGGAAACTCCCGGCCAGGACGTGATCCACACCTTTGAAAATCCGATCAAGCCCACCGGCGGCCTCGTCATCCTCAAAGGCAACCTCGCCCCCGAAGGCTGCGTCATGAAAATCGCCGCCGCCAACCGCGTCGAGCATCGCGGCCCCGCGCGCGTCTTTGACTGCGAAGAAGACTGTTTCGCCGCCGTGCAGACTGGCAAGATCAACCCCGGCGACGTGCTCGTCATCCGCTATGAAGGCCCCAAGGGCGGTCCCGGCATGAGAGAGATGCTGCAAGTCACCGCCGCCATCTCCTCCAACGCCGAACTCTCGGCCACCGTCGCCCTGCTCACCGACGGCCGCTTCTCCGGCGCAACCCGCGGCTTTACCGCCGGCCACGTGGCTCCCGAAGCTTTTGTCGGCGGACCCATCGCCGCCGTCCGCGAGGGCGACAGCATCCACTTCGACATTCCCAATCGCAAGCTGACGCTCGAAGTCAGCGACAAAGAAATCGCGGCCCGCCTCAAAGGCTTCAAGCCGCCCCCGCTGCGCTGGCCCAAAGGCGTCTTCCGCAAATATGTCGATCGCGTAAGTTCCGCCTCCGAAGGCGCAACGACGTAAATGCAGCTTTTAGCTAAGGGCCGGCAACTAGGGAGCTGCCGAACAAATCGGTATCGCACGGCAACAAGCTAAGAGCTAAAAGCTAATAGCTGACAGCTTGAAAAGGAGTTCACCCATGGGAAACAAAGCCAACACGCAAGCATCGAATAAACCACCCGCCCGCCTCACCGGCGCTGAGATCGTCTGGGCCACGCTGGTGGGCGAGGGCGTTACTGACGTCTTCGGCTATCCCGGCGGCGCCATTCTGCCGGTATACGACGCACTGCGCAAGTTTCCCATTCACCACACCCTGGTGCGCCACGAGCAGGGCGCCGCGCACATGGCCGACGGCTACTCCCGCGCCTCCGGCAAAGTCGGCGTAGCCATTGCCACTAGCGGTCCCGGCGCTACTAACTTAGTCACCGGCATCGCCACCGCCATGCTGGACTCCATCCCCATCGTCTGCATCACCGGCAACGTCTCCAGCAAAGTGCTGGGCACCGACGCATTCCAGGAAGTGGACATCACCGGCATCACCCTGCCCGTGACCAAGCACAACTTCCTCATCAGCCGCACCGAGGATATTGCTCCGGCCATTCGCCACGCCTTCCAGATCGCCAAATCCGCCCGGCCCGGCCCGGTGCTCGTTGATATAACCAAAGATGCGCAGCAGGCCACGGCCATCTTCGACTTCGAGGCCGCCAAGCCGCGCCCCCATCGCATCCACCCCATGCGCAAGGTGGAGGACTCCGCCCTGGCGCAAGCCGCCGAGCTGATCCGCAACTCCAGGCGCCCCGTTATCCTGGCCGGTCACGGCATCATCGAATCAGGCGCCATGGAGCAGGTCCGCACCCTGGCCGAGCGCGCCCAGATTCCCGTGGGCCTTACCCTCCTCGGCCTGGGCGCGTTCCCCGCCTCCCATCCCCTCAACCTGGGCATGATGGGCATGCACGGCGAGGCCTGGCTCAACCACGCCATTCAGGACGCCGACCTGCTCATCGCCTGCGGCATGCGCTTCGACGATCGCGTCACCAGCTCCACCTCCACCTACGCCACCAAGGCCAAAAAAATCCACATCGACGTCGATCCCGCCGAGATCAACAAGAACATCAAGGTCGATGTGCCCCTGATCGGCGATCTCCGCGAAGTGCTCGAAGAGCTGCTGTCCCGCATCAGTAGTGGCCGTGGGGGCCGCGACGGCCAGGCCTGGCTTAAGACCATCGAGGCCAGCAAGGGCGCGGCCGCCGTGCGCGACATCAAGAACCTGCCCGACTCCGGCCATCTCTACGCCGCCCACGTCATGCACGACCTGTGGCGCATCACCGGCGGCAAAGCCATCATCGTCACCGACGTCGGCCAGCACCAGATGTGGGAGGCGCAGTACTTCCATCACGAGCACCCGCGCTCGCTCATCACCTCCGGCGGCCTCGGCACCATGGGCTTCGCGCTGCCAGCGGCCATCGGGGCAAAATTCGCCTGCCCGGAGAAAGAAGTCTGGGTCATCGCCGGCGACGGCGGCTTCCAGATGACCGCCGCCGAGCTTTCCACCATCGCCCAGGAAAAGATCAAGATCAACATCGCCGTCATCAACAACGGCTACCTGGGCATGGTCCGCCAGTGGCAGGAGTTCTTTTACGAGCGCAACTACGAAGCCACCCCCCTGGTCAGCCCCGACTTCGTCAAGCTCGCCGCCGCCCACGGCATTCAGGGCCTCACCGTCCGCACCCGCGCCGAGGTGGCCGAGGCCGTCAAAGCGGCCCGTTCCGCGCCCGGCACGTTTTTAATCAACTTCAAGGTCGAGAAGGAAGACTCGGTCTATCCGATGATTCCCGCCGGTTCCGCATTGCACGAAATGATCCGCCGCCCCGGCAAAGACCCGCTGGAAGAATCGGCGGAAGACAAGTAACACAGCTTCTAGCTGTTAGCTTTTAGCTCTTAGCTGCCATTGGACAGCCAGCACCCGCAATGGACCTCAAGTTGAATGCGGCCGGCTTGGTTGGCAAAGGTTCTAGGAGCAGAGAAGGCGCGAATGCCGACGAGAAGCTAAGAGCTAAAAGCTAAGAGCTAGGAGCTAGTCATCATGATGCACACATTCGTCGCGTACGTTGAAGACCTGCCGGGAGTGTTGACGCGCGTGGCGTCTCTCTTCCGCCGCCTCAACATCAACATCAACTCGCTCACCGTGGGCCGCAGCGAGCGCCCCGGCCTCTCGCGCCTCACTCTGGTCTGCGAAGCTTCGGCAGAAGCCGGCCACCGCATCCGCGCCAGCCTGTTTAAACTGGAGAATGTGGTCGATGTGGACGACATTGCCGGAGCCCCCTCGGTCACGCGCGAACTGGCCCTCATCAAGGTAGCCGCCACGCCGCGCAACCGCGCTCAGATCTTCGATCTGGTCGAGGTCTTTCGCGCCCGCATCGTCGACCTGACCTCGGAATCGCTGATGATCGAGATGACCGGCGTCGAAAGCAAGATCGAAGGCCTTATCGAGGTGCTGCGTGAAGACGAAGGCCGTATCCTCGAAATCTGCCGCAGCGGTAAGATGACCATGCGCCGCGGCCATCACATCTCGAG
>JBEKNO010000009.1:0-27973 GCA_049522735.1 Occallatibacter sp.
TAAAACGTATTGGGCGAATATGCGTTGGCAGCATCGCCAAACTGCCAGTAAGTGCCTATGTTGACGAAAGCGGGATGAGGATCGCAATGGCTCGCTCCATGCAGCAACGTGGCGCCTAGGGTAATCTCGCAATTCAATATCGCGGCCATTTCCTCCAGGGTCGGCGGTTCAAAATATGCGGCGGCAAGGTGGTAAATGATATGCGGCTGTAACTCCCGCACCAGTGCGTCAATGGCGCCCCAGTCATTGCCTGCCGGATGGATGCAGCCTGAGGGAAGCAGAGCCGACAGTCGGTCGGAATTCCGATTCACTATGGCATGTACTTCCACGCCCAGGCGCAGCAATTCGCGCACCAGCGCGCTGCCTATATATCCGTTTCCTCCGGTGACAATAGCTTTGGCTGTCATAAAACAGAAGAACCCTTATGGCCAGGATCAGCCTGCGCGCTTGACTAGAGCGTGTTTCATAAATGGCCACCGTATCCCTGTTGTAATCCCTCAGGGGTTAAAACCCCTTGTTTTTTCGACCCTTTTCGGCACGACTGAAGTCGTGCCCTGATACAAAGCGAGTTTATGAAACACGCTCTATGAACATGGAGCTGTCTACTTCAACAGGAGGCCCTGGTATTCGGCAATCTGGCGCAGCGTGAAGGCCTGCATATCCTCGCCCTGCCTCCATGCGACGAACCATTCTACCAGCCAGCGCAGTGAAATATCGATAGGCAACACGGGGCACCATCCGAGCAGCGCCCGCGCCTTGCTGACATCCAGTTTCAGGTAACCTGCTTCGTGAAGGTTCTCCACCGTATCCTGAACCCAGGCGGCGCCATTGCCCCACGCGGCCGTGATGGCATCGGCGATGCGGCCCACAGGCCAGGCGTCTTCTTCCGCCGGACCGAAGTTCCATGCGCCGGCAAACCCTACGCCATCGCGCAGCAGATGCTCGGCCAGGGCAATGTATCCGGCCAGCGGCTCCAGCACATGCTGCCAGGGGCGAATGGCGCGCGGGTTGCGAATCTTTACCGGCTTTCCGGAGAGGCAGCCGCGTATCAGATCCGGAATGAGCCGGTCCTCAGACCAGTCTCCGCCGCCGATCACGTTGCCCGCGCGCGCCGACGCCAGCGCCACCTTGTGTTCCGCAAAGCGCGCCGGCGGGAAATAAGAATTGCGATAGGCCGCCGTCACCAGTTCCGCGCAGGCTTTGCTGTTGCTGTAGGGATCGAATCCGCCCAGCCGGTCCACTTCGCGATATCCCCACAGCCATTCGCGGTTCTCATAACACTTGTCAGTAGTGACGACGACCACGGCGCGCACGGAAGGCACGCGGCGAATGGCATCCAGAAGATGGGCTGTACCCATCACATTGGTCGAATAGGTTTCAATGGGGTTCGCGTAGGAGCGGCGCACCAGCGGTTGAGCCGCCATGTGGAAGACAACCTCGGGCTTGAAGGCCGCGATGGAGCGTTCCATCTCCGCCAGATTGCGGATGTCACCCACCTGGTGCTCAACGCAGTCCGCGACGCGCGCAGCGGTGAAGAGGTTGGGATCGCTCTCCGGCGGAAGCGCATACCCATGTACTTTCGCGCCCAAACTCTTGAGCCACAGCGATAGCCAGCTCCCTTTGAAACCGGTATGCCCAGTCAGGAAGACGCGGCGGTTCTTCCACTCGCTTCTCACCATGTCTTCCAGGGCGCCTTGCCGTCTGCCCACAGGGCCTCCAACAGCTGCTTATCGCGCAATGTATCCATCGACTGCCAGAATCCGGTATGCTCGAATGCCTGCAGGTTGCCTTCCGCGGCGAGTTTTTCCAACGGCTCGCGCTCCCAGATGGTTGCGTCGCCCTCGATGCAGTCAAGCACCCTGGTGGAAAGGACAAAAAAGCCGCCGTTGATCCAGCCGCCGTCAGCCTGCGCTTTTTCGCGGAAGGCGGTGATCGCAGCGCCCTTGCGCTCGAGCACGCCGAATCTCTGGATGGGCTGCACGGCGGTTAACGTGGCCAGCTTGCCATGCTGCTTATGGAAGGCTATCAGCGCCGTAATATCCACGTCGGCCACGCCGTCGCCATAGGTCATGCAAAAGTTTTCATCCCCTGCCACATAGGAGGCGATGCGCTTGAGACGGCCGCCGGTCATGGTGTTCTCGCCCGTATCCACCAGCGTCACGCGCCAGGGCTCGGTCGTGTGCCCGTGCACCTGCATGCGATTTTCCCGCATGTGGAACGTAACGTCAGCGGTGTGCAGGAAGTAATTGGCAAAAAACTCTTTGATCATGTATCCCTTGTAGCCGAGACAGATGACAAAGTCATTGATGCCGTGCTGACTGTATATCTTGAGAATGTGCCATAGAATAGGCCGTCCTCCGATTTCCACCATGGGTTTGGGGCGCAAGATAGTTTCTTCATTCAGACGCGTACCCAAGCCGCCTGCTAGGATGACAGCTTTCATTGGGTGTAGTCTACTGGCAAGGCGGGACATTTGCAAGGCAGCATGGCGATGCATGTGACCGTGCTTGCCCAGATTAAATAAGGAGCGCCAGGAATGAGCACACGAGCGGCGGAACTGCGCCGGCGCATTCTCGATCTGACCGCGGAATACTACGCCGAAGCCTTTCCCGCGCGCGACTTTGTTGCCGGGGAGAGCGCTGTGCCCGTCTCCGGCAAGGTTATTGACGCATCCGACATACAGGCCGTGGTGGATTCCGCCCTCGATAGCTGGTTCACTACCGGCCGTTTTGCCAGGGACTTTGAACGCAAGCTGGCAAGTTTTGTCGGCGTTCGATGCGCCTCGCTGGTCAACTCCGGCTCCTCGGCAAACCTGCTCGCCGTCTCCGCATTAACCTCGCCGAAACTGGGCAGCCGCCAGTTGAAGCCCGGCGATGAGGTCATCACCGTCGCCGCCGGATTTCCGACCACGGTGAACCCCATTATCCAGAACCGCCTTGCGCCGGTGTTTCTGGATGTGACGCTGCCCACCTTTGAGGTGGATGTCACGCAGCTTGAAGCTGCGCTCAGCCCCAAAACGCGCGCCATCATCCTGGCGCACACGCTGGGCAACGTTTTCGACGCGGAGGCCGTTGCCGCCTTCGCGCGGAAGCACGACCTGTGGCTGATTGAAGACTGCTGCGATGCTCTCGGCTCCACGTTGAAGGGCAGGAATGCGGGCACCTTCGGCGACATCGCCACGGTGTCGTTTTATCCCGCGCACCACATCACCATGGGCGAGGGCGGAGCCGTGCTCACCGACCAGCCCGCGCTGCACGCGCTCATCGAATCCTTCCGCGACTGGGGCCGGGACTGCTGGTGCGAGCCCGGCAATGACAACACCTGCGGCAAGCGATTCGAGTGGCAATGGGGCGAGCTGCCACGCGGCTATGACCACAAGTACACCTATTCGCACATCGGCTACAACCTGAAGGCGACCGACATGCAGGCCGCGCTGGGCGCCGCGCAGATGGAGAAACTGCCGCGCTTCATCGCGCGCCGCAAGGAAAACTTCAGCATTCTGCGCGCCGCCCTGGAGCCCTATGACGGCGTGCTGCTGCTGCCCGAGGCTACGCCCGGTTCCGATCCCAGCTGGTTTGGCTTCCCGTTCGGCGTCAGAGAAGACGCGCCCTTCACCCGCGACGACCTGGTGAGGCGGCTGGAGGAGCGCAAGATCGGCACGCGCCTGCTTTTTGCCGGCAACCTGGCGCGGCAACCCGCATACCAGGGGATCGATTACCGCGTGATCGGAGACCTGAAGAACACTGACTACATCATGCGCAACGTGCTTTGGGTGGGCGTCTATCCGGGGCTGACAAAGCCTATGCTCGACTATGTGGCCGAGGTGATTGGCGAGGTGGCCGCGGGCAAGAAATCCGCGCTCCCGGCCATGCAGTCATAGCCCCGTTCACTGCGCCGGCCCCTGCATTGTTTCCGCCCCTGTCGAATCTCCAGGTTCCTCCATGCTAACCTGAATCTTCCAGCCTATGGAGAGTTTGTTTGCGATCCAGCGCCTTCATCATTGCGGTCTTCGAGTTTGTCCTGCTGCTTTTTTCGCTTAGCGTGCATGAGTGCGCCCACGCCTGGATGGCCTCCCGGCTGGGCGACCAGACGGCCCGCATGATGGGGCGCGTCTCGCTCAACCCCATGGTCCACGTGGACCCCGTCGGCACCCTGCTTTTTCCCGCGCTGATGATCTTCGGCCCCTTCATCGGGCTTAATTTCTTCGGCGGCATGTTGGTCGGCTGGGCCAAACCCACCCCGGTCATCACCCGCAACTTCCATAAGATCGTTCGCGACGACAACCTGACCACCCTGGCCGGCCCGGTTTCCAACCTGCTGCTGGTCCTGGCCGCCTTTCTGGTTTTGGTTGTCATCGCCGTCACGGCCCCCGATGGGCGCCTGCTGGTCCTCTCCACTTTCGCGGGCGGTATCTCCCAGGGCGTGCCTTCCGGCCTGCAGGCGCTGGTTCTGCTCTGCACCCTGGCCATTTATATCAACCTCTCGCTCTGCTTCTTCAACCTGCTCCCCATCCCGCCTCTGGACGGCAGCCGCGTACTGCGCAATATGCTTCCCTACGGCGCCATCCAGGTCTACGACCGGATTCCCATCTGGGGCAGCTACCTGCTCATGATCTTTGTGGGCCGCTATGTGCTGATGGCGCTGCTGGGGCCGGCGCTGGCGTTGGTTTATGCCGCCCTGGAACGCATATAGGGCCTCGCCGCCCTGCTCCCGCTACAATGGAATCAGCCTTCTGAGCATTTTCTGAAAGACGGCGGCAATCTCTTGTCAACACCCTGGAATCGATAAGCAAAATGCCCGAACCCGCAATCTCATCTTCCCGACCTCGCGTTCTGAGCGGCATGCGCCCCACCGGCAAGCTCCACCTGGGCAACTACATGGGCGCCCTGGCCAACTGGGTCAAGCTGCAGGAGCAGTACGAGTGCTACTTCTTCATCGCCGACCTGCATGCGCTGACCACCGACTACGCCGATACGTCGAACATTGCGCCCAATACCCTTGAAGTGGCGCTGGACTTCCTGGCCGCCGGCCTCGATCCGAAGCGGTGCACCATCTTCGTGCAGAGCTGGGTGGAGCAGCATTACGAATTGCCCCTGCTGCTGGGGATGATTACCCCGCTCGGCTGGCTGGAGCGCGTGCCCAGCTACAAGGAGATGCAGGAAAACCTCGTCAACAAGGATCTGACCACCTTCGGATTCCTGGGCTACCCGGTGCTGATGGCCTCGGACATTCTGCTCTACCAGCCGCAGTATGTTCCCGTGGGCCAGGACCAGCAGGCGCATGTGGAGTTGACCCGCGAGGTGGCGCGGCGCTTCAACTTTTTCTATCCAAAGGGCGGACGAAACCCAAGAGACGCGGGTAAACACCCAGATGTTCGACCAGTCATGGTAGCCAGGTGGGAGGGTGACGAAGTTTTGCCTGAGCCCAAGGTGCTGCTCACGCCCTCGCCCAAGCTGCCCGGTACCGACGGCCGCAAAATGTCAAAGAGCTATGGCAATACCATCCTGATGACCGATCCCGAGCCGGTGGTGCGCCAGAAGCTCAAGACCATGGTCACCGACCCGGCGCGCATCCGCCGCGCCGACCCCGGCGACCCCGACAAATGCCCGGTAGGCGACCTGCACAAGGTTTTCTCAACGCTGGAGACGCTGGCCAAAGTGTATGATGGCTGCCGTTCGGCGGGAATCGGCTGCATCGAGTGCAAAAGCTGGGCCGCCGATGCCCTGGTGCAGGTCTTGCGGCCGATTCAGGAGCGCCGGACCGGCTTTTCCGAGTCGCGGGTGAAGGAAATCCTGGACGACGGTTCCAACCGCGCCCGCCGCCGCGCCGAAGAGACCATGCAACAGGTGCGCGCCGCCATGCAAATGACCGGTATGTGACCGGAACAAGAATCTGGAAGATGAAAGCCGCATTGACCTATCACCCCGCCAATCCGGAAGGCATAGCAAGCGGGCCTGGAATGGCGTCAGCGGCTTGAGCCGCCGGGGGAATGCTGATGGTTGAAAAGACAATCCCGTGGTGGCGGAAGGCCCTGAATTACGCATTGGGCAGAATTCGCTCGGGATTCGGCCTTTTTCCCAAGCCTGCGCAGTCCGCACCCCAGGAAGAGCACAGTTTTTTCAACAGGCGCGAAGAATCTAGGGAAGTTGAAACAGCATTGACCGAGCAGCCCACTCATCCTGAAACCATCCCCGCCGTCGCTAAGATCGTGGCCGAGCACGTTCCTGTTGCCGAAGCTGCGCCTGTTGCGAGCATCGCCCCGCTGGCTGAACCGCCCATCGCTGCGCCCGTCGAGTCTGCCCCAACACAAGAGATCGCCCCTTCGCCGGAGTCTGCTCCCGAGCCCGATCCACAGCCGGAGCACGAGACAGCCCCCGTTGCATTGGTTGCTTCTGTCGTTGAGCCTGCCCCTGACGCCGAGCTCACTTCCGCTGTCGAGCTGCTTGCCGCCGCTGAGCCGGCTCCAGAGGCTGCGGAAAAAGAATTGGATTTGTCCCAAGGCATTGAAAGAGCGTCCGCGGGGACTGAAGCCCTTGATGATTTTGCAGCACTTGCGGCACGACTAAAGTCGTGCCCTGATACAAAGCCTCCGCGGTTCCCGGCTGAAATGAGTTTTCCCGCAGTCTGTCTAGCCTCGGCACCTTACGCCGAACCCGTTTCCGAGTCCGCTCTCGCAGCCGAGCCGGTCCCTGAACCCGCCAGCCCGCACAGCGGCGTGATTGGGACTGTTTCTGACCCGCCGGCCGAGGAATCTGCCGAGCCCGAAGCTGCCACTGACGCCGAACCGGGGCCGATAGTCGAGCCCACCGCTGCCACTCAGCCGATCCCCGAGCCGCTGCCCGCCCCGGTCTCTGAGCCTCTCGCGGTCCCGGTCACCGAACCGGCTCCGGCCCCCGAAACCGGCCCTCCACCGGCACCCACCCCCAAGCCGTTCATCAAGCTGGAGTCGCGGGACAACGAAGCCGATCTGTCTCCGTTCTCGGTCATCGTAGCTCAGGTCTACGACGGCCCCCTCGACCTGCTGCTGGACCTGATCCGCAAGCAGGACATCGACATCTACGACATTCCCATCGCCAAAATCACGGCCCAGTTCCTGGCCTATGTGGGCCAGCTCAGGGCCAGCGACGTGGACGTAGCCGGCGAGTTTATCTACACCGCCTCGCTGCTCATCCACATCAAGAGCAAGATGCTGCTGCCACGCGCGCCGGTTGGCCCCGGCGAAGTCCCCGAGGATCCCCGCCGCGAGCTGGTGGAGCGCCTGCTGGAGCACGAGCGCTTCAAAAACGCGGCCCAGATGCTGCAACAAAAGCAAATGATCGAGGCCGCCACGTGGACCAACCCCGGATTCCGCGAGTTCCAGGACGATGCATCCGTGGAGCCGGAGATCGCCGCCGACACGGTGGACCTGGTCCGCGTCTTTCGGGATATTCTGGAGCGCGTCCGCTCCCGCCCCGTCTTCGACCTCAATGAGGATGCTGTGACCGTGGGCCAGATGATCCAGTTCCTGGCCCGCCGCCTCACCATGGAAGACAAGCCCGTGGCCCTGCGCCGCCTGCTCAGCCACACCCGTTCCGAACGGGCGCTTATCGCCATGTTCCTGGCCTTGCTGGAACTGGTCCGCATGCAGGCCGTCCTGCTCCGCCAGGACCGCCAGTTCAGCGAGATCTTCATCAAGAAGCACACTGGCTTCGAAGCCGCAATGAACGAAGGCCTGGCCAACGCCCGCGACGACTGGAAGTAGGATCGAATCGCAGCCATGCCGGAAACCCGTGGCCCGTGTTTCGGCCGGAATTGGAAGCAAGCCTGCGGATAAACGAATTTGGAGCGATTTTACGGAATAGAAGAAAAGGCGAAAACTGATGATGATCGCCACGGCGCCCTTTGGACGGAACTCCAGGAAAAGGCCAAGGATGACCCCAAGCTCGCCGAGCAGCTGGAGGCTGCGAAACAAGTGATGGAAAGGTACAGCGAAACATTGCAATGGTTGGCGGAGTCCTGATCCGCTGATCCAATCCAGCCCCCGATTTCCACCGCCGCTCCTGCGGCCCCCCTTTACTTCCACACCGCCTTTCCGATGTAGAATCAAGGCAGCAGAACCAGTTTTTCCGCTGGCTCACCGAGCAAACAACTGCGCTATCATGCGGTTGTTGGGGTTTTATGGACGCCTATTTATCCGGCTTTAATCTTTCCTGCCGCAATTTATCGCCTTTCTATTTGTATTTCAGTTCCCTTGTTGAGTCTGCACGCTGGAGGCCCAGGCGGCTCCGGAATCCTTCCGGCCGTTTTGGTGATATCTGATGGGCGGCCTCGCATCGGCTGTTGAAGTCATGCCCTCGGGCGCTTCAGCCCTTGAACGCAAGTTCAAGAAATCGTCGAGCCGAGCGGGCATTGCGGTGTTTCTTGCGGCTTTGGTGTGCGGTCTCGGCTATATCGGCTTTCATGTCGCCAAAGACCTTGACCATGTGACCGTCACCAGTTTCTGGCCCTATCTGCTGCTGGCCATGGCCCTGCTGATCGCTCTCGGCTTTGAATTTGTCAACGGCTTCCACGACACCGCCAATGCCGTGGCCACGGTCATCTATACCCACTCGCTGGACCCGAATATCGCCGTGGTCTGGTCGGGGCTGTGCAATCTGGCCGGCGTGCTCGCCTCCACCGGCACGGTGGCCTTCGCGGTGATCACGCTGCTGCCTGTCGAACTCATTCTCCAGGTCAGCACCGGCGCCGGCTTCGCCATGGTCTTTGCGCTGCTCATTGCCGCCATCCTGTGGAACCTAGGCACCTGGTGGTTAGGTCTGCCGGCCTCCAGTTCCCACACCATGGTCGGCTCCATCATCGGCGTGGGCGTGGCCAATCAACTGTTCAACGCCCACACCGGCACTTCCGGCCTGGACTGGGATCAGGCCATCAAGGTCCTCAAGGTTCTGCTCATCTCGCCCGTATTGGGCTTCGGCGCAGCCGCGCTGCTTATGTTGCTCTCCAAGCGGTTCATCAAATACCCCTCTCTCTACGAGGCTCCCAAGGACAAACAACCGCCGCCGTGGCCCATTCGCGCTCTGCTCCTGGTTACCTGCACGGGCGTCAGCTTCTTCCACGGCTCCAATGACGGCCAAAAGGGCATGGGGCTGATCATGCTCATCCTCATCGGCACCGTCCCCACCGCCTACGCGCTCAACCACGCTGTCAGCCCCATTGAAATCCAGAGCTTCATTGCCGCTTCAGAGCAAGCCGGGCATATTCTGGACCGGCATGTGGACAAGAACGGCATCCTCGGCCCCGACGCCCGCGCCGAGGCCACCGACTACATCCGCACCAAGGAGCTGCAGCCCGACACCGTTCTGGCGCTTCGAGAACTGGTGGAAGACCTGAACCACGAAGTGGCCCTCTACAAGGCCTTTAAATCGGTTCCGGCGCAAGACCAGACCAACGTCCGCAACGACATGTACGTGGCCGGCGAAGCCATCCGCCTGATGCAGAAGAGCCACAACCCCGCCTTCACGCCAGCCGAAAACACCGCCCTCACGAACTACAAGAGCCAGGTGGATAAGGCCACCAAGTTCATTCCCGGCTGGGTCAAAGTCGCCGTGGCCCTGGCTCTCGGCCTGGGCACCATGGTGGGCTGGAAGCGCATCGTCGTCACCGTGGGTGAAAAGATCGGCAAGGAGCACCTTGCGTATGCGCAGGGAGCCAGCGCCGAACTGGTGGCCATGGCCACCATCTTCGCCGCCGACACCTGGGGCCTGCCGGTTTCCACCACCCACATTCTCAGCTCCGGCGTGGCCGGCACCATGACCGCCAACGGCAGCGGCCTGCGCTTCTCCACCATTCGCAACATCGCCGCCGGCTGGGTTTGTACCCTGCCCGCAGCCGCGCTGCTCTCAGGCCTGCTCTTCTGGCTCTTCCGTTCCATCTATTGAGCGGTTTGCGGCGGTTTTTTCCGCTCTGACCGGACCTTTTTTTGTTGCAAATATCGGGCCAGGCGTGAACGCGTTGCGGTATATTGGCTCATAGTCTGGAAGGCAATCCGGAGACTCCGGACGAAAATCAATCCCAAAGGAGATTATCGTGGCAAGCTACTGCGCGAAATGTGGAGCCGAATTATCCCCTGACAAGCAATTCTGTACAGCATGCGGCGCAGCGGCGCCTGCCCAACCATCCGCCGCCCAGCCTTCCGCTGTCCAACCAACAGCCGCGCCGGACAAATCCAGCGGCTGCATCAAGATTGTCCTGATCGTGGTCGCCATCCTTGCGGTCCTGGCCGTTCTCGCCCTGGCCAGCGTTGGATACTTGGCGTGGCGCGTCAAGAAGGCCATCCATATCGAAGGCGGACCCAACGGCCAGGTGTCGATGAACATCCCCGGCACCTCATTCTCCGCCAACACGGCGCAGAGCTTTACCGCAGCCGAACTGGGCACGGATATCTATCCCGGCGCGCAGAGCGTTTCCGGGGGCATGAAGATGGATTTGCCTACCGGCTCGATGGTGACGGGCGTATTCGTCACTTCTGACTCGAAGGATCAGGTAGTCAATTTTTACAAGGGCAAGTTTGGCAGCGCCGCTTCCACCTACGATACCTCGGACGGCGCTATCGTCACACTCCCCATGGGCCAGCAGGAATCCGTTATGGTGACGATTACCGCGAAACCGTCAGAGAATGACGGAAAGACGAAGATCGTCATCTTGCACACAGTGAGCAAGAAGGCCTCCTAGGTCTCTGACTGTGTGATTTCGTACTTTTGAGGTTCGCGGTTTCCCACCCTTTTGCCAGGAAAAAGGCGAAAGGATGGGGCACGGAGCTGGTACAAGAACAAGCGGTCAGAGAGCTAGAGCCGGTAGGAGGCGTATCTCAAGGGGCGTCCGCCTGGGCGGACGCCCCTTTTTCCGCGCATTCTTTCAGTACTATGCCCCATCCTTGCAACTTCTTTCCCTGGCAAGAGCGAGAAACCGCGCAGGCCTCCTCCCATTTCCGTTACCATACTGGATGTACCTATTGCCGAATGAGCCTGAAAGCCAAGCTGGAAGCTGTCATCTACGCCGCGGAGGAGCCGGTCACTTTGGCCCAGCTCGCCGCCCTCTTTACCGCCGACGCCCTGGAGTGGAAGGCGGAGCAGGAAGCCGCGTCTGCCGGGGAGTCTCCAGGGACGCCGAAAATCGCCGCATCCTCCGCCGAAACTGTCTCGAAATCGGACAGTCCCGCGAATTCTGAAGGCGGCGCCGACCTGGAAGCGGCAGCCGAAGCCGAACTCGAAGCCCGCCGCCTGGCCCGGCTGCGCGACCGCGAGGCTGGCGCCGTGATCGCGCAACTGCTTGACGAACTCATCGACGACTACGTCTCCGACGAGCGCGGCATCGAGATTCGCGAGATCGCCGGCGGCTATCGCATGGCCACCAAGCCTGAGTGCCACGACGCGGTCCGCTCTTTTGTCAAGAGCCTCAAGCCGCCCCTCAAGCTCTCCCTGCCGGCTCTGGAAACCCTGGCTGTGATCGCCTACAAGCAGCCGGTCACCGCGCCCGAAGTGAACGAGATTCGCGGCGTGGACTCCTCCGCCGTCTTCGGTTCGCTGCTGGCCCGCAAGCTCATTACCACCGCCGGCCGCAAGCCGGTCATCGGCCGCCCCATCCTCTACAAAACCACCAGGGAGTTCCTGCTCCGCTTCGGCCTCAAAGACATCTCCGAACTGCCCTCCATGGAGGAGTTCGAGAAGATGGCCGCCATCGAGCTGGACGAGCCGGAACTCTCACCCGGCACAGAAGCGGAGCCGTCAAGAGCAGCGGATCTGAGCCTGGAACTGGACGAAACCGCCGCCGAAGAAGTTACAGACGAAATCCTGAACGCGCCACCGGAGACTCCTTAACCCGCCGGGACCGCCGGGACGGCGGCCAGCAACGAACCCCCGCAGCGGCTCCAGCGCCTCGCCCCACAGAGCAGGCAGAAACCGAGACGTTTCCCCATGACGAAGAAGAAAATTGAGCTCCAGCCCAAATCGGCCAAGCCCAAACCTGAATTGACCGAACTTGAATTAGCCGAAACGGAGTTGGAATCCGCGAAGGCGGAATTGGCTAAAGCTGGATCGCTTCCGGTCTTTTCCGGCGCATCTCAGATGGAAGCCGCCGTTCAACATGAAGAGGCTCTTGAAACCAAGTTCGGCACGGAGATCGTAGCCCAGGCGCAAGCAGCCATCGTGGCGAAAGAGGCTGAGGCGGAGAAAGCCAAAGCGGAGGCCGAAGACGGTTCCGAGTCCGAAGACGAGCCGGAATTCACCCCCGAGCTGCGTCCTCCGGCCAAGCTGGAGCGCCTGCAGAAGATCCTGGCCCAGGCCGGCGTTGCCAGCCGCCGCAAGGCCGAGGAGATGATCGAGCAGGGCCGCGTGCAGGTCAACGGCAAGGTGGTTACCGTGCTGGGCGCCAAGGCCGACGCCGCCCGCGACCACATCCGCGTGGACGGCAAGCTGCTCCACGGTTCCGAGCGCCTGCGCTACTTTGTTCTCAACAAGCCCAGGGGCTTCGTCACCACCGTCAAGGATCCCGAGGGCCGGCCCACGGTCATGCAGTTCTTTGCGAAGATCAACGAGCGCCTCTACCCCGTTGGCCGACTGGACTACATGAGCGAGGGCCTGCTCCTGGTGACCAACGACGGCGAACTGGCCAACCGCCTCACCCGCGCCGGCTCCGGCATCGAGAAGACCTACCTGGTCAAGGTCTCCGGCCAGCCCACGGAGGCCGAACTCGATCTTCTGCGCGGCGGCGTGGCCATCGAGCGCGGCAAGCCCGGCTCGGACCATGTGCGCACGGCTCCGGCCCGCATCCGCCAGGTGCGCCAGGGCGACAATCCCTGGTACGAGGTGGTGCTCATCGAGGGCCGCAACCGCGAACTGCGCAAAATGTTCTCGGCGGTAGGCCACTTCGTCGAAAAGATTCGCCGCGTCGGCTACGGCCCACTGGTTCTGGACCAGGAGCCGGGCCACCTGCGCGAGCTGGAGCCGGAAGAGCTTGCAGCCCTGCGCGCCGCAGCCGAGGGCAAGCTGCGCACCCCCAAATCCAAGGAACTCCGCCGCCGCAACGCCCTGGATGCCCAGTTGCCAACGCTGGCTCCGCGCCCCAGCCGTTCGCGTCCGGCCAGGCCGGTTACTGATCGATACGCAGCAGCCGAAAGGCCCGGCGGCTACAGGGCCAAAAAATCCTTCGGCGCAGACAGGCCATCCCGCCCTTCGGCCAAAGATTTCGGCTCCGCACGGCCGACATGGAAGAAGCAGGATCGTCCTTCCACAGGAAAACCCTACGCAGACAGACCGACGGCAGCGCGGAGCTACGGCGCAAAACCTTACCCAGGCAAACCATACGGGGATAAACCCTCCGCGGGCCGTGCCTTTCCCGCCAAACCCGCCTGGAAGAAGCCGGAAGCCAGGGAATGGCCGCCCCATAAGCGTCCTCCGGTCTCCCGCTCCGCCGCGCCCCGGCGCGATGCCGATGAAATCGTGAACCTGGGCCCGAAAACGCCGTCCCGCCTGCGCATTGAACCGATCCTGCAATCGGATCGCCCCAGCCCCAACCGGCCCTTCCGCGGCGAAGGCGGCCTGGCGCGCCCCTTCACCACCAGCAGTGGCAAACCCCGCGCAGGCGGCGCGCGCCCCAGCAGCAAACCCGGCAAATTCTCCAGGCCCGTAGCTCGCTCCTACGGGGCCGGACCAGCCAGGCGCCCGGCTGAGTCGAAACCCACCAGTCCTGCCAAGCGACCCTTCCGCCGCGACGAAGGCCAAGGCTCATTCGAGCCCCGAGGCGAAAAGAAAACCGGCTGGAAGCCCAGGCCCGGAGGCTTCTCCAAATCCGCTTACAAGAGCAAACCCTCCGGACCCAGGCGCACAGGCGCTCCCGGCGGAAAAAGGCGCCGCTAAGAGAGAGCCCTAAGGTATCCATCACCCGGCCAGAATCAGCGCTGGATTCCTACAGTTCACCATTGCTTTGAAGGGCGCATTTTGAATAGCCTCACAGGCACGAGGGAATGCGCATGGCTAACACTTTTGGAACAGATATTCTGGTTCAATCGCCAGACCCCAGGAGGGCGGCATCTTTCTACGTCGAGCATCTCGGCTTCGAGATCACCGGCGAAGACCCTCAGATGGTCAGCCTTCATGGCCCGCACATCAACCTGTTCATCGAGCGTGGCCCGGCGCTGGGACCGGTTTTCGAAGTCACGGTTGACAGCGTCGAAGCGGCCCGGCTCCGGCTGGTAAAAAACGGGTGCGAAGTCATCAAGGATGAACCGGATTTTCCGCGATGCTACATCAGGGATCCCTTTGGCCTGATCTACAACCTGACCGCCTAGCTCTGCCAGGCGCCGCCGATGATATGATCTCTTCGAAAACGATTTGAGCGTAGCGTACGGAGGCGCACGTTCCATGTTCAAGGATCGATTCTCTCGCCTCTTGCCGCGTCCTTCCATTCCCTTGATTGCCGCTGTCGCGGTATTTGCACTGCATCTGGCCGGTAATCCGCATTACGGCTTCTTCAGCGATGAGCTGTACTTCATCATCTGTGGCCGGCGCCTCGCATGGGGCTATGTTGACCAGCCGCCGGTTGCCCCACTGCTGGCCGCGGCCTCGCAGGTGTTCGGTCACTCCCTGTTCCTGCTGCGCGCGCTCCCGGCCTTCTTTGCCGCAGCAGATGTCTACGTCACTTGCCTGCTAGCAGTGGAGTTGGGCGCGGCCGCCTTCGGTCAATTCGTCACCGCGTGCGCCGTGTTCTTCTCGCCCGTGCTAATGGACTTCGGCATGAAGGTTTCGCCCGATAT
Organism: Occallatibacter sp.; assembly: GCA_049522735.1. GTDB lineage: Bacteria > Acidobacteriota > Terriglobia > Terriglobales > Acidobacteriaceae > Telmatobacter. Next base: position 14,789 of record JBEKNO010000009.1, read on the forward strand.
GGTGGGTCTGTGGCTCTGGCCTTTGATTGTGCTTTTCGTCTTGCGGCTTGCCAAAGGCGCCGATCCCCGCTGGTGGCTCGCCATCGGAGCCGTCACCGGCGTCTGCCTGCAGAGCAAGTACAGCGTCGTGTTTTTTGTGGCGTCGCTGCTGGCCGGCCTGCTGCTGACGCCCTGGTTTCCCGCCGGGTGCCTGGTCGCCGCGATTATCGCGCTGCCCAACTTTCTGTGGCAGGCATTCCGCGGTTTTCCGATGCTGGAGCTCCTCCGTAACGGCCAGCACGGCAAAAATATTATTCTGAGCCCCGCCGGCTTCATGCTCCAGATGCTTGTGATTATGGGACTCGTGTCTGTTGTCTGGATCATCTGGCTCTTTGGCCAACGACAGTTGCGCTTTCTCGCCTATGCATTTGTCATCCTGATCGGTGCAATGATCCTATTGCACGGCAAGAGCTACTATCCCGCCGACGCTTTTCCATATCTCTTCGCCGCGGGCGGGGTTGTGTTTGAGCGATGGACCGGGGGATCAAGGGCCGCCCGCCTCCTTGTGGCGACGGCTGTAGTGCTTCTGGGCCTGGCGATGGTTCCAATCGTGATGCCGATTCTTCCCGAGGCGCAGGCGGCATCTTATATAAACGGATTTTTTAAGGCGCTGCGCCTCAAGCGCGGAGCCATCACCACAGAGCACCATGCCCTGCCCACGCTAACCAGCGACTTCGACAATATGCACGGGTGGCCCGAAATGACCTCGCGTGTCGCGCAAGCGTATCGGTCCCTACCTCCTGCCGAGCGCGCGCAAGCCGTCATCTATGCGCAGAACTACGGTGAAGCTGCCGCCATCGATTTCTTCGGAACGGATTACGGGCTGCCCCCGGTAATCAGCGGGCATAACCAGTATTTCCTGTGGGGAACGCATGGATACAGCGGGGACGTGCTGATCTGCGTCGGGGCCGACTGCCCTTCGGTTGAGAAGCTATACCGGAGTTGCGTGGCTTATGCTCCGTTCTCGGCTCCCTGGGTTGCTCCTCTCGAAGATGGCGCCCCCATCATGGTATGCCGCGGGATCAAGAAACCGCTCAGTGAACTTTGGCCGCAGGCAAAGATGTATATGTAAACCCGTTGGCTCGTTCGAAACGATCTTCCCCTCCGAACGCCCCGAAGGCAAGAGAATTGCCACCCAAACCCCTCCTCGCGCATCTCTACTGTCATGAGCACGGAAAAAGCAACCTTCGGAGCCGGCTGTTTCTGGGGCGTCGAGGCGGCGTTTGCCGCCATTCCCGGCGTAACAGCTACCGCCGCTGGCTATGAGGGCGGCTCTCTGGAGCGGCCCAGCTATAAGGATGTCTGCACCGACCAGACCGGCCACGCCGAGGTGGTCGAACTCGATTTCGACCCCGGCAAGGTCACCTACGAGCAGCTTCTGGACGCTTTTTTCGCTTTCCACGACCCAACCACCCTCAACAGTCAGGGCCCGGACTGGGGCACGCAGTACCGCTCGGCCATCTTCTTCCACTCCCCGGAGCAGGAGAGGCAGGCTCGCGCCAAGATCGAGCAGCTTACCGTCGAAGGCCGCTTCAAACCCAAGCGCATTGTCACGAAAGTCGAGCCCGCCCAGACCTTCTGGCGCGCAGAAGAATACCACCAGCGCTATCTTGAAAAGCGCGGCCAGGCTAGCTGCCACATTTAAGAGCAGGGAATAGGGAATAGGGAACAAGCAAACCCCTACAGATCGTCTTCTTCTTCCTTTTCTCCCATAGTCCCGGCGGCTTCTTCCTGCGCCTGGCTTGCGGGGATTTCCGCCTGTGCCGCCCCCGGCTCGTCGATCCACAGAAACACGATCCACCACAGCAGCACGGCCAGGTACACAACGCTATTGGCATTGAAGACCTTGCCCGCCAGGCTGAGGATGCGTTCGTACTCCTCGCGGGAGTGGTACACCGCTGTGAGGGCAATCATCTGCAAGACCCCCTGCAACGCCATTTGCGCGATTGCCACCGTGGAGAGACCAATGACGATTTGCTGCGCATGGCTGCGCCAGCCGGCCTTGAAGCGGCGGCCAAAGAGCACGATGAGCAGGCCCAGTTCCACCGTCAGCACGTCCACCAGCAAATTGCCCTTCTGCTGCGCCAGTTGCATCAGCTCCAGCACCGCCTGGGAGGAATTTGCGGTGAGCGTCTTCCAGGCCGGCCACGGTCCCCACACGGCCGGCGCCACGGCGGCCACGGCCAGCAGCACCAGGGTACCCAATATCCAGGTCCGCCTCCGCATCCCGGCAAAGGCGCGGCGCGCCAGTTCCACCAGCACCAGCACACTAATGATTACCGCCAGATCGGCCAAGGTTAAGAAGATCCAGGCCAGCGTGATCTGGGGCATCCGGCCGTGCAGCAGCCTTTTCCCCAGCGTGTCCAGGGCCACCAGCACAATGCTCGAGCTGAACCACGGGAAGAGCCGCATCCGGTCCCGCCCCAGCAAAACCACAAGCAGAACCAGGAGCGCCGCAAACTTCAGCGTCCAAAGAACCTGGATGACATTAAAAGCAAAATTGAAGTGCATGTGCACCTTGTCCGGCCGCGGGTTGGCTGTTTCGCAAGCCCACTTTCAGTTTAATCGCCCGCGCCGGCATCTGCCGTCTTCGATGGATCATTTACTTCCTTTCCCAGGCCCGAGAACGCCGGATAGGATTTTCCATAGGGGCCAACCAAGTTGCTCATTGGTTGAGAATTCAGGGTAAAGGTAAAGTGCTCTGTTGTTGCATCCTGCTGTTGGGCCGCACTATCCTGTACTCGCTCCACATACGCTGCTTCATCGCTCGATTCTTCCGTTTGCCTTTGGGCTTGCTCCTCCTCGCCGCAGCCATTGATTTCGGCACAATCCTCATGCCAATCCGTGCCATAGTAGTAGTGCTCAAGTGAATTGCCCCCGAATGAAGGGTTCGATTCAGCGGCGTGGCCATCGGCATCGACCTTGTTCAGCGGCGCATTCTCAACGTAGCTGTAGAGGTTGAGCGTCTGCGGATCGCCGAAGCTGGCGTAGGGCACGGTTACCGGCTTGGCATCCCAGTCCGGGGACATGAACCGGCCCAGCGTGCTGACGTGCGGGTGATTGCGGCCACCAATCGGGATCTGGAAGCGCGCTCAACCAGGTGGCTGAAAGTTTAGGTGCACCAGGAAGATGAGTTCGTGATTGCCGGATATACAAAGCCGGCCGGCTCTCGCCAACATTTTGGCGCCCTCTGCTCGGCGCTTACGGCAATGACGGGCTGCATTATGCCGGCAAAGTGGGAACGGGATTCGATCAGAAAACACTTGCCGAGCTCGACCGCAAGTTTCAACCATTGGTGAGAACGCAACCCGCACTGATGGATCCTCCACGCGAGGAGGGCACGGTTTTCCTCGCCCCGCGGCTCATCGCCCAGATTTCCTTCCAGGAATGGACCGCGGACAGGAAACTCCGCCAGCCGGTATTTCTAGGCCTGCGCGACGACAAACGCCCTCAGGACATGCTTTTGCCGGAGCTCCCCGCATGAAGAGAACCAGGATGGCCCAATACGTGCTCGCGAAATTGCCCATCGCCGTCTCGCACCCCGGCAAGATCTTCTGGCCGGAAGAGGGCTATACAAAGCTGGACCTGGTGGAGTATTACAACGCCATCTTCCCCCATCTCTCACCCTACGTGAAGGATCGCATGCTCTCCCTTGAGCGCTGTCCCGATGGAATGCAGGGCGAGTGCTTCATTCAAAAGCAGAAGCCAAAGGGCATGCCTGCCGGAACGCCAAGCAAGCGGATCGCACATGCTGACAACAGCGGCGAGTTTACCGATTATGTGGTCGGCGGCTCTAACGCCTTCACCGTGAAGCTGGTCGAGGCATCGGCGGATTCGCCCAGCTTCAGGCCCTCCTTGCCGGGCTTGCCTTCCTTTACTCCGCACTTCACCGTATAGGCGCCGGCAGCCAGCGAACCAGTGGCTGCCGAGGCCGTCGTTCCATTGCCGGTGATGCCGGCACCCGTCCAGGAATATACCGCATTCAGCTTGGGATCCAGGCCGCCGGCCATCGCCGTCACCGGGGAAGATCGATGCCGGAGAGGCCGAGCAAGCCAAGGTCACCGGTGGAAGTGGAAGTTGAGGCCAGTGGAGACGCGAATGTCTCCCTGGTAGTTGTCGTAGTAGTTGGGCAGCTTGGTCATGATGTAGTCCACCTCAACGACCCGCCATCCCCACTTCTTGGCGAGGGGCAGGTTGAGGCCGCCGCCTGTCTGAAGCGCGAAACTGTTCGCGCTGGTAGTGGTCTTGGTTGGCGTAATGAAGAGGCTGTCCCAGGCGTGCATACCTCCAGCGAGAGCCTCGATGTACATGTTAGCTTTGGGACCAGTACTCTTTTGTTTCCAAAAGGTATAGCGCGGGCCGGCAACATAGCTGAACTGGGTGAGGCCGACGCCCAGGGTAATGTCATGGGTCGCCGCTTCTCCCTGGACATCGACGGCGATGCTGAGTCGCTTCACCTTGTTGTCCAGGCTATAGGCGGCGTCGAAGGAACCGCCGGGCAGGTTGAAGTATGTTCCGGTCGTATTGGTGATCTTCGCATACTTTTCGGTGAAGGTCAGGCCGAAGTCGAACTTATCGAGAGTCGAGGAGCCGGCTTTACTGCTGGCGCCGGACGATTGTCCGGCGCACGGCAGCATGGCGAGACCGAGGAATGCAATCAACATCACATTGGCGCGCATATTATTGCTCCTTTTCCTCTTCTCCCGGTTAGTTCACCGTCAACACGACGCTGGTGGAGTGGCTGACCCCATTCGAGGTTGCGGTGACGACAATGTTGTAGTCATAGATTGCTCCCTGACCGAAGTACCCCGAAGGCGAGCTTGTGCAACCGCTCAAAGCAGTGGTTGCGGCCAATCCGCCGACCAGCAGGATCAGAACCGTCAGGTAGCGCTGCCATGTCTTTCTCATGCGGCGGATGCCCAACAGAGGCAGCAGCAGCAGGGCGAAGGAGATGGGCGCCAGCTTGCGTCCCAGGCTCTGGGTGTGATTGGCGGCAGTGGCGGATGGAACGGTGATGGTTACCGACACGTTGGTGGCGCTGGACCCGGCAGCGATCGCGGCCGGCGAGAAGGCAACCGTTGCTCCGGCCGGAGCGCCGCTGGAGGTGAAGTTAACTTGATCCGGGAAGGTTGCATTACCCAGCGGGCTTATCTCCACATAGGTGATGGCCGTGCCGCCGGGGTTGACCACCGCGGAAGCCGGATTGGCGGCCGCGACGGTGAAGTCCATCACGCCCACGCCGGTCAGCGGGACTTGTTGGGGCGTATACGCCAGGGCGGTGTCCGTCCAGCCGGCGGGATACAGGCTGTCATCCGTCAGAAGCACGCTTCCGGTGATGGCGCCAACAACCGTCGGCGCGAAGTCGACAGACAGATAGCAACCAGTTGCCGGCGACAATGTATATGCCGTGCCGCCGCTTCCGATCTGCGGGCAGGCGCCCTCTCCGCTAGTCAAGCTGAAGTTCGCCGAGATGCTTGGGTTGTACCCGCTTGCCGGAACCTGGAAGGTGAGCGTCTCGTTTCCGATGTTTGCCAGGATCACTGGCGCACCGTAAGCGGTTGTGGAACCGACATATTCCGACCCGAAGTTCAGTGTGGGCGGAATGGTGGGATAGAACCCGACAATGCGGTTGTTGGCATAGTCGGGAACGAATACGTTGCCCTGGGGATCGACGGTAACGCCAAACAGGTTTGCAATGCCCGTTTGAGGGTTGACGCCTATGGGGGGCGAAATCGGATTGATGCTGCCCACGATGAGGCCATACCCGGTGTTCCAGTTCGCCGCCGAAACGATTTGATAGCCCGCGTCGACTACGTAGATGTTGCCCATGCCGTCAGAGGCCACGCCCTGCGGCGTGGAGAACCCTGCCGCGGGCGACCCGAAGTAAACATACGGCCAACCTGGATATTCACTCCAGTTGTTGTAATACCCTATCGCATCGATCTGGTTCATGTTTTGCGGGGCTTCGACGATGGCTTGGTCGACCGAGTCGGTGATGTAAATGTTTTCCAACGGATCGACCGCCACGCCGGTCACGCTTTTGGTGCCATCGGAGTTGGCAAAGGAATACCCTCCCGTGTTGACGACGGATCCGTGTCCTGCGAACACACCGCTGGCGCCCGAGGGGTATATGCCGGAGACTTCCACCACCCGGTTATTGCCCCAGTCCGCGATGTACAGGTTGCCCGCCGCATCGAAGTTCAGCGCCATGGGTTCGACCAACGGAGTGTGGTGCAGGCCGTCGATCTGCAGCGGAATCAGATTGTAGGAGTTCCTTGGGTTGGCCACCCAGATCTGGCTGCCCAGGTGATCGGAGATGAAAACATTGCCCGCTCCATCCAGGGCCACGCCGTCAGCCTGTTGGGGACCGCTGGGGGTAGCGCCGCTGGGGTCGCCGGTGGCGGGGATGACCTGGGCGGCGCCGCCCGCCGGCGGGACCGCGACCACGTTGTTGCCGGTGGAATTGGCGACAAACATATCGCTATTGCCATCCAGCGCGATCTGCATGGGTCCGAGCGTAGCCGCGCCGCCCGTGGAGACGGCGGCGCCGTAGCCGGCCGGGTAGAACTCCAGCTCCGGCGCGGAGCCGAATCCAAAGACCGGAACATTGGCCAGTTCATTGCCGCTCGCGTCATACAGCGCCACTGAGCCGCGGCGCAAACCCGGCGCCATGGGATAGAACCCCACCCACACACCGCAGTAGTTGCCGAGGTACGGGTTGGCCCTAAACCCGCCGCAGTAATAGCGTCCGAGATCGTAGTTACTGGCGGTAAAATCCAGGAACTCAGAGCCCCCGGTAAAGGCCGATACGGACGCCACGGTCGTGCCATCCTCGACATAGAACATCAGCATCTGCCACTCCATAGAGTCTACATTCAGCGGCAGGTGATAGAAGTTGACAGATCCGGTCCCTACATCCGTGTCCGTCACCTTGCCCACGTTGGTGATAACCAGGCCATATCCGGTATCCGAGACGTAGACTGATCCCCATTGATCCACATAGACGCCGTTCGGGGCTTCGAGCTCGCCGGAGAAATACCAGTTTTCCGTGTTCAACGCATAAGCGGTCATCGTGCCATGCGGAACCTCATAGACGGCTTTCCAATAACCGTCGGTGAAATAAACGTTTCCGACGCTGTCTACGGAGATGCCAAAAGGAATGTTATTAACGCCAGGTGTCCAGTCGCCGGTAAAATATAGGCTAGGCTCCCACGGATTTCCGCCGTTGCCCGAAATCCACCGCTCGCGCGCGGCAAGAATCCTGTTGTTGCCGGTGTCCGCGATATAAAGTTCGTCGTCGTAGAGATCCCAGGCAATGCGGGCGGGATACCACACCCCGGTAGTCACTGCGCCGCCTTCTATCGTCGTGTGTTCGTCCATCATATCGTAGGCGACGCCTATGGTTTGCCCACCACCTGTATATCCAGGAATGCGGACAATCATTCCGTGTGAATCCGGCCCCGCAGTGTAGTCGGAGATGAAGAGGTCGCCGTATTCGTTGACCGCGACGCCCAACGGATCGTTCAGCGTGACGGATCCGCCGCCCATGCCCACCACCGTACAGACACCGAAATTTGCACCGGGGCTCACGATGATTTTCACCACCCGGGAGTTGACCGAATCCGCGACATACAGGATGTTGTATCCGGTCGCCGGGTCAATGGTCGCGGTAATGGCCGTTGGGCCCGATAACCCGTCAGGGCTCATGGAGGAGCCGGTGCAAGTGATGGCCGTGGCTGCGGTGGTTCCGGCATACCCCGAAGGTCCCGAGATACCCGCCATCACCAGACCTTCCGAATCCTGGCTTTCCACCAGGATCTCGTTCAGCACCGAGTCGACAACGTAGATCGTGCCCGCCGCGTCGACGGCCACATCCTGCGGCGCTTCAGTGGCCCCCCCCCCAGCAAGGGGCTTCGCCGTTGCAAGGGGCTTCGCCTTCGAAAGGGAAGTATGGGTAGTATCGGCACTGACGCAGCCATCGTCGCCGGAAACATCGGGGCAAGCGTTGGGTAAAAGAGTTGTGGGGGCGCCCAGATAGTACACAGGGACTGAGGGTCCTGTTCCTGATGCCAGCAGCGCGGTTGGAATGCAGAGGAAGAGAAAACCCACCAGGCTCAGCAGTACCAGACGCCGGGTAAGAATTTCACGTGTGCGGGATTTCGTAACTTGGCGTACCATGTGCCTCCTTTTCGGAATAAACCTGCCATCGCGGTTGAGGCGTCGTGCCGTTGCGGAGAGTTCCCAATTCAGCGCAAAACACGGGCGCATTTTTTTATAGTGGGGCCCCACGGGGGATTCTTGAGCCAGAAAAAAAATAACCGGGCGGCAACGCATTGTCAAGCGATTATTGTGGGGGAGAGATAAATTCAAATTCCCTCCTGTTTTGGGCGTGTATTTTGTCGTGTATGTTGTCCAGATTTGCCGGCTGCATCCGCCCCCACGTCGAGGCGGACGAGCCGGAGTTCACTCCTGGCTGGAAGCCCCATATATTCAGTTAGTTAGCGGAAATGGCCACCTCGGAAATCGAGAGCACGAACGCGCATTACTTACGTACCAGGATGGTTTCCAAAGCATATTCGACATCAAAGTGGGTACTTAGGTAACTAAAATCTCATACTGTACTGTGGCGCTGGACACAATGCGACCTCCATTCTTCTCCATCAAAAGCCTTTCCGCAGCGCGTTCTTTAACCAGTTGATCGATTCTACCGGAGGCGTCTTCCGCTCCCTTGCGGAGGTCAACGCCGCCGCGGACATCGCGGCAGGGACGCGCATCTGACCGGAGAGAAGAGGGTTCATTATGAACAACATCCAGGATGCGGGGACCATGCGCAAATGCGCTCACGAGCCGTACTGTTCGCCGGAAGAGATCTCCCCGGAATCTTCTTTGGACGAGGTTCTGGACAACCGGCCCAACCCCGAACAAGTCTATGCACTGGTAGAACTCAACGCGCTTATTGAATAAGCAGATACGGAAACTCCCCACCCCGAGCAGACTGCGTTTCGGCACTTTGCCATCAATGGTTTTTCGATGAAGGAGTCATGGCAGGCGCTTGGCATTCCGGGGGTCACATTCAAGTCGCGGATTTTTCGCACGCGACGCAAGCTGGCGCATGGATTACAATCTTCGCTTGACAGGGCTTACGCCACATCGCGCAGGGAGAAATCCATTCATGTCGCCCAATGCTGATGAAATCTCTTCCGCGTCTGCCGGCCTGACCTCAGAGGAAGCTCAATCGCGGCTCGGCCAGTTCGGGCCCAATGAACCCGCGGCCACAACGCACTACAACCCTGTCGCCGACCTCCTGCACATATTCCTGAATCCGCTGACCCTGATCCTGCTTGTTGCCGCGGGGGCATCGGCATTTCTGGGCGATGCGGTGGATGCGGGCATTATTGGCGCCATTGTTCTGCTTAGCGCGACGATGGACTTCAGCCAGACCTATCGCTCGCAGCGGGCCGTCGAACGGCTGCACGATCAGGTGGCCCCGACGGCAACCGTGCAGCGCGACGGCGCCTGGCGAGAGATTCGGCGGCGCGATGTGGCGCCGGGAGATTTAGTCCGGCTTGCCGCCGGAGATCTGGTTCCGGCGGACGCGCGCCTTCTGGTGGCGCGCGATCTTTATGTGCAGCAGGCGGCGCTGACGGGCGAGTCGCTTCCCACCGCCAAGGCCGCAACCGCGGAGCCGGCTTCAACCAAGGCGGATGCGCCCAACATGGTTTTTCTGGGCACATCGGTGGTGAGTGGAACGGCAACCGCGGAGGTGGTCGCGACCGGCCCTCGAACGGCCTTTGGCGACATCGCGGCCCGGCTATCGGCAAGACCGGAAGAGACTGCCTTCGATAAGGGCTTGCGCGGCGTCGGCCGCCTCCTCGCGGCCACAGTCTTTTTTCTCGTGCTCTTCCTGATTGTGGTGGGCATTTTACGCCACCGCGATCCGTTTCAATCCCTGCTGTTTGCGGTGGCGCTGGCCGTAGGCCTGACCCCGGAATTCCTGCCCATGATCACCACGGTGACGCTATCCAAAGGCGCCGTCGCCATGGCGCGCAAGAAGGTCATCGTCAAGCATCTCTCGTCCATTCAGAACCTGGGCAGCCTGGATGTGCTGTGCAGCGATAAGACGGGCACGCTTACCACGGGGATCATGTCGTTCGATCGCTCAATCGATGCCTTCGGGAAACCATCCAGCCGCGCGCTGGAACTGGGGTTCCTCAACAGCAAGTTCCAGACCGGCATTCGCAGTCCGCTCGATGACGTCATCCTCCATCAGAGTCCGCAAAACACGGCGGATTACACCAAGTGCGATGAGATTCCCTTCGACTTCGAGCGCAAGCGGCTCTCGGTCGTGGTGGAGCGGAACTCCCAGCGGCTTCTCATCACCAAGGGCGCCCCGGAAGGGATCGCTCCGCTCCTCTCCGGCTACGAGGCCGATGGCAAGGTGGAACCCATTGGGGAGGATGCCATCCGGCGCATCCGCCAGGCCAGCCAGGATCTGAATGCCCAGGGATACCGCTCGCTGGCCGTGGCTTACGCCGATGTTGCCGCGCGCGCGGACTATTCGGTTCAGGACGAGCGCAACCTGATCATGGCGGGGTTCCTGACTTTTTCCGATCCGCTGTTGCCAGACGCCGCCCAGATTCTGGCTTCGCTCAAGCAGGATGGAGTCGAGGTCAAGGTCATCTCCGGCGACAACGACCTGGTCACCGCCCGCGTGTGCGCGCAGGTGGGGCTGAGCGCCGGCCAAATCGTGACCGGCGACCAATTGGACAATATGACTGACCCGGCGCTGTCCCACCACGCCGAGGAGTCGCACGTCTTTGCCCGCATTTCTCCGGCGCAAAAGAACCGGATTCTCATGGCTCTCAAGCACAACGGCCACGCGGTAGGCTTTATGGGCGACGGCATCAACGATGCGCCTTCGCTTCATGCGGCCGATGTCGGCATATCCGTGCCCAGCGCGGCCGACGTGGCTCGCGACGCCGCCGACGTGATTCTCATTGAGCCCGGCCTGCGGGTACTCCAGGACGGCATCATCGAGGGGCGCAAAGCCTTCGGCAACGTGATGAAGTATCTGCTGATGGGCGTAAGCTCGAACTTCGGCAATGTCTTCAGCATGGCCGGGGCTTCGCTCTTTTTGCCCTTCCTGCCCATGCTGCCCACCCAGATTCTGTTGAACAACTTCCTTTACGACCTGGCCCAGATTACAATTCCAACGGACAATGTCGACGATAGCTACCTGATCAAGCCTCAGCACTGGGATATTGGCGTTATCCGTAATTTCATGGTGTTCATCGGACCCATCAGTTCCATCTTCGACTTTCTGACCTTCTATGTGCTGCTGCATTTCTTCCGCGCGGGCCAGGCGCTGTTTCATACCGGCTGGTTTGTCGAGTCTCTGGCCACGCAAACCCTGGTCGTCTTTGTTATCCGTACAACGAAGAATCCGCTGCGCAGCCGCCCCAGCGTTCCTTTGCTGGCGACGTGCCTGGCGGTTGTGGCGATCGGAATGTATTTGCCGTTCAGCCCCCTCGCCAACATGCTGGGTTTCACGCCGCTGCCGTTCAGTTATTTTGTCTTTGTAGCCGTAGCGACAGTGGTCTATCTCCTGCTGGTGGAAGCCGCCAAACGGATTCTTCTCCATAGGGCAACCCGCAATAACGCACCCAGGCGTGGAGGGCTCTTGGCGGCCGCAGCCTACGTTGGGCGGGAGAGGTGATTTATGAATGAACCGGGATCGTCACCAACAAAGAACGACCGCGAGAATGAAAAGAAGCGCCGGGAGCAAAAAATGACGTGAAAGCGGCGCTGGAGAATAATCCCGGGCCGGGATCTCCTGCCGATGCCGCCCAATTGCAAAGGAGGCCGGCATGACGCGAAGGGTATTGTTTGCTCTTTCCATGTTAATTTTGGCCGCTGTATCCGGTCCTCGCGGCCCCGCTCAATCGAATCCCCGCCTGGATACATTCTTCGAGCAAAACATCGGCCTCACCCAGGATCAGATTGACGAAATCAGCAATGGAATTCCGGTTGTGAAGAGCCTTCCGGCGCGCACGCCGACTGAGGTTTTTCTCTTTGGCGCGGTCTTCATTCACGCTGCACCCGAGAGCTATCTGAAATTCGTTACGGACTTCGACCGCCTTCGCAAGCTTCCCAGTTACCTGGCTCTCGGTGTGTTTGGGAATCCGCCGCGGCTCGCCGACTTAAACGGCTTTTCGTTGGACAGTGACGATCTCAGCGACCTGCGGAAATGCCTTCCCGGCCACTGCATGATCCAATTGTCGGACAGCTCGATGGAGGAGCTTCAGCGATCCATCGATTGGTCGGCGCCTGACGCAAGCCGACGAGTCGACCAGTTGCTGCAGAGCATGGCGCTGCATCTTCTCCAGGACTACCAGCGCGAAGGCAATCATGCGCTGGGCGTCTATAACGACAAATCCAAGCCAACCTTTGTGTCCCAGCAGTTCGCCTACATGCTCAGCTATTCCAAGGCGTTGCCGGCTCAATTGCCGGATTTCTACAGTTACCTTCTCGCCTATCCCGACGTGAAGCCCGCCAATGCGGAAGATCGCTTCTATTGGGCCAAGGTGAAATTCGGACTCAGGTCAACGTTGCGTGTCGTCCATATGGTGACGATGCGCGGGAACCCCGCAGACGACGTGGCCTATGCAATCGCCGAGAAGCAACTCTATTCGAGCCACTACTTTAACACCGCGCTGGATCTCTCCTTCTGCGTCCGAAGCCATGACGACTCCAAGCGTCCGGGTTTTTATCTGATCATGGCCATGGGTAGCGAAGAGTCGGGCCTGGCTGGGTTCAAAGGGGAGATCATTCGAAAAATCGCGGTGGGACGCTCGGTTTCCGATCTCCAGGCCGCGCTCACAAATATCAGGAATGTGCTGGAGGCGGAGCGTAGACCTTAAGACAAACGGCGGCTGAAAATATCCGCAACGCTATCGATGCCGGATTGAGCCTGTTGGCCGCCTGTGAGGCACATGCCGGCGTCGCAGTGAAAGGATGCGGTGAGAAGATGTCGACGACGAACAGCAAGACCGTTTCCCTGGTTCTCGGAAGCGGCGGCGCACGAGGTTTGGCGCACATTGGCGTCATTCATTGGCTCGAAGAAAATGATTTCAAGATCAAGTCGAT